>NZ_JASNGE010000010.1:0-188940 GCF_030164735.1 Bacillus sp. RB3
TCACAGTTAGCTTTACAGAAACGATTTACAAAGATCAAGAAGCGAAAGAGATATGAGTGGTTAAAAGACATCAATGCACAAGTTCCCAAACAGGCTTCAAAAGATTTTGATACGGCGAGAAAACATTCGTTCAAAAAGTACAAAAATGGTTATCACACTTCTTATAAATCCAAAAAAGATTTAATTCAAGGATTTTATGCCAATTATGAAAGACTGGTTATAGGAAAGAAAGTAGTTCATATTCAGTCTATTGGAGAAGTGAAAACAAGCCAACAACTACCAAGAAATAAAAAAACATCAAATCCAAGAGTTACCTTTGACGGTCGTCACTGGTGGATGAGTGTAGGGTTCCAAGAAGACTTTGAATCACAAGAACTAACCGATGAGTCGATTGGTGTGGATGTTGGTTTAAAAGAGCTTTTTGTAGCTTCTAATGGTATGAAAGAACGAAATATAAACAAAGATGCTAAGGTTAAAAAACTTTTGAAAAGGAAAAAGTCAGCGCAAAGAGATATGTCTAGGAGATTTAAAAAAGGTGTAAAAATTCAATCTGCCGGATATGAAAAAGCGAAAACTGAGCACCTGCGGTTATCTAGGAAAATTACGAATATCCGAAATAACCATATCCATCAAGCAACAGCTACATTGGTGAAAACCAAACCAATGAGAATTGTTGTGGAAGACTTATCTATCTCAAACCTGTTAAAAAACAAAAAACTATCGAAAGCATTTTCATTTCAAAAATTAAACTTCTTCTTTCAATGTTTGTCATACAAGTGCGAGAAGTACGGCATTGCGTATGTAAAAGCTGATAAATGGTTCGCTTCAAGCAAGATTTGCTCATGTTGCGGAGTAAAATACGACCATTCAGTTCAACCAGAAGGACAGTGGAGTTTAAAGATTCGTGAATGGTGTTGTGCTTCATGCAATAGCCATCACGATAGGGATGTAAATGCGTCGATAAATTTATCAAGATGGGTAAAATAAATGCTTGATAATAGGAGGTAACGATACTGCCTCGTGTGGAGTGTTATACCCCTCGTCCCTTTGGGGCTGCGAGAACACGATGAAGCACTAACTCGTGTAAATTTGATTGAATTGTATAGATTTAGTTAAGTTTATCGTATCGGGACATTTAGAATGGAATTTCATGAACAGAAGATTTTGCCGGCAGTGAGGCAAATTAAAGATTTGGAAAAGCTATTACATAGTTCGTATGAATATATTGTTATTTTAGATATTCATGTCGGCCAATTGAAGAGTGTTATATCGCTTGCGAAGCAATATTGTAAAAAGGTGTTTTTACATGTGGATTTAATTCATGGTTTGCAGAGTGATGGGCATGCGACGGAATATTTATGTCAGGAGTTTAGACCGTACGGGTTACTTTCAACAAAGGCGAGCGTTATTATGAAGGCGAAGCAAAAAGGTGTTGTGGCAATACAACGCATCTTTTTAATCGATTCGAGTGCGATGGAGAAGAGCTGCAATCTTTTAGATAAGACGAAACCGGATTATATTGAGGTACTTCCTGGAGCATTAACGGACGTTATCGCTGAAGTGAAAGAGCGTACTGGTGTACCGATTTTAGCGGGTGGTTTTATTCGTACTGTAGAAGATGTGGAAAGAGCTTTAAACGCTGGTGCGACAGCAATTACGACATCAAAACGCGAACTATGGAAACATTACCAAAAAAAGTGACGAAAATGTGAATTTTTTCGTTGACACCGCTTTCATTTACGGTTAACATTATAGACAAGTTAATAAACGTGACGGAGAAAAGTAGAGATCCACATTTCATTGTTTCTATATAAATTTATATAGAAGCGTGCAAGCTGTGGGTCTTTTTCTTTTGACAAAAACGAATGGCCATTCATTTTACCTCTATCACATTTGGAAGCGTTTAAATTGATTGTGGAGGGATACTATGTCAGCATTTTTAGGAGAGTTAATAGGGACTGCGTTGTTAATCGTACTTGGTGGCGGCGTTTGTGCTGGTGTAAGTTTAAAGAAATCGTTTGCGAAAGATTCAGGTTGGATTGTTATTACAATGGGCTGGGGCTTAGCAGTAGCGGTTGCAGCGTATGCGGTTGGATCAATTAGTGGGGCACATTTGAATCCAGCTTTAACGATAGGACTAGCATTTAAGGGAGCGTTCCCATGGAGTGATGTACCAGGTTATATCGCAGCACAAATGATTGGGGCAATTATCGGGGCAGTTATCGTATATTTACATTACTTACCACACTGGAAAGAAACAGAAGATCCAGGAACAAAATTAGGTGTATTTGCAACAGGTCCAGCAATTCCGAACACATTTGCAAACCTTTTAAGTGAAATGATTGGAACATTCGTTTTAGTATTTGGTATATTAGCAATTGGTGCAAATAAGTTTGCAGATGGATTAAATCCATTTATCGTAGGTTTCTTAATTGTAAGTATTGGTTTATCATTAGGTGGGACAACAGGATACGCAATTAACCCAGCACGTGATTTAGGTCCGCGTATCGCACACTTCTTCCTTCCGATTGCAGGAAAAGGCGGTTCAAACTGGAAGTATGCATGGATTCCAGTAGTTGGTCCAATTTTAGGTGGATCACTTGCAGGTTTATTCCATCAAGTTGTATTTGAAGGAAAACAAAATTCAGCACTTATTTATGTGATTATCGCAACTGTGATTGTACTAGCAATCTCTTATATGACAAGTAAAAAAAGTGGAAGCAATACAAATAGTAGAAAAGTAGCATAAGGGGGAAACCGATATGAAAAAATATATTCTTTCATTAGACCAAGGAACAACAAGCTCACGCGCAATTCTTTTCAATAAAAAAGGTGAAATTGTTCATTCAGCTCAAAAAGAGTTTACACAACATTTTCCAAAGCCGGGCTGGGTAGAGCATAATGCACAAGAAATTTGGGGATCTATTTTAGCAGTTATCGCAACTTGCTTAAGCGAAGCAGATGTAAAACCAGAACAAATCGCTGGTATCGGTATTACGAACCAACGTGAAACAACGGTTGTCTGGGATAAAACAACTAGTAAACCAATTTACAACGCAATCGTATGGCAATCTCGCCAAACAGCTGAAATTTGTGATGAGTTAAAAGAAAAAGGTTATAGCGAAATTGTTCGCGAAAAAACAGGTCTTTTAATTGATGCATACTTCTCTGGTACGAAAGTAAAATGGATTTTAGATAATGTTGAAGGTGCAAGAGAGAAAGCAGAAAACGGCGATCTATTATTCGGAACAATTGATTCGTGGCTTGTATGGAAACTATCTGGTGGTAAAGCACACGTAACAGATTACTCAAATGCATCACGTACGTTAATGTTTAACATTCACGACTTACAGTGGGATGATGAGCTTCTAGAAATGTTAACAGTACCAAAGAGCATGCTTCCAGAAGTACGTCCATCATCTGAAATTTACGGAGAAACAATTGATTACCACTTCTTCGGTCAAAATGTACCGATTGCAGGTGTAGCTGGTGACCAACAAGCAGCTTTATTTGGACAAGCTTGTTTCGGTGAAGGTATGGCGAAAAATACTTACGGAACTGGTTGCTTCATGTTAATGAACACAGGTGAAAAAGCAGTAGCTTCTGAGCACGGTCTATTAACAACAATTGCATGGGGAATAGATGGTAAAGTAAACTACGCATTAGAAGGAAGTATTTTCGTAGCGGGTTCTGCAATTCAATGGTTACGCGACGGAATGCGCATGTTTAAAGATGCGAGTGAGAGTGAAGTGTACGCGAATCGCGTTGAATCAACTGACGGTGTATACGTTGTACCAGCATTCGTTGGACTAGGAACACCTTATTGGGATAGTGAAGTACGCGGCGCTATGTTTGGTGTAACACGCGGTACGACGAAAGAGCACTTCATTCGTGCAACGCTAGAATCTTTAGCTTACCAAACGAAAGATGTATTATGCGCAATGGAAGCAGATTCAGGTATTGAACTGAAAACATTACGCGTTGATGGCGGAGCGGTTAAAAATAACTTCTTAATGAAGTTCCAAAGTGATATTTTAGATGTTCCTGTAGAGCGTCCAGTAATCAATGAAACAACGGCTCTAGGTGCAGCATACTTAGCTGGTCTTGCGGTTGGATATTGGAAAAACCAAGATGAAATTAAAGAACAGTGGCATATGGACAAACGCTTTGAACCAACGATGGAAGCGAAAACAAGCGAAGAGCTATATGCTGGATGGAAAAAAGCAATTGAAGCAACAAAAGCTTTCAAATAATCATAAACAGTGTTATAATGGTGACAAGTTAATAATTCGGTAGGAGATTTGGAGAGACCACAACACGCTATAGAGGCGAAATCTATAGCGGAGTTTGTGGTCTCTTTTTTCGTTATCAAAGGGAGGAATTACCATGAAATTTTCAAGTAAACAACGTAAAGACGTATTAAACGGAGTAAATAAACAAGAATTAGATGTGATCGTAATTGGTGGAGGTATTACTGGTTCTGGTATTGCATTAGATGGAGCAACACGCGGGTTATCAACAATTGTGTTTGAAATGCAGGACTTTGCAGCAGGTACATCAAGTCGTTCAACGAAACTTGTACACGGTGGTCTACGTTATTTAAAACAACTTGAAGTGAAAATGGTAGCGGAAGTAGGTAAAGAGCGTGCGATCGTATATGAGAACGGTCCCCATGTAACAACACCAGAGTGGATGTTACTTCCATTCCATACAGGCGGTACGTTTGGATCATTTAGTACATCAATTGGTCTTCGTGTATACGACTTCTTAGCAGGTGTAAAACGAAGCGAGCGCAGAAAAATGTTTAACCGTGAAGAGACGCTGAAGAAAGAGCCTCTTGTAAAACAAGAAGGATTAAAAGGCGGCGGTTACTACGTAGAATATCGTACAGACGATGCGCGTCTTACAATTGAAGTAATGAAAGAAGCAATTGAACGCGGTGCAAAAGCTGTTAACTACGCAAAAGTAGATGGTTTCTTATATAAAGATGGAAAAGTATGTGGTGTACGTGTAATCGATTTACTAGACGGTGAAGTATACGAAGTTTACGGTAAGAAAATTGTAAACGCAGCAGGTCCTTGGGTAGATACACTTCGTGAAAAAGATAACTCGAAAAAAGGAAAAGTACTTCAGTTATCAAAAGGTGTTCACTTAGTAATTGATCAAAAACGTTTCCCATTAGGCCAAGCGATTTACTTCGATACACCAGATAAACGTATGGTATTCGCGATTCCTCGCGGCGGAAAAACTTATGTAGGTACAACAGATACGTTCTACGATAAAGACGCAGCTGTACCACAAATGACAACAGAAGATCGCACATACATCATTAATGCGATTAACTACATGTTCCCAAGCGTAAAAATTACGGAAAAAGACATCGAGTCAAGCTGGGCTGGTGTACGTCCGTTAATTTACGAAGAAGGTAAGAGTGCATCTGAAATTTCTCGTAAAGACGAAATTTGGACTTCTGAATCTGGTTTAATTACAATCGCAGGTGGTAAATTAACAGGATACCGCAAAATGGCTGAAATGGTAGTAGACTACGTAACAAACTTACTACAAAAAGAAGGTCATAGTGCATATCCGAAGAGCACAACGAAACATATGCCGATCTCTGGTGGACATGTAGATGGCTCTAAAGGATTACCAGCATTTATCGCGAAAAAAGCAGGCGAAGGTACAAAATACGGTTTAACGACAGCACAAGCAGAAGAATTCGCGAAATTCTATGGCTCTAACGTTGACATACTATTCGACTTAGCGAAAAAACATAAAGACGAAGCGAAAGAATACAACATGCCGCTAGATGTTCTAATCCCACTTGTATACGCAATGGATTACGAAATGACAGCAAAACCAGTTGACTTCTTCGTACGCCGCAGAGGTGCTGTATTCTTCAACATCCACTGGGTATACGAGTGGAAAGAAGCAGTAATCAACTACATGGCTGCGAAACTAGGCTGGAGCAAAGAAGAGCAAATGAAATACACAGCAGAACTAGAAAAAGCATTAACAGACGCTGTCGTTCCTGTAGATCAACAAGAGCAAGCAGCTGCATTAGCATAAAATAGAGAACCACCTGAAGGGGAGCCTTTAGGTGGTTCTTTTTTATGGAATATTCTTCTAACTATATTGCATAACGACATATGTTGTTATACGATGTATATAAGGTGGTGGTATTGTTGGACAAAGAAATCTTGAAGGGAAGTATAGATATTTTATTACTTTCTATCATTGCAAAACGTGATACATATGGATATGAAATAGCTCAAAGTTTAAAGGATGCAAGTGAAGATTTGTATAGTATGGGGCAGGGAACTTTGTATCCTGCTTTAAAGAGATTAGAGAAAAAGGAGTTTCTTGAATCTTATTGGAATGAATCTGAGAATGGGATGAAAAGGAAATTCTATACTATTACAGATAAAGGGAAAAAAGAATTGCAGAAGAAAGTGAATTCTTGGGAGAGTGTAACAGCATTAATTCAAGCTTGTCAGAAAGGAGTTATTTATGAGTGAATTTGATGAGTATATTAAGTCTATTTTAGCCTATTCAGAACTTAGTGATATTGAACAGGATGAGTTATTTCTAGAAATGTATGATCACTTGAACAGCTTGAAAGAAGAATATATGGAACAAGGTATGAATGAAAAAGAAGCGATTTATAAAGCAATTCAAAGTTTTGGAGAATCAAAAGTTATTGGCGTAGAGATTAATAAATCGGTATACGAAGTTCCTAGACCATTAAAGGTATTATCAAAAATTTTATGTATTCCTTATATAATCATTTGTTTTATTGTCTTTTTAGGAACGTTTATTTCAACTTCTACATTTGACTCTGTTCGCAGTTTGACAGGTGGGACTGTCTATCATCCCATTGAATTTTGGCAGCAATTTTTACATATATCTGATTTAGAAACGTTATTACAACTTTTTGGAATAACACTTTGGCAAGTTAAAGATTTTATTGCACATCCAGGTCCTTGGGGAAACTCAACTTATTGGTTAAGTGTTTTACAACATATAATATTAGTAGTTCCATTCGGATTTTTCGTTCCAGTGCTGATTAATAAAGTGACTAACTATAAGAAAGCTCGTAAGTGGTATGTTATGACCTTTCTTGTTTGGGAGATATTACATTTACTAACTTTGTCTGATGTTTTTGATGTGTGGCGGATTGCTATAAATATGCTCGGTGCGTCGGTAGGATATCTTTTATTTATAAGCATGATACAAATAGATAATAAATTTAGGATAATGCGCAAGAAGATATTTGAAAATTAGCTTGCTATTCTGTAGTTTAAATTATACAAATTTAGTTTGATGGTAATAGAGTATTGCTGAAAACATAAGTGCTATATAGTGAGAGGATTTTTTATATTCGTAATAGGTGTTGTTCCTTGTTTACTCATACTGTTATGAAGCGGGTACATAATCCGTCTTTATTGGTGCTATAAATGATGAGAGCGGCACAGCTGAACTTGAAAAAGTCTAGCTGCGTTAGCGCAAAATAGAGAACTACCTGAAGGGGAGCCCTTTAGGTAGTTTTTCTCTTGACTAAAAATAAATAAAATGTGTTACAATGATGATAGAGTATGTAGTGTGAATTTTGCATAAAATAAAAAAAGACAGAAGCCTGAGAAACTTCTGCCTTGTGTAACCTAACTTGCTATTGTGGTGGTAGTAGGTGCGGTTATAAGACAATTACATTAATGTTTTAGCCGAGAACCGCCCTTACCTTTTCCACGAAGCAGGGTGGTTCTCGCTTTTTTGTATACAGAAATTAGCCACGGACCGACGTATCTTCTACCGATGACAACGCCAGCTCCGGTTAGGATACCATACACTAATTTAATTACAAACATCGCGATTATATTATCACCTCCCCCTTTTTTCAAAATGGAAGAGATGATTGCCACACCTACTAGTTATAGCTTATTAAGTTACGTATTCATTGTATTATGTTTTAAAATAGGGAACAAGATATATGGATGAAAATTCCTGTTTTTAAGCAGAGCATTAGTGTCAGGGGACAAGAAGTAAATAAATATTCATAAAAAACGGTATGGACATTACCATCCGTATTTTTTTATACATTTATAAAACTTTTCCATACAGTGCGTCGTCTAATATATGGGAAGGAGGAAATGATGTGGATGAATTAACGATAGAAGCGTTTGAAATAGAAGATAAGGAGGAACTTATCGACGAAATAATGAACAAGTATGGGCAAGAAGTCCTGCAGCTTGTGTATTCATATGTGAATAATAAAGAGATTGCGGAGGATATAACGCAAGATATATTTGTGAAATGTTATAAATCTCTTCATACATATAAAGGGAAATCGAATGTGAAAACGTGGTTATGGAGAATTGCGATTAATCAATGTAAGGACTATATAAAAAGTTGGTATAACAAAAAGGTAATCGTTACAGAGGATGAATTTGCGTATATTGGGATTCAAAATGATAGTGTCGAACAAACTGTCATTCAAAATGCGGAGGATAGTAGGTTGGCTTCTGCGGTAATGAGTTTACCGATAAAATATCGAGAAGTCATTTATCTATTTTATTATGAAGAATTATCAATTAAAGAGATTGCTATGGTAATAGACGTAAAGGAAAATACGATAAAAACGAGACTGAAAAAAGCGAAGGAACTTTTGAAGAAAGGATTGGAGGGATAATCAAATGGAAGATCGATTAAAAGGTTTGCGAAAATCAATGGAGAACACAACGTTTAAACATTTGAGTTTTTCTGATCAGCACCAGAAGCAGGTGCGCGAAAAAATTAAGCAATCGTCCGAAAAGGAAGAAGATATCCTTTTAGCAGTGTTACAACTTCTTATGAATGAAAAAACGGGTTATGAATTGATGCAGTTGCTAAGAGGGAGAGGGATTCAAAAATTCGAAGGTGGTGAAGGGTCTCTATACACTTTATTACATCGTCTAGAACAAAATCGCTTTATCCAATCTAGCTGGGATCACGCGGGAGCTAAATATTATCAATTAAATGATAAAGGAAATAAAATGCTGCGAAAGGCAGAGAAGAATGCTACGAAGGCACGATTTATATTAAAAGGATTAATACAGGAGTGAGAAAAAATTGAGCAAAAAAGGGGAGCGTTTTTTAAAAGAAGTTACGAACCATATTAAATCAAAAGAAGCAAAGGACTTGGTGGCAACAGAACTAGACTTTCACTTGAAACAGACGAAGAATATGTGGATAGAGAAAGGCTTAAGTGAGGAAGTTGCTGAAGATAAGGCTGTTGAACAAATGGGAAGCCCAATTAAGCTTGGCCAGGAACTTAATAAACTACATAAGCCAAAGGTTGATTGGTTCTTAATTGGTTTATTAGTGGCTGCGATGGGGCTAGGGTTTTTGCCAGTTATAGCTTTTGGATATACGAATGATGTAATAATGAATAAGGTGATATTTGTTATTCTCGGTGTTGTAACAGCTTTTGGGATGATGCTGATTGATTATCGGAAATTAGAGAGAATGGGAGGGTTGTTTTACACAATCGGGGTACTCATTCTGTTAATGCTATACTGTTTTCCGAACGCTTCGTTGACTGGAGAACCGTTAATAAAAATCGGTCCTATTGAAATTGATTGTTTAATAGCAGTACCGTTCTTTTTTCTAGCGTGGGCGTCTTTTTTCAATAATAGTAGGTTAAAGGTTATGCATCTTGTGGTTTTATATTTATTTTCTTTGTATTTATTTTTGATTGTATCAACCCTTTCGTCAATTTTTGTTTATATGACAATGGTATTCGTTATGCTTTGGTGGAGTAAATTAGGAAAGAAAACGGCGTTGATTATTACGATTGTACCCATTTGTTTATTTATTATCAGGGCATCGGTATCCTGGTCTTCAGGATATCACTTAGATAGAATTTTAGGGTATTTAAATCCGGAGAGTGATGCAGGTGGTGCAGGGTTTATGTATATACGATTAAAAGAGGTAATGTCATCAGCAGGTTGGTTTGGTACATATGGAGATATGAAATTCATCCCTGCTCCGGATACTGATTTTGTATTTGCAAGTTTGACTTACTATTATGGGTATTGGCTTGCATTAATTCTTGTCTTCGTTCTTTCTCTTTTTGTAGCAAGATTAATAGTCATCTCTTATAAAATAAATGATCGGTACGGTAAATTGCTACTCGTTGGTGGATTGACTCTTTTTGTATTCCAGTTCATTTATAATGTTGGAATGATACTAGGATTATTGCCGCTTGCTGCTATATCCTTACCTTTTATTAGTTACGGATTAACGCCGACTGTATTTCATGCGCTTATAATGGGGATCGTGCTGAGTGTGTATAGGCGTAAGGATATTTCAATTAGAATGAGAAAAACACCTTGAATCATCAAGGTGTTTTCATTATAAGCTCAAAACTCTCCGAATCAGCCCCAAGCACAAAAGGACTAACCTCGCCAACGCTATAAAGTTGCAATTCATGCATTGCGCGTGTGCAAGCAGTGTAGAACAATCTACGAACGCTCTCATCGCTGTACACATCTTTAGAAGCATTGTAAATAATAACGGCATCAAATTCAATACCTTTCGCTAAGTAAGCAGGGATTATGACAATGCCTTGCTCATACTCGGCTGAGTTACTTTTCACAAGTTTAATATTATCGATATGATTAAGTGCTTCGTATGCAGCTGCGCTTTCAGCTGCAGATTTACATATAATTGCGATCGTATTGTGCTGCTCTTTTTGTAGTTCAGCAACTTTGGCAGTAATACGTTCGTGCAGTTCGTTGACATTCGATACTTTCGTCACTGTAGGTTTCTCGCCGTCACGTTCAAAGGCGTGAATGTTCTTGCCTTCCGGTACGAGAGCACGTGTAAATTCAATAATCGGTTTTGTTGAGCGGTAGCTACGAGTTAAGTTGATGCCGTTCGTTTCGTCTGGTCCGTATAAGCTAGTAAGTGTGTTGAAATTCACTGCTTCACTCGCATGAGCAAATATCGCTTGGTTAAAGTCTCCGAGTACAGTCATTCTTGCAGCAGGGAAGAGACGTTTTAAAAACTCGAACTGAAACGGCGAATAATCTTGCGCTTCGTCTACGAGTACGTGTTTAATCGATCTGTTCGTTTGGAAGCCTTCAATTAATTCTTTTAAAAGTAAAAATGGAGTCGCATCCTCGTAATATAGTTTTCCTTCATCAAGCATGTTTACTGTTAAGGAGCAAATGTCATCCCACTCTTTCGGTTTTTTCTCAGTAACCCATGATGCATCTGTGAAAAGTTGTTTATATATGCCTGTGAAATTGATAAAGCGTAATGTTTGAACGCCTTTACGCAGTGGCTTCAATTTTTTACGGACAATCATACGTCCAAGTACTCTCGTTTCTTTTTCAAAATCATTAAAGGAGTTGTCGTCAAACTCGCCTTTTTTCTGTAAATATTTATAAGCTTTTTGGTATTCATCTTTACTAAGTAATTCAATTTCTTCTTCTACCCAAGGCTTTTTCAGTTCTGCTTTTTCAAGTGCATCTATTTGCTTGTTTAGCCAATCCGTTAACTTCTCAATTCGACTATGGAAGCGGAGGGAGGAGTCGGTATTGTAAAATTGTTCTGTAATTTCTTTCGCAGAAACAATCAGTTTTCCTCTAAATTTCATTCCTCTAAATAGCATGCCTGAAGATTCAAGAGATTGTCTGTACGCTCTAATCATCTCGAAAAATTGAGTAGATGCCTTAAATCGAATGCTCGCATTTCTCGTTTTATAGGTAGGATTATTCGTTTCAGTTAACATATATTCTAATTGTTCATAAGGATCTTCAACGTCAAATGACTTACTTAGTCTATGGTTTAAATATTCTTGGAAAGTCACTTGCTGCATATTTTCTTCGCCGAGTTCAGGTAGTACGTTAGAAACGTAGCTGTTGAACATAGAGTTAGGGGAGAAGAGAATAATTTGATCTGCTTTTAACCATTCGCGATATTTATATAGTAAGTAGGCGATTCGTTGCAATGCAGCTGATGTTTTACCACTACCAGCGGCTCCTTGCACGATAAGGAGTCGGCCTTCATCGTGACGGATAATTTCATTTTGCTCGCGCTGAATCGTAGCAACGATGCTTTGCATATGTTTGTTCGTGCCTTTTCCAAGCGCTTGTTGCAAGATTTCATCACCAATTGTAAGGCTCGTATCGAACATAGAATCAATCTCGCCATTTTGAATAATGTATTGTAATTTTTTCTCCACATTACCGTGGATTACGCCGCCTGGTGTACTGTATTCAGCAGGTCCTGGTGGATAATCATAGTACACACTCGAAATAGGTGCGCGCCAGTCATATATAAGGAAGTTTTCTCCGCTTGCATCAGTAAGTGTAGCGACGCCGATATAAATTTGATCCGCGGCAGATTCTCCTTCTTCTTTGAAATCAATTCGTCCGAAATAAGGTGCTTTATGCATACGTCTTAATGCGGCAAGTCGATTAAAGGTGTGCTTATGGGTAATTTGTGTGACAGCTAGTGACTGAGCTTGTTGTCTTAAGTTGATAACTGTTTCAAGATAATCATCGAAAGTATCAGTATTCACTTTCACATCATCCCAAAAGTGTTTACGAATATTGATTACTTCTGCTCGGCGTCTGCCAGTTTCGTTTTCCAGTTTATCAATTTGCTCCGTAATTGTTTCAATTACGGTATCCAATCTTTTTTGCTCTAGATCAAGTTTTTTGTTCATACGGTAAGCACTCCTTTAAAAGTGAAAAATAGAGGTTGACTGAAGATGTGTTTTGGTGTAAAATTAAGATACGGATAAATACGTTCCTTTTGTTTTATAAAACGTGTTTCTGTTCTAATTTAACATAGTTTTTTCATTTAATCAATGATAATAAGATAAACCTTGGTTCTACGTGGCGTGGATCAAGGTTTTTTTGTGTTTGAAGAGGGAGTCACGCTTGTTGTCGTTTTTTGTCGGTAAGTCGATATATTTGAAAAATCGCCGATATAATTTCATTTACCGAATCTAGATTAACTACTGGGAGAAGAGGAGATAAAAAAAGCTCGGGCCGAAGCCCAAGCTTTTTTTACTTCATTATTTCTTTTCGTCTTTCTTAGCGTCAGCTTTTTTCTCTTCGAAAAGATCTTTTAAATCTTTATCGTCAACTTTTACGTCAGCTTTTTTGATTTCTTTCATCATAAGATCGTTCATAAATTGAGCATCTTGTGTTTTTTCTTGAACTAGTGATTTTTTAATATCAGCTTTTGCTTTATCGAAATTTGCATCTGCGTGATTATCAGTTACTTTGATGATATGGTAACCGAATTGTGTTTTTACAGGTTCGCTTACTTCACCTTTTTTCAACTTTTGAGCTGCTTCTTCAAATTCTTTTACCATTTTCCCTGGTCCGAAGAATCCTAAGTCGCCACCTTTTTCTTTTGAGCCTGTATCTTCAGAGTATTGTTTTGCTAATTCTTCGAAAGATTTACCTTGAGCAAGTTCATCTTTCACCTTTTTAGCAGTTTCTTCATCTTTTACAAGGATATGACTTGCTTTAATTTCTTTTTTATAATCCTCGAATTTTGCTTTTACATCTTTATCAGTAATCGATTGTTCAACCGCTTTTTCTTGAGCTAATTGAGCACGCACACTATTTTTAATAGTTTCTTCTTTAATACCTTGTTGTTTCATTAGTGTATCGAATTGATCACCGTATTGTTTTTTCATTTCATCGAACTTTTTGTCTACATCTTTGTCTTCAACTTTGTAGTTTTTAATAAGTACTTTTTCCATAACCATGTTGTTTAGTACTTGTTTACCAGCTTGTGTCTTCATTTGATCGTAGAATTCTTCTTTTGTAATGTCACCAGCTTTAGATGTAACAATTTTGTCTGATGATGATGTTCCACATGCTGATAATGCGATTACACTTGTTGCGGCTAAGGCAAGCATAGCTTTCTTCATTCGATAAACACTCCTACTATTATGTATTTTTAATTTATCCTACACCAATGAATTTTGATTCATAAGAGCCCGATTAAGTCTCACTGATACTTTTGCTTTTTTATATTGGTAAAGCGCGCTTAACAGGGCTTACCGTGGCTGAGGATAAAGTTTTGATGAATGTTTTGTTCTATAGTATAAGCAATATGTACAAAATTTAATATATCATATTTCGACGCGTTTTCATATTGATAAAGAAAAATTAACCAGTACGTGTCAGATTTTGAAAGTGTGCCATATTGGGCGTATGCCGCATATACAGAATAGAGGAGGGGATGGGGATGAATTCTCAACTTATTTTATTACTTGTACTGTTTATTTTATTGGTTATTGTAGGTATAATTTGCTTATAGAGGAAAAAAGTGAGGAAGGGGCTTTCCTTCCTCACTTTCCATGAAATATAATTTCTATATAACTAGAAATTAATAAAATTGTTATACATACATTAATAACCCGAAAGACACCGGGCTGGCGGCTCGCAGCTATTTGTTTTCGTTCACACAGTGTATGTGTCATGAAATTCGTGTAAAATATAACAAGAAGTGCGAATGCGACAAAAACAACTGTTATAAGTGTCATGAGGCGAGACCTCCTTTTGGCTAAAATACATATACATATATTGTATCACACGATATTTTGTTCGTGTTACAAAATTCAGAAATAGAAGACTTTGTGTTAGAAAGTGAGGGAGAAAATGGACGTTGTTAGAAGATTAGAACAAGCTGAATACTATGTAGACTTATTATTTAAAATGATTGATGAAGAGAAGTGTCCATTTTATTCTTTGATCATAAAGAAAAAAGCTCGTAAAAAAGATATTGAACGTATACTAAATCTTTGTGAAAAACTGAACGAGCAATATGTAGTGGAGAAAGCAGAAGGGCTTCTTTTGTTCGATGTGCTGTTAGATCAATTTGAAAAAGCGCTTCCACATCAGCTCGAAGTACACGAAACTGCGGAAGCGCTAGCAAAACAAGGTTTATTTAAGCCGCTTATGAATGAATTCTTAAGCATGATTGCGAAAAAATAAATAGATTATTTCTTAACTAACTTTTGATCGGATTCTGTAAAGTTCTCTTCAATATCTTCTAATGATTTCTCAAAAATATCGATAAAGTCTTGTCCGTAAATGTTACGCAGGATTGCAATCAGTTCGATATTTTCTGGGAACTTCCCATAAAAATTACGAAGTGCAAGAGCCCCATTAAACACTGAATTATTTTCAGGATCATACTCTTCCATTAAGCGAAGTAGTAATTCTTCCCCTTTGTCTGTAATTTCAATGTACGTATTTCGTTTATCATCTTCCTTTTTTGAGAATACAAGATAGCCGCGTTCTTCCAGCTTTTTCGAGAAGTTAAACGCTGTTGATACGTGCATAACTCCAAACTTAGCAATCTCAGAAATAGAAGCCCCTTTTAAATGATAAGCGATTGTTAAAATATGATGTTCATTAATATTTAAATCGTAAGGTTTAATCCACTGCTGCCAATCTTTCTCTACACATTTCCATAACGCTTTCGATAATTGAGCAATGCGTTGGCTGAAAATCATCGCTTCTTTTACCGAGTAATCTTTTTCTCCACTTTTCATTTACTCACCCACTTTAACATTCTTTTTTCATTACTATCTATTATGCCAGTAAAATAAAAATTAATAAAGTCTTTTTGTGAGAATTGTGAAAATTTTTCGGAAAAATGACATTCTATACAAATCATGCATAACTATGGAAGCGTTTTATGAGTCGTGAATACATACGTTGTCCTTACATGTTAAGTGATAACATATATTGTAAATGCATAAAAACACGGCATATCTATACGATATGCCGTGTCAAGGTCAATTTATATAAAAAATATTTGTTATATGCAAAAAACTAAGCAGGAATTTGTTTACGCTTTTTCTGGAACAGCTTCTTGTAGTTTCTCAATTGACTTTTGGATGTCCAAAATTTCTTTCTCAATATGGCGCTTGTTTTGAGAAATATCTTGCTTCCAGTTAGAAAGCGTGTCTTGCATGTCATCTTTTAATTCTTGAAACACTTCTTTACCTTCTGAAGCAGTTTCAACAATTTGACGCTTTAATAATTTCGTATCGGCTGTAATATCAGCTAAAGTCTTTTTAATATCATTTCCTTTTTCTTTTAACTTGCCGCGCATGTCTTTACCAGAAGAAGGAGTTGAGAAAAGAACAGCTAGTCCAGCAACTGCTCCGCCGCAAATAACACCTGTAATAAAGGATTTAGCTTTTGACATAAAAGGAGACCTCCTTATTTTTTGTTCGTATTCATGATGGGAAAAATATGCATATCTTTCTTATATGTGCTATGCACAAACAATCATCCCTGAGCATTTTAAGTAAAGAAACAAGCCATGCGGAATTTGATGACTTCAGGGAAGTGGCTTGTTATGTATTACGCCTTCTTATAGTGTCATTATTTCACACTATTTGCAATTGTACTTGCGATGTTTTGTAAATTTTCCATAGTGTATTCATTTTGATGTGATTTCCAAACAGCACCGAAACCATCTTTTTCACCGTAGCGTGGAATTAAATGAAGGTGGAAGTGGAACACAGTTTGTCCAGCTTTTTCACCGTTATTGTTAAGTAGGTTAAAGCCAACTGGATTAAACTCTGCTTTAATCGCATTTGCGATTTTTGGAACGACAGAAAAAATGTGTGATGCGATTTCTGGCGTTAACGCAAAAATGTCTTGTTTGTGAACTTTCGGAATAACAAGAGTATGTCCTTTTGTTACTTGACTAATATCTAAAAATGCAAGCACATGTTCATCTTCGTATACTTTTGAGCAAGGGATTTGCCCGTCAATGATTTTACAAAAAATACAATTGTCTGCTGTATGATTCATTGATCTCATCCTTTCAAATATCCTTAGCCGTATTTTACCATAATTACATAAGAGAACAAACACGAAAAACAGGAAGCTGACTCAGCTTCCTGTTTTCTGAAGAGGGATTGAAAAAGCATTATCGTAATTTACGTTTCGCAGACACCTCATTTATTTAAGAAATGCACGGTAAATCGGCTAAAGTTTCTGCCGTAGACACCCCATTTTCAAGTGAAATGAATTGCAATCTTTTTTAAAATGAAATTGTTTATTTTTTAAAACAGTATATGCTCTTTCAGAGACACCCCGTTTCGAAAATGAAACAAATGATCTGGTTATGTGTAAATTTCATTGTCCAACTTGGACACCCCATTTCATGATGACTTCACTATGTTGTTGTACTCATCAATAGGTGGTTGCTTTTTCAATGTGTTCCTTCTTCAATAATTATGATGTCCGCTTTCGGAAAAATATATGCTAATAAATTTAAAAATTTTTTTTGAGTACATGGATACTATGTAGTACAGCATAATTTTTGGTAAGATGAATATAGAATGAATACTAATGAAGAAAGTGGTGTCGTATGAACGAGTTATTGCGTGTAGAAAATGTTACAGGAGGATATACGAAACGACCTGTATTAAAAGACGTTTCGTTCTCTGTTAATAAAGGCGAACTTGTCGGCTTAATCGGTTTAAATGGAGCTGGTAAAAGTACGACGATTAAACATATTATCGGTTTAATGGAACCGAAAAAAGGAACTGTCACAATTAATGGGAAAACAATTCGTGATGATATGACAGCGTACCGTTCTAGCTTTTCATTCATTCCGGAAACGCCAGTATTATATGATGAATTAACGTTAGAAGAGCATTTGAAATTAACAGCTATGGCGTATGGCGTTGATGAAAAACAATATGAAGAACGTGTAGGACAACTACTACAAGAGTTTCGTATGAAAAATCGTTTAAAATGGTTTCCATCTCATTTCTCAAAAGGAATGAAACAAAAAGTAATGATTATGAGCGCATTTTTAGTGGAGCCATCTCTTTACATAGTAGATGAACCTTTCGTTGGATTAGATCCGTTAGCGATTCAATCCCTTCTTCAAATGATGGACCAAATGAAAAAGAGTGGTGCCGGTATTTTAATGAGCACACATATTTTAGCGACGGCAGAGCGTTATTGTGATTCGTTCATTATTTTGCATCAAGGTGAAGTAAGAGCGAAGGGAACGCTATCTGAACTGCAATCACAGTTTAATATGCCAGGTGCAACGTTAGATGATATTTACATCGCGCTAACAAAGGAAGAAGATTATGAATAGCACAGCGTTATGGAAAGAACGATTTCGTCACTTTCTAAAAGAAGTTCGTACATATAGTAAATACGTATTTAATGATCATTTGAAATTTATTTTCGTGTTCATCATTGGTGCGGGAGCGTACTATTACCAGCAATGGTTACAAACGTTAACATCTTCGTTTCCAACTGCGCTCGTAATGGCAGTATTAATTGGACTCGTGTTAACGGCTGGATCCATTCAAACGTTATTAAAAGAAGCGGATCTCGTTTACTTGCTGCCAGTTGAACAAAAATTAAAACCATACTTTACAAAGGCGTTTCTTTTTACGTTTATGATTCAGTTGTACATAATCGCAATTGTAGCGGCAGCGCTTGCTCCGTTATACTTTCAGCAAATGAAACAAACAGGAGCGGCTTACATATGGATTGTACTCGCGTTTGTCATCGTAAAAGCGTGGAACTTATTCGTAGCATGGGAAAAGTCATTTTTAACAGATCAAAATATACAAAGAGCGGATTGGTTCATTCGTTTTATCCTAAACGGTTTATTTGTATATTTCCTTGTAGAACGTACTTCAGTTCTTTTCATTGGTGGAATCGTCCTTCTCATGGTGTTATACCTTGCTATCATGCATCAAATGGTAAAGGGAAAGCCACTAAACTGGGAGTATTTAATTTCTGAAGAAGGTAAGAAGATGATGCTGCTGTACCGCATCGCGAACATGTTCGTTGATGTACCAGCATTAAAAGAAAGAGTAGCACGCAGAAAATGGCTCGATTTCATTCTTTCGATGATTGGTGAAAAGCGTACATATTTATACTTATATACGAGAACGTTTTTAAGATCAGGTAACTATTTTGGATTATATGTGCGTTTGCTCGCTCTTGGAGGAGTTATTTTGTACTTCATTCCGTTTTTATATGGACGATTTATCGTAAGCCTTATTTTCCTATACTTAATCGGTTATCAGCTCTTAACTTTATGGAAACATCACCGCATGAAGATTTGGCTTGATTTGTATCCGGTAGGGGGAGAAGAGAAGAAGAAAGATTTTCTTACTTTATTAAACGCGATTCTAATCATCGGGAGCGTAATCTTTACAGTTATATTTGCACTAGCAACGAAAGATTTCATGATGACAGGAATTTTACTTATCGTAAGCATATTATTTAGTATCGGTTTCGTTTACCAATACGGGGCGAAGCGCATTGAGCGTTTAAATTGAAGGGAATGAACCTATGATTACATATGAAGAAAAGGTTATAAAAGAACTGGAGCAGTGGAAAGCTACATTTATGAAAGATTCTTCTATGATGACACGGTTCTCAAAAAAAGTGCAGACGAAGGTGCAACAGCTCATTCCGGCGAAAGTACAAAAGGTACTAACAGAGACGATTCGTATGATGGTGCAAACAATCAGCGCCGGGTCAAACTTTATAAAGCCGAAGCTAAAAGAGACGACATGGTCACTGCAAAGACGTGACGATGAAGTTCGTAAAAAAATGGATGAGTATAAAAAAATAGCAGCGGCAGAAGGGGCAGGGACGGGGGCTGGCGGTATTCTCCTCGGTCTTGCTGACTTTCCGCTTTTACTCGGCATTAAAATTAAATTTTTATTCGATGCAGCGACATTGTACGGATTTGATACGAGTAAACAAGAAGAGCGTCTTTTTATCCTTCACGTTTTTCAGCTTGCCTTTTCAAGTGACAATCACAGAAAAGAAATATGGAAAGCAATTGAAACGTGGGATACAGAAAAAGAAAATCATATGGACTGGGAAAAGTTCCAAACAGAATACCGAGACTATATCGATTTAGCAAAAATGCTTCAGCTCGTCCCGGTAATCGGTGCCCCAGTCGGCGCATATGCGAACTATCAATTGCTGCAAAGACTTGGAGAAGTGACGATGAATTGTTATCGTATGCGATTGCTGAATAGGGATTAAAAAGAAGGCGTCCTACATGTGTAACGTAGGACGCCTTTTCTTAGAAGCCAAGTCCGATATAGCTAACTCCAACTATAATCAATACGATAAAAAGTACAATGATTAATGAAAATCCGCTCTTACCAGCTTGTCCTGCTTCACCGCCGCCATTACCACCACTACCGCCATTACCACCAAGTCCCATATGATATCCTCCTTATTGTTATATGTTGCTTTTACTTTATAACTTTCTGTATTTTCTGATAAACACCTTCTGTAGTGCTAACTAAATTGAAAATCTTTTCGTTTTGTTTTATAATTTACTTACCGACCGGTAAGTAAAAATAAGTGAGGTACAGTATGACGAAGAATTTACAAACATCGCAAAACATTGTAGAGGCATCATTTAAACTTATGGCAGAACACGGCATTGAGAAGATGAGTCTTTCCATGATTGCGAAAGAGGTAGGTATTTCAAAACCGGCTATTTATTATCATTTTTCTTCTAAAGAAGCGTTAATCGATTTTTTATTTGAAGAAATTTTCTCTGGATATCATTTCGTGAGTTATTTCGATAAAGAGCAATATACGAAAGAAAACTTTGCAAAAAAGTTAATTGCTGATGGTTTACATATGCTCTCTGAATATGAAGGGCAAGAAGGGATATTACGCGTTATCAATGAATTTATCGTAACTGCATCGCGAAATGAAAAGTATCAGAAACGCTTATTTGAAATACAAGAAGATTTCTTAAATGGTTTCCACGATTTATTGAAGAAAGGCGTAGAACTTGACGTAGTGTCACAACATGAAACGGAAGAAAATGCTCATACGCTAGCACTCGTGATTGATAATATGAGCAACTATATGCTCATGGGATTCCAGTTAAAGTATAAAGAAATTTGGATTCGAAATGTGAAAAACGTCATGAAGGAGGAGTAAAGATGAAAATGCAAAAAAACTGGTGGCTCGGTTTTCTTGGATTTATTGGGGTTTATAAAATACCAGGTATGATTGAAGCTTTTCAAGCGGATGGAAATTGGATGAAGTTAATCGGTTTCATTTGGCTACTTTGGTTCGGATATTTTATTCCTGAGAAGAAAGAAGATTGAATTTCAATTTTCTGTAAAGTTACGTAAAATATAGATTAAGAGTATTCATATATTAGATTACTAGATTTGGAGTGGTTACATGGATCCATTGAAAAATGAAATTCACCCTGACATGGTCAAGGTGTGGAAAGCGCGTTCTTTAATTGAGCTAGGAATCAGTATTATAGTCATTTTGGCATATCTTTTCTTTATGATTAAGTTTAATTGGTGGGCTTGGATTTTCTATGTGCTCATCGGATTAACAATTGTATATACACCGTTTGATTACTTTACGTTTCCGAAACTACGTCAACGTTATTACAGCTACCAACTAAATGAAGAAGAACTTGAAATTCAGCATGGTCTTTTCGTCGTAAAGCGCGTATTAGTACCGATGATTCGTGTGCAGCACGTTACGATTGAACAAGGGCCAATTATGAGAAAATACGGATTAGCAGAATTACACATTTCAACAGCAGCAACTTCTCATAGCATCCCAGGTTTAACGATGTATGAAGCTGAAATGTTGAAAACGAAAATCGCAGAATTAGCGAAAGTGAGTGATGAGGATGTATAAGAGGCAGCATCCAATCACGATGTTATTAGAGTTAAAAATAACAGACTTTATACCACTCATTATTTTTCTTTTTAGCTTAAGGGGAAAGTTTCCATTTTGGTATTTAGTTCCTATTGGTTTTGCGTTGATCACAATTATTTCAGCTATCGTAGGCTGGTATTACAAAGTATACTGGGTCGAAAATAACGTATTACATGTGAAACAAGGTCTCTTTGTGAAAAAGGAGAGCTACTTAAATAAAGAACGGGTTCAAACAATTAATACAAGTTCTAACGTACTATACCAAATGCTCGGTTTGAAAAAAATTCAGATTGAAACAGCTGGCGGGGGCGATGAAGCAGAAGTTAGCTTAGCTGGAATTACGGTAGAAGAGGCGACGGAGCTTATTACTTTGCTAAATGAGCCAACTCCAGAAGTGAAAGCAGAAAAAACGTTAGACGAAGCAGCAGAAAATACAGTAGAAAAAGCAATTGTTACAGAGGAAAAACAAACGACAGAGTACAAGTTAACGTGGAAAGAGATTTTAATAGCGTCTGTTACATCTGGTCAATTTGGAGTATTGTTCTCTTTAATCTTTTTCGTTTATCACCAAGTAGATGAGTATATTCCGAAATGGATAAAAAATAGTGTGACGTCATATGTAATGGACCACGATATATATGGCTGGATTTACATGGTAGCTATTCTACTTGTCGTTTCTTGGATGATATCTACAATTGGCTACGCGTTAAAACACGGTAACTTCACAGTAAATCGAAAAAATGATGAAGTCCGTATTTCGCAAGGGTTACTGGAGAGAAAAGAACTCGTACTAAAATTGCACCGCATTCAAGGGATTACGATAAAAGAAGGCATTTTACGCCAACCGTTCGGTTATTGTGCTGTGCAAGTAGAAGTCATTCAAAGTGAAGGGAAAGAAGAAAAAGTTACACTGCATCCTATCATTCGAAAAAATCGAGTGCAACAATTACTCGCGCATTTACAATTACCATACGAACTGAATGCAAATATTACTTCGTTACCAAAAGCAGCATTGCGCCGCTATCTCATTGATAGTTTCATCTTTTTCGCTATGCTCGCAATCCCGCTTACTGGAATAAGCGTATACTTTGAAAAGTATTACATCATGTGGGCATTACTACCGCTCGCAATCCTTATCTTTACACTTGGCTACGCAACATTTAAAACAAATGGCTACAGTGTTAACGGAGAACAAATTACACTTGTCTATCGTAGCGTCGGAAAATATACAGGACTTATTAGAAGAAGACACGTCCAATCAATGGAGAAGACACAATCATATTTCCAGCGCCGTGCGGATTTATGTACGTATAAGTTTTCGAGTGCATCATCTAGTTATAAAATAGAGCATACGAGAGTAGAAGATGCGGAGAGAATGCAGGATTGGTATAAGAAGAAAATAAATGAGATGTAACTTGAGAAAGCTTGCCTATTATGAAAGGCAGGCTTTTTTGTTATAGGGAAAAGAGTCGTTTAATCCATATATTAGTACAACTACAGCACACATGTATCAATACGTATGAAAAAAGGTAATATGCTTCTGTTTTAGGAAAATATGTGGGATTTTTGATATAAATGGTATAATAAAATGGAAATAGTATTAGGAGGTTATATATGATAAGTCAGTTGAAAAGAGAAGCACTTGATGCATTAAAAGGAAGATGGGGATTAGCGGTAGGGGCAACCTTATTAATCGGGATCCTTATTGGAGCTGTTGAAATGCTAACCACAGGTATTTTTTCGATATTTTGGGGTTGGGAAGAAGCAAGTGATTCACTTACAGTAAGTATTATTGTAATGCTTGTTATTGGTCCATTAACAATAGGTGCCTATTATCTTGTTTTAAATGCAATTCGTGGGACTGATGCTCGCATTGGTCATATATTTAGATGGTTTAGCGATGGAAGTAAGTTGATGAAGTCGTTTTTAACATATTTACTAATGTATGTATACTTGACTCTATGGACATTACTTCTTATTATTCCAGGTATTATTAAATCATTTTCTTATTCTATGACATATTTTATTTTGAATGATCATCCAGAATATACAGCGAATCAAGCGATTACTGAGAGTCGTCATATGATGAATGGACATAAAATGGATTACTTTTTACTATGCTTAAGTTTCTTAGGTTGGTTCATTTTAAGTATTCTTACTGTAGGAATCGGTTTCTTATGGTTAGCACCTTATTTCTACGCGACATCAGCCGCATTTTATGAAGAGATTTCAAAAGAATATTATAAAAAAGAAGGCACTACTTTCTAATAAAACATATAAACTATCTACCCTAAAGAATGTAGGGAGCAGATAGCAGATGGTTTAGGTGTTTTGATATTTGTCCTATTTTCGGGATTCACTTCAGGATAAGGTATAGATTTTTATATAGAAATGCTTCCCTCTATGTTTTATCATAGAGGGTTATTTTTTATGTAAAAATGATAGGAAATAATGAATAATATATGTAAAGAAAAAAGCGAGGTGAATGAGAGTGAGCAAATTTTTAATACCGTATTCATTTTCTATATTAAGTTTCTTTATTTCAGCAACAGCACTTGATTTATATGATAGGATGGGAAACGATAGTGAGCTGGTTTCGCCGAACATAATTGGAAAGATAATTCAATCTACTGCGCAAATGGGAGTCCTTACATTGTATTTCGGAGTACCTATTATTTTAGGTGGCTGTCTACTTGGTGAGCTATTGTTTAGAGGTATCATTTTACGATTTAAACTAAGCTATATTATATCTTTATTATTATATCTATTTTTAGTTTTTAGTATTGTTTTCGTAACGGTAGGCATTCCAACTACATATGAAGATTCTAATACATTTTTCATGGGGATAACTATGATTTGTGCTGTTACATTCTTTGTGAGTCGGAATATATGGGAAAACAAGTTAATAATGGAGTGACAAAATGAAATACACTTGTCCATGTTGCGGATATAAAGTGAAACTTTAATCAGGGGGGATTTTGTTCATTCCCCACTGATTATTAGTTGAACCAATCGGGCATTTATGGGCAGTTAATCTTCCACCTAACTCCTTTGCTCTAGTTGAATTTTGAGGTGGGAATTTTACTGCCCGTTAATGCGGGGTAAAACATTAGAAGAAGAACCACCAGATACATATGAAATTTGTAATATATGTTATTGGGAAGATGATGGGGTTCAGTTTAACGATCCTGACTATGAAGGTGGGGCGAATGAAGTCTCGTTAAGACAAGCACAGAAAAATTTTATTGCATTTGGTGCTTGGGAGGAATGTTTTATTGGATCAGTTAGAAAACCGACTAGTGAAGATGTGAAGGATGCTAGTTGGCAGCGAATTTGTTAAGTAGAATGTTATTACTCAATTTAATGGGAGTAATAACATTTTTTATTTAGTACTGAAAGAATTACTGCTGTCTTAAAGTAATAAGAAGGAATAAATCGGTAAATTTTATTAATGGATATATTTTCAATAAATACAAAAGTATAGATGTATAGTCAGCTTTGTGTATTTAATGTTATCATATTGAATGATATGGAAATTTTTAATAGAATAAGTAACTAAAAATTCAAAGGTAATGAAGCTTTTGTTGTATAAAGAAAATACTTAGTAGTAATCAACAATATTAAAAATAAGATTCGTATTTATATAAATTTAGTAGAAATGGGGTTTTAAAAAGGAATGAGTATAAGCATAACGCGGCAAAAGATTTTGGCGGCCGCTTCTCAAATTGTACAATGTAAAGGGGTTGCTAAATTAACTTTAGAAGCAGTGGCAAAAGAGGCGGGTTTAAGCAAAGGTGGATTATTGTATCACTTTTCAAATAAAGAAGCTTTAATAGAAGGTATGATAGTCCGAGGGGTAGAGGATTATGAAGGGGCCATTTACAATAAAGTAGCGGAAGACTCAGAGAGGAAAGGGAGATGGGTTCGCTCTTTTGTAGAGGAAAGATTAAGTAATGAGAGAAGAACAGAAGAGTTGTCTAGCAGTATGATGGCAGCACTCATGTTAAAACCTGAATTACTTGAGCCATTACAACAATCATTTCAGCAACTGCAAAAAAATATAGAAAATGATGAGATAGATTCAGTTTGTGCAACAATTATTAGATTAGCAGCAGATGGATTATGGTATTCGGAATATTTAGGGGTTGGAAGACTAAGCCCCGAGTTAAGAGAAAAAGTGATTCAAGCTCTTATTAGTAATTCATATAAATAGAATATACGAACTATATAATGAGAAAATAATTCACCATTGCTTCTTTAATGTAGTGGTGAATTATTTTTTTTATTAGAAAAATAGAACAATTTTATAGAGTATTGAATTATAACCGTCCAGACGGTATAGTAATATTTGGTTTAAGAGGAAAATGAAACAAAAAAAGAATAAAAGATATTTTTAGCACACTATTCGAAAGGATAGGCCGCAAAGCTTAGAGTCTACGGTAATACATATTGGTTACTAAGATCGTCTGGTTGCACATTTTTGATGCAACCGGACGATCTTTTTTTGTTATATAAATATAAAAATTTAGGAGGGAACTATGCAAATGAAAAGTACTAAAAGACATATTTCAATGGTTTCATTAGTTTTTCTAGTATTATTTTCAGTGCTGAATGTGTGGGCTCCAGTTATTCAAGCTGCTGTTATGAAAAGTCCAGTGGACGAAATTAATATTTCCCGTACTGATGGCACGACATCTGAACCATATCAAGCCTCAGATGGTATGAAAGTAGAAGTGAAGTGGTCAGCTAAAGAAAAAATAAAAAGTGGAGATCAATTCACAATTGATATGCCAAAAGAGTTTCGAAAAGACCTTATGAATATGAGTTTTCCTTTAAAAGATGCTGAAGGAAAAACAGTTGGTACATGTGAGATGAAAAAGGGTCTATTAACGTGTACTATGGGTGATTACGTAGAAGGAAAGAACAACATTAAAGGTTCTTTATTCGTAGAATTCTACTTTGGTCTAGAAGCATATGATGGTGTTAAAGAAATTCCATTAGAATTTAACGTTGATGGTCAAATCGTAAATAAAGAAGTAAATGTAAGTAATACGACAGAGAGACCGAAGCCACAACCCAATACGGAAAATCTATTGAAATGGGGTTCTTATAATCAAGAAGATCCGTCTATTGCTGATTGGCTTGTATATGTAAATGCAACTGGAACAGAAATGCAAGATCTTAAATTAACAGATACATTAGGACCTGGGCATGAGTTAATTACAGACAGCGTAGTATTAGAAGAGGCTGTATTTGAAGATGGTTATGCACCAACAAATATTAAGCCAGCAAATTTATCTAACATTAAAATAAATGCAACAAAGACTGGATTTACAATTGAATTTCCAGACAGTTCAAAAGGCTATATTTTAAGATATAAAACAAAGGTTACAAATCCTGCTGCAAAACCTCATAAAAATACTGTGAAATTAGAAGGTAAAAATATTAAAACTGAAGAAAAAGTAGGACAAGTATTTGTGAGTGGTGGGGGAGGATCTGGTTCAGGTGACAATAATCCACCTAGCATTGAAAAAAATATAGTTGATGAGAATGGCAAGCTTGTAGAGAATGAGCAGCTAACACAAATGGATCAAGTTATTCAATACCAAGTTGGTACACATATACCGAACGATCCTTCTAAATACACATCTATGGTAATTAGTGATGATTTAGAAGATGTTTTAGAAGTATTAGAGGCAAAAGTGTATGATAAAAATGGCCAAGATATTACTTCTAAAGGGACGTTAAATATAGATAAACAAAGAAGTGAAGTAACATTTACGTTTGGTGAGAATTTTGATTATAAGTCATATGAAGACCAGATAATTAATCTTAGTATCAAGGCGAAAATTAAAAATAATGCAGACTTATCTTCTTACGTAGATAAGAAGATTCCTAATAAAGCGGAATTACATTTTGATGATAAAACATTAACATCAAAAGAAGTAACTATTACACCGCCTGAAGCTCCAAAAGATGGTACAGTATCGCTTCATAAAATAGATTCTGAGAATCCGAACAAAGGGTTAAAAGGTGCCGAATTTGAAGTTCGAAATAGTGCAAATGAAGTTGTTGCAAAACTGACAACGGACGAAAAAGGTTTTTCAGTACCTCAAACTTTAGCTCCTGGGACGTATAAAGTTTATGAAACAGTAGCACCAGAAGGATATCAAAAATTAACAAGCCCAGTAGAGGTTACACTTCAAGCTGGAGAAACAAAAACAATTGAAATTAAAAATACTGTGCAAAAGGGTCAAATTGAAATAAAGAAAATTGATTCGGAAAATGGTGAAAAACCATTAGCAAATGCAGAGTTTGATATAGTAAAAGACGGTGTAGTAGTCGAACATATTGTTACAGATAAAGATGGTAAGGCAATCTCTAAACCGTTAGCACTAGGAAAATATATTTTAAAAGAAACGAAAGCGCCTGAAGGCTACCAATTAAAAGAAACAGAGTTCGAAGTAAGTGTAACAGGGGACGGCATATTCCCAATACAAGTGGAAAATGCAATGGTAGACAAAGGTAATATAGAAATTACAAAAGTGGACAAAGAAAACGGAGCAGTATTAGCGGGTGTCGAATTTGAAGTCCAAGATGAGAAAGATGAAGTAGTAAGAAAAGTAGTAACAGATAAAGATGGAAAAGCAAATGTTTCAGATCTATCAGTAGGAAAGTACAAATTAGTAGAGACGAAAAGCTTACCAGGTTATAAAAAGCTAACAGAACCAGTACCATTTGAAATAAAAAAAGGTATGACAAAAGCTTTAGCAATAAAAGTAGAAAACGAGCAGTTAGACAAAGGCTCAGTAGAAATTACAAAAATAGATAAAGATAGTCAAAAAGTATTAGAAGGCGTAGTCTTCGAAGTGCAAGATGAGCAAGGAAAAGTAGTAACAGAAGTAAAAACAGATAAAGATGGTAAAGCAAAAATCTCTGATTTATCAGTAGGGAAGTACAAATTAGTAGAGACGAAAAGTTTACCAGGCTACAAAAAGCTAACAGATTCAGTATCATTCGAAATTAAAAAAGGTATGACAACAGTCCTATCGTTGAAAGTAGAAAATGAACAGTTAGATAAAGGTTCAGTAGAAATTACAAAAATAGATAAAGACAGCAAAAAAGCATTAAAAGGCGTAGTTTTTGAAGTGCAAGATGAAGCTGGAACAGTAGTAAAGGAAGTAAAAACAGATAAAGATGGTAAAGCAAAAATCTCAGATCTATCAGTAGGAAAGTACAAATTAGTAGAGAAAGAAAGTTTACCAGGCTATAAGAAACTAACAGATCCAGTATCATTTGAAATCAAAAAAGGCATGACCGAAGTTCTATCATTAAAAATAGAAAATGAAATGGTAGATACGGGAAATATAGAGATAACAAAGATAGATAAAGATAATAAAGCACCGTTAGCGGGAGTAACATTTATCGTCCAAGATGAAAAGGGTAATGAAGTTACAAAAGTAACGACAGATAAAGATGGAAAAGCAAATGTTTCAGATTTACTTGTAGGAAAGTATGAATTAGTAGAGGTAGAAAGTTTACCTGGTTATAAAAAATTAGAAAAACCAATATCATTTGAAATCAAAAAAGGCATGACCGAAGTCCTATCATTAAAAGTAGAAAATGAAATGGTGGATACAGGGAATGTCGAGATAACAAAAATAGATAAAGATAGTAAAGCACCATTAGAAAATGTTGTATTTGAAGTACGTGATTTAAAAGGAAAAGTAGTTGCGAAAGTAACAACGGATAAAGAAGGAAAAGCAAACGTTTCAGATTTATCTATCGGGAAGTATGAGTTGGTAGAAGTAGAAACACCGGCAGGATACAAACCACTAGAAAAGCCAATTTCATTTGAAATTGAAAAGGGTAGAGTAACAGCGCTAAAGCTAACAGTAGAAAATGAATTAGTGGATACAGGAAATGTAGAAATTACAAAAGTAGATAAAGAAAATAAAGATGCTTTAGCTGATGCAGTCTTTGAAATTCAAGATGAAGCAGGGCAAGTAGTCGCTAAAATAACGACAGATAAAAAAGGACAAGTACAAGTTACTAATTTATCAGTCGGCACATACAAGTTAGTAGAAGTAAAAGCACCAAAAGGATATAAACAATTAGTAGATCCGATTACATTCCAAATTGAAAAAGGCATGACAAAATCTCTTGCTTTAACAGTAGAAAACGAAATGTTAGACAAGGGAAATGTGGAAGTAACAAAAGTAGATAAAGATAGTCAAAAAGCATTAGCAGGTGTAGTCTTCGAAGTACAAGATGAAAAAGGCAAAGTAGTAACAAAAGTAACGACAGATAAAGAAGGAAAAGCAAAGATTGCTGATTTATCAGTAGGAAAATATAAGCTAGTAGAGGTAGAGAGCTTACCAGGATATAAAAAACTAGCGAAACCAGTATCATTTGAAATCAAAAAAGGTATGACAGAAGTCTTATCACTAAAAGTAGAGAATGAACTAGTAGACAAAGGCTCAGTAGAAATCACAAAAGTGGATAAAGATAGTCAAAAAGTATTAGAAGACGTAGTCTTCGAAGTGCAAGACGAACAAGGCAAAGTAGTAACGGAAGTAAAAACAGATAAAAATGGTAAAGCAAAAATCTCAGACTTATCTGTAGGAAAGTACAAATTAGTAGAGAAAGAGAGCTTACCAGGCTACAAAAAACTAACAGAGCCAGTATCATTCGAAATTAAAAAGGGTATGACAGAAGTTCTATCATTAAACATAGAAAATGAAATGGTAGATACGGGAAATGTAGAAATTACAAAAATAGATAAAGATAATAAGGCACCGTTAGCAGGTGTAGTCTTTGAAGTTCAAGACGACAAAGGCAAGGTAGTAACGAAAGTAACGACAGATAAAGCTGGAAAAGCAACAGTTGCAGATTTATCAGTAGGAAAGTACAAGTTAGTAGAAGTAGAGAGTTTACCAGGCTACAAAAAATTAGAAAAGCCTGTACTATTTGAAATTACAAAAGGTATGACAAAATCTTTAGCGTTCACTGTAGAAAATGAAATGGTAGATACGGGGAATGTAGAAATCACAAAAATAGATAAAGACAGTAAAGCACCATTAGAAAATGTTGTATTTGAAGTACGTGACTCAAAAGGCAAAGTAGTTGCGAAAGTAACAACGGATAAAGAAGGAAAAGCAGACATTTCAGATTTATCTATTGGAAAGTATGAGTTAGTAGAAGTAGAAACACCAGCAGGCTACAAACCACTAGAAAAGCCAGTTTCATTCGAAATTACAAAAGGTATGACGAAAGTCTTATCATTGCAAGTAGAGAATGAACAGTTAGACAAAGGTTCAGTGGAGATTACAAAAATGGCCGCTGAAAGCAAGGAAGTCTTATCAGGAGCTGTGTTTGAGGTTCATGATGAAAAGGGAAAAGTAGTAGTGAAAGTAACAACAGATAAAGATGGAAAGGCAAAAATCACAGATCTATCTGTAGGTAACTACACATTAGTAGAAGTAGAAGCACCAAAAGGATATGAAAAATTAACTAATCCAATTCCATTTGAAATTACAAATGGAATGATAAATGCAGTTCAATTAGAAGTATTAAACAAATTGAATCATTTAGCGCCACCAGGCCCAGAAACACCAGATCCAGAAAAACCTGGAACACCAGATCCAGAAAAACCTGGAACACCAGATCCAGAAAAGCCTGGAACACCGAATCCGGAGAAACCTGGAACACCGAATCCAGAAAAGCCTGGAACACCAAATCCAGAAAAGCCTGGAACACCGAATCCAGAAAAGCCTGGAACACCGAATCCAGAAAAACCTGGGACACCAGATCCAGAAAAGCCTGGGACACCGAATCCAGAGAAACCTGAAAAAGAATTACCGAAGACAGGGCAGAAAATACCTGTGGAACCATATATGGGAGCACTTCTTGTAATGATGAGTTTTGGATTACTCATATTAGGTAGAAAACAGCAGAGATAATAAAGGTGAAAAGGTATCCTCAAAGTATTTGAGGATACCTTTTTTAGCATAAAAAAAAGCATCTAGCAAAAGTACTAGATGCAAATAAAAACACAAGGGAAGACAAAGTTCTTCCCTTTTCCCGTATGTAATTATATCAAAAAATTTATAAAAAACTAGCTATATTTAAAATATAATTTTAAAAAAAGTTATATACATAAATAATTGCAATACGCGCAGTTTTATCTTTCTGAAAAATCTATTTCTTTATTTTTGAATATTAAGACTAATGTTGATAAATCTTCAGATAATTAGAAAAAATACCCGAAAGGATATATAATATTGCTTAATAAATAATTTTAATGAATTACGTATATTTCATTTGGTGTATTAATTGAATATCATAATTTTTAATTTTATTAAGCAAGAATCTCGGTTACTTATTGCATTTCTAACATAGGGTGAGATAGAAAAATACAATAGTGTGGAGGTTTTTATAATGACGTTTGTTCTTAGTAAAATGAGTGGCTTTAGCATAGAAGAAAAGGTACATGAATTTGAATCTAAAGGATTCCTTGAAATCTCAAATGAAATCTTTTTACAAGAGGAAGAGAATCATCGTCTATTAACACAAGCACAGTTAGATTATTATAATTTGGAAGATGATGCATACGGTGAATGCCGTGCTAGATCTTATTCAAGGTATATAAAGTATGTTGATTCACCAGATTATATTTTAGATAATAGTAATGATTACTTCCAATCTAAAGAATATAACTATGACGATGGCGGGAAAGTTAGACAGTTCAATAGCATAAATGATAGCTTTTTATGTAATCCTTTAATTCAAAATATCGTGCGCTTCGATACTGAATTTGCATTTAAAACAAATATAATAGATACAAGTAAAGACTTAATTATAGGTTTACATCAAGTAAGATATAAAGCTACTAAAGAAAGACCATCTTTTAGTTCACCTATTTGGTTACATAAAGATGATGAACCAGTAGTGTTTTTACACCTTATGAATTTAAGTAATACAGCTATTGGTGGAGATAATTTAATAGCTAATTCTCCTCGGGAAATTAATCAGTTTATAAGTTTGAAGGAGCCTTTAGAAACTTTAGTATTTGGACAAAAGGTCTTCCATGCCGTAACGCCACTTGGAACAGAATGTAGTACGGAGGCTTTTCGTGATATTTTATTAGTAACATTTTCTTATAAGGAGACAAAATGAGAGAGAATAAAATAATTATGATTTCTGGAGCCAATAGCGGTATAGGTCATGCTTGTATAAAATACTTTTTAGAAAAATCATTTCATGTAATAGCGCTTGATATTAATAATAATAATTTAATAGATTATATGAAAACAGATATGCCTTTGAAAGTAGTGCAAATTGATTTAAGTAATAGCGAAGCGATTCATAATCTTTTTACTCAATTAGATTTAGAAAAGCTTTCTCCTGATATATTAATAAATGCAGCTGGTATTCGAGAGATAACACCTGTTTTACATTTATCCGATGATATGTTTAAAAAAGTAATTGATGTAAATTTAGTAGCCCCATTTATCCTTTCTAGGGAAGTAGCTAAGCGATGGTGTGAATCGAAAATAAAAGGTTGTATTGTGAATATAGCATCGGTTTCTGGATTAATGGCTGAACCAGAGCGAGCTGCTTATGTTGCATCAAAGCATGCTTTAATCGGATTGACTAAACAGATGGCTATGGAATTTGGAAAGCAAAATATAAGGGTGAATAGCATTTCTCCCGGTGTTATTAGAACTGAACTTACAGAAGAATACTTTAGTAATACAGCCTTGATGTCTATGATAAAAAGTAATCAATCTTTAGATACTTGGGGGTTGCCGCAGGATATTGTTTCATGTATTGAGTACTTGATTTCTGATCAGGCCCGCTTTATTACTGGTTCTAATTTTGTAATTGATGGTGGTTGGACTGCTGGGAAAAATTTATAATTGAGTGTTTTTGAGGAAAAGCACCTGTCCTTTTTTAGGCTGGTGTTTTTCTCACTATAAACCGAGTTTTTATTGGAGGGGGATTAATTTGCTTCAAAAAAGTTTTAAGCAAGAGAAAACGGTACCGGCTTTAAAGATGATAGCATCAATGGTTATCTTTGGATCAGTTGGATTTTTTTCAGTTCAAACAAACTTACCTTCGTTTGAATTAGTGTTTGTAAGGTGTATTTTTGCGACAATATTTTTAAGTGTATGCTGGTTGCTTACAGGGCAATATAAACAAGATAAATGGGAACGAAAAGAAGTTATTCAAGTTTTAATATGTGGCTTTTTCTTAGTATTTAATTGGGTTTTCTTATTTAAAGCCTTTGAAAATATGTCAGTTACAATTGCTATCTCGGTTTATCATCTTGCACCAGTAATTGTACTGTTAATTGGAAGTATCGTCTTTAAAGAAAAATTAACATTAATATCTATCATTTCAATAATTGTGTGTTTTGCAGGAGCTTTATTAATTGCTGGTATCGATGGAAGTTTCTCTGTCGGTTCATTAATGTCTTCAGGTATGATATGGGGATTTCTTGCAGCTCTCTTTTATGCATTTACAACTTTATTTGGTAAAGGGATTAACAAAATGAGTGCGTATGCAATGACATTTTTACAAACATTCTTGGGGATATTTCTTTTAATACCATTTATAGATTTAGATGCTTTTAGTGGCCTCACTCAAAGTAATTGGACATATATTATAGCTACTGGTTTTATTCACACAGGGATAGTATATTATCTGTTTTTTGATAGTTTACGCTATTTATCTACAAAAACAATCTCAATATTAGTTTTTTTGGATCCGGCAGTGGCAATATTATTAGATACTGTACTTACTGGATTCCGTCCAACTTTAATGCAAATAACAGGAATTCTTTTTATTTTTATTGGTATGACTTTAACATTAAAAAAATCTAAAGATAAAAAACTGAGCCAAAAAGAAAAGCGAATTGAAAGCGATGCTAGTATATCTCAACAATAATGAAATATATTGTGTATAAAACGATAAACCTTACATGAATCATGTAAGGTTTATTTTAGTTCAATAATATAATTCATATTTACAATATATAATTTTCAAAACTGAGGTATGTTTTTCTTTAATATGCTTTTGATTCAAATGTTATTATTTGACTATAAATTTACAAAAATGTATATGAAATCTTATTTTTGATAATATATAAGTAATAAATTCATAGAATTGGAGTGATGAGATGCAGCCGTTAGAAAGAGAAATTCATTTTAATATGCTGAAAGTGTGGCGAATTCACGCTTTAATTGGGGCGGCAGTTATACTAACAGTCGTAATTGCGTATTTCTTTTTTATGATTAACTTTAACTGGTGGGGCTGGTTGTTTGGACTATTAGTAACAGGAGCTATTACATTTATTCCACTTGATTATTTTGTGTTTCCAAATTTGCGTCAGCGCTATTATAGTTACAGATTAAATGAAGAAGAGATTGAGATTCAAAAGGGAATGTTCGTTGTAAAACGCGTACTTATTCCGATGATCCGTGTGCAGCACGTAACGATTGAGCAAGGGCCGATCATGAGAAAGTATAATTTAGCAGAATTACACATTTCAACAGCCGCAACTTCTCATAGTATTCCAGGTTTAACGAAAGAAGAAGCAGAACAGCTAAAAAGACAAATTGGAGAACTTGCGAAAGTGAGTGATAAGGATGTATAAGAGGCAACATCCGATTACGATATTGTTAGGTATTAGAGTTGCGAGTTTGTTGCCACTTATTATTCTTGTTTTATTTAAACCTGATGAACAAGTGGAACCTTGGTATTTATTTTATCTTTTCCTTCTGGTTGTTTTATTCATCATGGCTATTTTTTCAGCAATTAAATGGTATTTTAAAGTGTACTGGATTGAGAATAATATTTTACATATAAAGCACGGTGTTTTTGTAAAGAAGGAAAGTTATTTAAATAAAGAACGTGTGCAAAATGTTAGTACGTCTTCTAACGTCATTTATCAGATGCTTGGGCTTATGAAGTTAAATATAGAAGTAGCGGGTGGTGGTAGTGAACCAGAAGTGATGTTGGCTGGTATTAAAGAAGACGAGGCAAAACATTTAATCTCTTTATTACATAAGAAAGAAACTACTGTAAAAGAAGAAATAGAAGAGGAAGAAAGCAAGACGGTTTATCAGTTAACAGCGAAAGAGGTTTTAGCAGCAGCGATTACATCTGGTCGGTTCGGACTAGTGTTTTCTGGACTGGTACTTCTTTACACAAAGTTTGATTTTGTTCTTCCTGAAGGATTCACAAGTAAAGTAGAAGCGTATGTGATGGGAAACGGTGTTTATAAACTAATTGTAATAGCATTAATTTTAATGGCAATTTCATGGATTATTTCCACGGCTGGATATGTGTTGAAATATGCAAACTTTAAAATTGAGCGAAAAGGGGAAGAAATTCGTATCGTTCAAGGGTTATTTGAAAAGAAAGAGTTTGTCTTAAAATTGCACCGAATTCAAGCGATTACTGTAAAAGAATGTATGCTTCGCCAGCCATTTGGTTATTGCGCTGTTGAAGTGGAAGCAATTCACAGTATTGGAGCAGCAAGTAATGAAGTGATGCTGCATCCTTTTATGAAGAAAAAAGATGTACAGCACCTGCTCACATATTTAGAGTTACCTTATGAAATTGAAGCGGAGATCGCTCACTTACCAAAAACAGCGTTGCGTCGTTATTTCATTATGGGCTGGTTAATAAGTATCATACTCACAGTTCTAATTGCTAGCGTAAGTATATATTTAAAACAATATATTGCATTGTTTGTTATTTTACCGTTATTTATCGTGTTTTCGTTACTTGCGTATGCTAGATATAAAAGTGGCGGTTATGAATTAAGAGAAAATCAACTAACGGTTGTATATCGTAATTTTTCGAAATATACAGGAATAATGCGAAGAAGACATGTTCAAGCAGTAGGTTATAATCAATCGTATTTTCAAAGAAAGGATGAATTATGTACAACTCTTGTAGCGGTAGCTGGGCGGGGTTATGAAGTAAAGCATATGAGAAAAAAAGATTCACTTCGTATATATAATTGGTACAAAGAAAAAGGAAACACCGGTGTGTAATGGTGTTTCCTTTTTGTGTCATGATTTGTCGATAAGTCGATATATTCGAAGAATCGCTGATATAATTCGAGTTGCGCTGATATATTCAGAAAAACGCTGATATAATTCGAGTTGCGCTGATATATTCGAAGAAACGCTGATATAATTCGAGTTGCGCCGATAAATTCAGAAAAACGCTGATATAATTCGAGTTGCGCCGATAAATTCGAAGAAACGCTGATATAATTCGAGTTGCGCCGATAAATTCGAAAAATCGCCGATATAATTTCACATACCGCGGTTTCCGAACTCCAAACTCAAAAAAATTAAACTAACACATCAAAAGTAGTCACAAAAGAAGGGCGAGAGAAAATACTCTTTTGCTGTTCCGCATGTGGATGCGCTTGAGCCTGAGGTGTTCCTTCTGCTTGCGTGGGACGTTTTTTATGAGCGTTTTCGAATGAACGTGATTCTGTCCAGTCTTTAAAGTTTTGCTCTGTTTCCCACATCGTTAAGATGACATATGTATCGTTACTTAATGGACGTAGAACACGGATCGCTTGGAATCCTGGTTCGTTTTCGATAAGGCCTGCGCGGTTTTTAAAGCGGTTTTCAAATACAGGGCGACCTTCGTCTGTTACAGAAATGTTGTTACAAACGATATAGCCAGGTTGTCCTTTAAATTCGCCGACAGCATCTAGTACGTCATACTGAAGTGAACCTTCTACAGATTCTTCTGTATTTTCTTTATAAAACATATTTTTTTCATCATTTTTTGCAGTGAAATGTGCTTGTTCTAGAGGTGTTTCGTATGAAATAATAGCCTTCATTTTAATGCCCCCTTACTAGTTTGTTTCTATTATATCAACTCTCTTAAAAAACTTCGAAGATTATATACATAAAGATACTTCTTTTTCAAATAATAAATGTACCATCATTTGGAAAGAAGGACGATGTATGAAGAAAGTAAAGTGGACTTTATTAGGCGGCGTCGCAACGTTCGTAGTAGCGATTGTACTCTATAAACTTATCGTGTTAGCTGGTGGCTATATGATGGATGAAAAGCAGCTCGTTTTCCACTCTTCATCACGTATCGTTGACCAGAAAGGGAAAGAAATTACGAAATTATACGTAGAAAATAGAGACCTCGTACCGATCGAGCAAATTCCGAAGTATGTGCAGCAGGCGTTTGTTGCGGTGGAAGATTCTCGTTTTTATGAGCATCAAGGGATTGATTATCCGTCTATATTCCGTGCTCTTTATAAAGATACGTTAGCTAGAGAGAAGGTAGAGGGCGGTAGTACCATTACGCAGCAACTCGCTAAAAACGTCTTTTTAACTCGTGAAAAAACATTTACGCGCAAATTGAAGGAAGTCGCAATTTCTCTTCAATTAGAGCAAAAATATACGAAGCAACAAATTCTTGAAATGTATATGAATCATATTTATTTTGGTCATGGGGCTTACGGTATTCAAGCGGCAGCAAAGTTGTATTTTAATAAAAATGTTGAGGATTTAACAGTAGAGGAAGGGGCAATGCTTGCAGGCCTTCCGAAGTCACCAAACGGATATTCACCGTACTATTCTGCAGAGAAGAGTAAGGAACGCCGCGGTCTAGTATTGTCACTTATGCATAAACAAGGCTATTTGACTGCAGAAGAAAGCGTTCGTTATCAAGGGAAGACAATTGCTCTATATAAAAATTTAGATGAGAATGAGCTTGCATATATGCCGTATATTGATATGGTCATAGATGAAGCCGCTCGTTTATACGGGTTGTCTCATCAAGAAGTACTTCGCGGAGGATATACGTTTGTCGTACCTATGGATGAAAAGATTCAAAAGGTAGCATATAACCAGTTTCAAGATGCAAGGAATTTTCCTGGGAAAGAAGAAGGGGCGCAAGGTGCTTTCTTATTAATGGATAATCGTACGGGAGGGATTAAAGCGGCGATTGGGGGAAGAAAGTACGTCCCGAGAGGATTTAATCGTGTTTTTGCCAAAAGGCAGCCCGGATCTGTTTTAAAACCACTTATCGTTTATGCACCAGCACTAGAAACGAAAAAGTATAATCCGTATTCTTTATTAACGAATGAAAGAAATTCTTTTGAAGGGTATGAACCTCGAAATTATAATCATGAGTATTCAAAAGAAATGACGATGTATGATGCGATTTTAGAGTCGGCAAACGTACCGGCAGTTTCTTTATTAAATGAGTTAGGGGTAGAAGAAGGAAAGCAATATTTAGAAAAAGGAAATGTCCATATTGCAGATGCTGGTTTAAGTACAGCGCTTGGGGGACTAAAAAATGGCGTTTCAACATTTGATCTTGTAAAAATGTATCGTTCATTTTTAGCAAATGGAAATATTATTGAGCCGCACGTTATTGATAAAGTATTAAATAGACACGGTGCAGTCATTGGGGAATCTCCAAAAGTAGAGACGAAAATCTTCTCGAAGCAGACAGCATGGTATATGACGAAAATGTTAGAAGGAGTTGTGAAGGAAGGAACAGCGAGAGCTGGTGTATATAACGGTGCGTTAGCTGGAAAAACGGGTACAACTTCATTGCCAAATGACGATAAGGGAGCAAGAGATATGTGGTTCGTCGGCTATACACCTAACTTAGTAGGCGCTGTTTGGATTGGTTATGACCGTACGGATAAGGAGCATCAGTTGCAAGGAGAAAGTGCATCTGCGACAAAATTGTTTAAGAAAATTTTAACGAAGGCTAATGTAGAACATAAAGAGAAGTTTATGAAGCCTGAAGGTGTGGAAACAATCGGCGCTCCGATTCGACTGCGCAAAATTGAAGATGTAAAAATGAAACTATCATTTAGCCCTTTCGGTTTATTTAAAGCAAAATTAAGTTGGACGCCACTTCCAGATAACAGAATTATGTACCGAATCTATAGAGTGGAGAACGGAATTCATACACATGTTAGCACTGTAAATGGTGCTGGGGAATATGAGGAAAAGTTCGTTAACATATTTTCAAAACCGAGCTTTTACGTTGTACCATATAATACACAAACGAATCGTGAAGGAGAAAAGTCAAAAGTAGCTAAACCATAGTTTTTCTCTGTGTTATAATAAGAATGTTGTGAAAATAGTAAGCGTTTTTAAGAATGTTTGTGTCAATTTAATGAACAACGTACATAATATTATGCATTTTGTTTTTACAAGCTGTATAGTAAAAAAAGATAAATATCGAACGTATTCGAAGCATTGGTAAGGAAGGGAGCAAGGGTCTTGGTAAGAACTATAAATGAGACATTTTTAAAAGCATGTAGGGGGGAACGTACCGATTATGTACCAGCATGGTATATGCGTCAAGCAGGTCGTTCACAGCCGGAATATAGAAAGATTAAAGAAAAGTATTCTTTATTTGAAATTACACATAATCCAGAGTTATGTGCTTACGTTACAAAATTGCCGGTTGATCAATATAACGTAGACGCAGCAATTCTTTATAAAGATATTATGTCACCACTACCTGCAATTGGTGTGGATGTAGAAATTAAATCAGGTATTGGCCCAGTTATTGATAATCCAATCCGTTCTTTACAAGACGTAGAAAAACTAGGGGAAATCAATCCAGAAGATGACGTACCGTACATACTAGATACAATTCGTTTATTAACGACAGAAATGTTAGACGTACCGTTAATCGGTTTTTCAGGAGCTCCATTTACATTAGCGAGCTATATGATTGAAGGCGGTCCATCTCGTAACTACCATAATACGAAAGCGTTCATGTATGCAGAGCCAAAAGCTTGGTTCGCTTTAATGGATAAACTAGCAGATATGGTTATTACATATTTAAAAGCGCAAATAAACGCAGGAGCAAAAGCAGTTCAAATTTTCGATTCTTGGGTTGGAACAGTAAATGTAGCAGATTATCGCGTATTTATTAAACCAGCAATGGAGCGTATTTTTACAGAAGTTCGTAAGATGGGTGTACCGATGATTATGCACGGCGTAGGAGCTGCACACTTAGTGAATGAGTGGCACGACTTACCGCTTGATGTAGTCGGCTTAGACTGGTGCTTACCGATTGAAGAAGCACGTGCACGTGGCGTTCATAAGGCGGTACAAGGTAATATGGACCCTTCATTCTTACTTGCACCATGGTCTGTTATTGAAGAACATGTAAAAGGTATTTTAGATCAAGGGATGAAACAGCCGGGTTATATCTTTAACTTAGGTCACGGTGTATTCCCAGAAGTAAATCCGGATACATTAAAACGTTTAACTACATTTATTCATGAATACTCTAAAGGGCAGTTAGCGAAGTAAAGGAGAATTGCTGTATGAAAAAGAAAATTGGTTTGCTTGTAATGGCATACGGAACGCCATATAAAGAAGAAGATATTGAACGTTACTATACACATATTCGTAGAGGAAGAAAGCCAAGTCCTGAAATGCTGGAAGATTTAACAGAGCGTTACCGTGCAATTGGTGGTATTTCTCCTTTAGCTACTATTACATTAGAGCAAGCTAAGAAGTTAGAACAGCGTTTAAATGAAGTACAAGATGAAGTAGAGTACCATATGTATCTTGGTTTAAAACATATTGAACCGTTTATTGAAGATGCGGTGAAAGATATGCATAACGACGGAATACAAGATGCAATCGCACTTGTTCTTGCACCTCACTATTCTACGTTTAGCGTGAAATCATACGTTGGACGAGCACAAGAAGAAGCTGAGAAACTTGGAAACTTAACAATTCACGGCATTGATAGCTGGTATAAAGAGCCGAAATTCATCCAGTACTGGGTTGATGCAGTGAAAGGTATATATAACGGTATGTCAGATGCAGAGCGTGAAAAAGCAGTATTAATCGTATCTGCACATAGCTTACCAGAGAAAATTATTGCAATGGGCGATCCATATCCAGATCAATTAAATGAAACAGCGGATTATATCGCGCGCGGAGCTGAAGTAGCAAACTATGCAGTAGGCTGGCAAAGTGCAGGAAACACACCAGATCCTTGGATTGGTCCAGATGTACAAGATTTAACGAGAGAACTAAATGAAAAGCACGGTTATACTTCATTCGTATATGCACCAGTTGGATTTGTTGCGGAACATTTAGAAGTTTTATATGACAACGACTTTGAGTGTAAAGTTGTAACGGATGAAATTGGTGCGAAATATTATCGTCCAGAAATGCCAAATGCATCGGACGCATTTATTGATTGTTTAACAGATGTTGTATTAAAGAAAAAAGAATCTGTACTGTAAGAAGAAAGGGGGAGCCTGCTTGAGGAAAAAAGTTGTGATCGTCGGCGGAGGCATCACTGGATTAACAGCAATGTATAACTTACAAAAAAATATTCATGAAAAAAACTTGCCGATTGATACATTACTTATAGAAGCATCGGGTAAACTTGGCGGAAAAATTCAAACCGTTCGAAAAGATGGATTTACAATTGAGCGCGGACCGGATTCTTTCTTAGCACGAAAAGAAAGTGCAGCTAGATTAGTGAAAGAATTAGGTCTTGGCGATGAACTTGTAAATAATCAAGCCGGTCAATCATTTATCCTCGTAAACAATCGGTTACATAAAATGCCGAATGGATCAATGATGGGAATTCCAACGCAAATTACGCCGTTTCTATTTTCCGGGCTGTTCTCCCCAATTGGTAAACTAAGAGCTGGTTTTGATCTATTAATGCCGAGGTCAAAGCCAGTATCTGACCAATCACTCGGACAATTTTTCAGACATCGTCTTGGAAACGAAGTGGTTGAAAACTTAATAGAACCGTTACTATCGGGTATTTATGCAGGGGATATTGATGAAATGAGCTTAATGTCAACATTCCCGCAAATGTATCAGATTGAGCAGAAACATCGCAGTATTTCACTCGGTATGCGTACGCTCGCTCCGAAAGAAGAGAAAGCTGAACCGAAAAAGGGAATGTTCCAAACAGTGAAAACAGGTTTAGAATTTATCGTAAAATCTCTCGAAGCAAAGATGCATGAAGGTACGATAATAAAGGGAACTCGCATTGAAAAAGTTGCAAAACAGGGTGATGGTTATACAATTACTCTTAGTAACGGAAAAGAAATAGAAGCGGACGCCATCGTAGTGGCAACTTCGCATAAAGTATTGCCGTCCATGTTTGCTCAGTACAAGCAGTTTCGTTTCTTCCGTAATATTCCATCCACATCCGTTGCGAATGTGGCACTTGCTTTCCAAAAGTCTGCAATCCAGCGCGATATTAATGGTACAGGATTTGTCGTATCACGAAATAGCGATTACACCATTACAGCATGTACGTGGACGCATAAAAAATGGCCGCATACAACGCCAGAAGGAAAAACACTCCTTCGTTGCTACGTTGGACGTGCTGGTGATGAAGCGGTTGTAGAACAAACTGAAGAAGAACTCGTTCAGCTCGTACTAGAAGATTTAAAGAAGACGATGGATATTACAGAGGATCCAGAGTTTACAATCGTAAGTCGCTGGAAAGAAGCGATGCCTCAATATACAGTAGGCCATAACGAGCGAATGAAACAGCTCACAACATTTATGGAGAAAGAGTTGCCAGGTATATACTTGGCAGGTAGCTCCTATGCTGGCGCTGGACTTCCAGACTGTATTAATCAAGGTGAGGAAGCTGCAAAGCGTGTATTATCTCATTTGGAGAAAGTAATAGATGCTGAATTAATCGCACAATAAATTATAAGAAACGCCTTCAATCATATTGAAGGCGTTTCGTTTATTATATAAAATACTTATTCGCCAATAAACATATATAAGTTATTTGGCTTTATAACAGCATCTCCTGCATAAATAACCCACTCTGTTAAGTTATCAAAATCTAAATGATAACTATTTCCTTCACTCATATCTTCTATGAAATATGGTTCATTAATGAGTATTCCTTGAATGAAATCTTCCGTAATGTTTTGCATTTCAAACCACATATGTTCACTTTTTCCTTCTTCGTAGGAGACACCAAACTTAGCAAGGAAACGAAAATCTTCATTTGATTGTTCAATGTGAAAAATGTTGCTGAAATACCCGAAAGTATTTTTCGCATTGTAAGCCATACGATCGGTTTCACTATTTGTTTTATAGAACATGAGCCCTGTAGCTTCCTCGTGTTCTTTGAAAAAACTTTCAATATATTCTTCTGAAGTATTAAATTTGAATAAGAGAACGGATGGAGATTGATGGTATTCATCTCGGGCATCCATTCCGCCTAAGAATGTATTTTGTGCATCTATTGGTTGTAGTTTCACTTCCTCATCTTCGATTGAAGATAATTGGTCCATACTCGTTTTATGCCCTATATAAGATAATCCTTTTTCCCACGGAACAGCGACTGTATGTATAGAACCTTGCTGACTATGCGCGATAACGATAGGCTCATTCATAGGGACTTGTCCATTCTCAACGGCATTATTAGCAAATGTTTGAAAGAGATCGCTAATGCCGTAGTAGGAAGAAATGCGATTTGGAATAATTAACTCTATTTCAGTTACGCCTGCTCTTAAAAGACCATGTGTATGAAACCAATATTGCGTAGGCTCACCGTCTTTATCGTCTTCATAAACGGAATGAATAACGTATAAGTCAGGAATGTCAGGTAATAATTCATTTTCAACGTGATATTCAATATAGCTTCTAGATATCACTTTCATTGCTGCACTTGAATCGATTACAAATAACAAATCTGGGGAGAGATTCCATAAGAACTGTAACTGCTGGAAAAAGCAGTCCAGTACATCGCCTACAAATAGGGTACGAGTGAAAATTTCAGTGCCGAAAGCTGCATCTTCAAAATTACGATCTACGATTGTAGCATCTTGTCTATTGTACATTTTATATCCTTCTGGATCGTTCGGTTCATCAATATGCAGTTCATACGGTATGACTGTTTCACCCATATGTAATTCAACAATAAGGCTTGTCTCATCACTATAAACAATTTTTAAATCATCAACTTTAGTAGCGATCGTTTCTAGTCGCTGTTTTAACTGCTCAATTGTAATTCTAGTTGGTATAACGGCAATCATATCTGAAAAATGACGTTCTAATGTTCCATTCATAGCTGCGCGGTATGTTTCTGTTTGCACTTCCATCCAATCACTCCTATTCAAATGAATCCATTTTACATGCCAATTAAATGTCGATATTTTCTGTTTTCTCTCTCTAACATTATAGAGTGTATTTGTAGAAGGTGTAAAATTATTATTTTGTATTATAGTTTGAAAGCTTGTAAATTAAATAAATCTTTTGTAAAATTTGTCGAAATATAGTTCTATATAACGAATCATTTGTTATGATAGAAATGCTGAGAAAATATGAAATAGAGAGAGGAAAATGGCTGTGAAGAAATTGTTAAGTGTCTTTTTATCATTCTTGCTATTGCTTTCATTTACTGGAACTTTAGCGCAAGCAGAAGAAACTGCTTCTATGTCAGTAGAAAAAGCAATTCAAGTATTTAAGCAGCAAGGGAAAACGAAGGGGGTAGTAGAAGGATATATTGTTGGATATACGCAAAGTTCTTCTAAATATACGAAGGATCCAGCTAAGTTTGATGATACAAACGTAGCAATTGCAGATTCGCCAAACGAAACGAATCCAGACAAAATCATGCCCGTTCAGTTACCGAAAGGTGATGTGAGAACGGCAGTGAATGTAAAAGATCACCCTGAAAATATCGGGAAGAAAGTTAGTTTGACTGGGACCCTTGAATTATATTTTAGTAACCCAGGTCTAAAATCAGTAACAGCTTATAAGTTTCAAGGTGAAGGACAAAACCGTGTTAGCGATGTAGTAGCTTCACCGAACGGTGGAGAAGTTGCTAAAGGAACAGCGGTAACATTAACGACGAATACAGAAGGCGCAACAATCTACTATACGTTAGATGGCTCTAATCCTACTAATAAAAGCGTTCGTTATAATGGACAAATTATAGTGAATGAAAATAGTGTAGTGAAAGCAATCGCAGAAAAAGAAGGACTTACTCCTTCAGCAATTTCGACATTTTCATTTATTATCGTAAATAATGAACAGGTTCGTATTCATGACATTCAAGGGAAATCACATATGTCTCCTTACAACGGGAAGAAAGTAAACAATGTGGAAGGCGTTGTCACAGCGCTTGATAAAAACGGCTTTTATATAGAAGATAATCAGCCAGATGATGATCCAGCTACTTCAGAAGGTATGTACGTATATAAAAAAGATGCGAATGTAGCAGTAGGAGATCTTATTCAAGTTGATGGAGTAGTAGAAGAATATGTTGGACCAGGATATGCAGAACGATTTGAAACAGACTTAACGACGACTGAAATTAAAGCGAGCCGCGTTGCTGTAATCGCAAAAGATCAATCTTTGCCAGCACCGATTGTACTTGGGGAAAACGGTGTGAAAATCCCGGACCAGATTATTGATAATGATGCATTTGGTTTATTTGATCCAAATGAAGATGCAATCGACTTCTATGAAAGTATAGAAGGTATGCGTGTTACGATGCCAACACCAAAAATTATTACACCTCAGAAAAATGGAAATTTATATGTAACAGTAAAAAATGGTGGAGATAAAATAGTAACACAATATGGCACACCTCTATTAGATGAAAATCAATTAAACCCAGAGCGCCTTTCTGTAAAAGTACCTCGCGATTATGTAGCAAAAGTAGGAGATACTTTCACTGGAGATATAACAGGGGTAGTAGGATATGATTACGGTTCTTTCCGTATTTCGCCAATAACAGAACTGCCAGCTGTAGTGGATGGCGGATTTAAGCAAGTAGGCGCAAATATTCAGCCACGTCTTGATAAGTTAACGGTTGCTACATATAACATTGAAAACTTCTCGGCGAATAAAAAAGAAACAACAGATGAAAAAGTAAAAGCGTTAGCGTATTCTATTAAATACAATTTAAAAATGCCAGATATTATCGGTGTAGAGGAAATGCAAGATAATAACGGATCAATTAATGACGGTACAACAGATGCGTCATTAAGCGCAAAACGTATCATTGATGCAGTTCTAGAAATTCGTGGACCGAAGTATGAGTATGTAGAAATCGCTCCAAACAATAATCAAGATGGAGGAGCACCAGGAGCGAATATTCGCGTCGGCTTCTTCTATAATCCATCACGCGTGAAATTAGCGACGGTACCGAAGTTACTTGATAAGAATGTTGTTCGTATTGGAGACGAAAATTCATTGTTTGAAAGTACACGTAAACCGCTAGCGGCAGAATTTACGTTCCAAGGACAAAACATTGTTGTCGTTGCAAATCACTTAAACTCAAAACTAGGAGATGCAACGCCATTTGGAAAAGTGCAGCCGCTCGTATTAAAGAGTGAAGACAAACGAATTCAGTTAGCACAAGAAGTAAATTATTTCGTGCAAGGAATTCAGAAAAAGAATACAAATGCACCAGTTGTTGTGTTAGGTGATATGAACGATTTCGAATTCTCTAAACCACTAAAAACACTAGAGGGAACAATCTTAAAAGATATGTTAAACACAGTGCCGAAAGAGAATCGTTACACATACATTCACGAAGGAAATGCACAAGTGTTAGATCATATTTTAGTAACAAACAATATCGCACCACACACAATTGTAGACCCAGTACACTTAAACTCAAACATTATGAAAGAACACGGACGTGTAAGTGACCACGACCCAGTACTTGCTCAAATTGATTTGAAGAAGGCTTCTTAAAGTGGGGAACGCTTAGGTGACTAAGCGTTCTTTTTTTGCATCGTTATAGAATAGTATAAAGAGATGATTCCTTTTTTTGTAATCTAATGATAAAATTGATTGAATATTTAGTTTTTAATAAGGGGGACAACAATGCAGTTACAAATAAATGGAAAGGTAATGAATCAGTTTGCAATTTTTTTTAGTACGATCATCATGCTTCAGTTTGTAGCTGATATAACAGGACTTACAAGCAATCTAGATATTACGTATAACTTAATACATACAGCAGCTTCTTATATAACATTTAGTTTGGCGGTTATTTTCACTTTAATAGGTGCAAGAAGAGAATTAAGTAAATATGCAATTGTTTCATTATGTTTAGTTGTAGGTATTAAAGCGATTTACTTTGTAGCGGTCGTTATTTTATGGGGGATGGCAGGTACGCCATAAGTGAATAGTAAATAAACCCTAATTTCCAATATAGTAAGGAAATTAGGGTTTTATTATACTTGAAACGCTTTTCTACACCGCTCTCTTTTTTGCAGTCTTCTTTTATATTTTTTTCTATCCCGCTTTACTCCTTGTATATACATAAGTAAGCTAACGAAAAGGAAGAAAGCACATTGCGTCATTAAAATATATGGTGACATGCCTTGCAATGGTTGTTTCGGATCATATAAATGAAAAGGTGCTCCGCCTATTGAAGGAAGTATTGTATTTAGCAGGACGTAAGGAATGGAGGCGGCTGCAAATGGAAAGAGAATTGCCATATAGTCTTTTTGTGACCATACAGATGCAGCAAGTCCTAAAAGGGCCATTAAACCTGCAAATAAAAAATTAATTCCGATATATACAGCAATGTAAGTGAGAGGCGCATCAAAATATAGGTTTGCGAACATTCCATCAGCATTTATGATGCCTGAACCAACCGTAGGTGTTCCGTCTGGAATGGTTAATTTGCAAAATAATAACGATAAGATGAATGGAAGTGTATAAAGAAATCCTCCGCAAAAAAACGTAACGATATATTTCGCTACTGAATAAGGAAATATAGAAATCCCCTTACTCACAAACGGTTTAAAACCATCGGACTTATCCGAATTGTAACTTGTACTAAAGGGGAAACTCGCAATAACTGGCATTAATAATAAATAAACATCCATTTCATTGTCGCGAAATCCAATCCATTTTAAATCTGTTGATATAGGACCATTTGCTGCGTTTCCTAAATAACGAATTACATAATAATAGTGATAAATGCAAATAAGAACGAATCCACTAAGCATCATAATTAAAGAAATACGACTACAAAAAGCTTGCTTTATATTTAAACGAAGTGCACGCATCATGACTGAAAAAGCCTCCACTGTTTTGATAAACTTGTCTATTTTCTATATTACTATTAATTGTAAAGATTTTCTTGTTTTTTTATTTGATTATTTGAAAAAGAGAAATTTTGTTGTTGTGAAGTAAGGTTTAGCTGAAATTAATTTTTCTAAAATATGGTTGACAATTAAGTATTACATTTGTAATCTTGATTATAGATTACAAATGTAATACTTAGGAGTGAAACATACGATGACAAATCAATTACCTAAAATATCTGAAGCGGAATTAGAAATTATGAAAGTACTTTGGTCGAATTCTCCGCAAACAGCTAATGAAATTATAGAAGAACTGGAAGATGCAATGGACTGGAAACCGAAAACAATCCGCACATTAATTAATCGATTAGTGCAAAAGGAAGCCGTTGCTTACCATCAAGATAAAGGGCGTATGTACGCTTATTACCCGTTAGTATCACAAGATAATTATTTGCAAGTGGAAACGAAATCTTTACTAAAACGTTTTTGCGGTGCAGCGTTTAAGCCATTACTTGTTAATTTCTTAAAAGAGGAGAAATTATCTTCAGAAGATATTAATGAATTAAAACGCATTTTAGATGAGAAGACAGAGGAGAATAAGAGGAAGGATCGATAAAAATGATAAACACGCTTATAAATGTATACCTTCCTCATTTTTTTGATTGGCTTATAGAAACGTCACTTATGGCTAGCATATTAGTCGGATTTATTTTATGTATAAAAGTTCTATTTAGAAATAAATTAACCCCCCGGTGGCAATATATGCTGTGGATCGTATTAATGATAAGACTCCTTTTACCGTGGTCGCCAGATAGCTCTTATAGCATTTACTCATTACTTTCTTATAGTTCTAGCGTATCGGAAGTTATTCCAAAAAATATGCCGGCTACTGAGAATATAGTGAACATAGAAAGCGACCGAAAAGTGGAATTGGAATCAAATTCTAAAATGGTGACAAAAACTAGCGAACCGGAAGTAAAAGTCAGTTCGGAAAAACAGACTACATTTTCTTTATACAAACTTGCTTTGTATGTGTGGCTAGCTGGGGTAATCATATTAGCAGCCATCACGTTTCTTACAAATAGACGTTTATATTCTTACATAAAGAAACAACCGGATATTACGGACGAAAAGGTCACTACAGTGTTTAATCGCTGTAAGCAGTCTATGAAAATGAAGAAGGCAGTTTCATTACGTCTTGCAGGAAAGATTGCAAGTCCAACGGTTTTTAGTTTCTTTCGCCCGAAAGTATTACTATCAAAAAAACATATGAAAGTATTAAATGAACAACAATTACAATATGTCTTTTACCATGAGTTAGCTCATATTAAGAGAAACGATGTAGCTGTAAATTGGATTATGTACAGTTTAATCATATTAAATTGGTTCAATCCAATTCTTTGGTACGCCTATTTTTGTATGCGAGAAGATCAAGAATTAGCCTGTGATGCATATGCACTTACTTTTATAGATAAAGAGGAGCAAATTGCATACGGTCATACAATTATTACCCTTTTAGAACACTATTCCCATCAATTACCAAGCCTAGCAAATTTAAGTAGAAATAAACGAACACTAAAAAGGAGAATCATTATGATTAAAAAATTCCAAAAGAAATCGTATCGTCTTTCTTTACTCGGAGTTATTGCTATAGCAGCTATAGCAGGCGGATTTTTATTAAATGCAAGGATAACTGAGGGAGATGAAAGACAGAAAGAAAAAGTTGTAGAAAAAAAGCAATCTAAAGCGGCATTTGAAAAAGCGATAGAAACAGTATTAGGTACACCGGAGAATGCAAGTAGAGAATGGGGGATGTCAATAACGTCATATAAAAAGAATACAGATTTTTTGTATTTGGCAGAAAAGAATTTTACAAAAGAAGAATTTGAGCAGTATGTTCGATTATTTAAGGAAGCGCAAGAAATTCATAAAAAAGCAATGGTTAAGAAAAATGTGCCTGAGAATTATGATGGAGATACAAAGGAATATAAACCTGAACGCTTGAAGAAAGCTGATCAAGAAAGACTAGCTACTATTGAGAAGACATTAAAACCGCTTGGAGATAAGCTGGAGAAGTCTTTAACATATACTATAGAAGAAGCAAAAGAACATGTACCGTATCAAATTAAGGAGCCAACTTATATACCTGAAGGTTATGAATTAAAGAGAGAATGGGCTGATTCATATTTTGGAAGAGATATAGAATTAGTTATTAAATCAGAATATACAAAAGGGAAATATGGTTTTACAATTTACCAGTCAAGGATGTATATGGATGGTAATGTTAATGGTGGTAAGGATCCACTACACTACATGATGCCTGGGGTAGAGAATCTAGAAAGTTATAGTTTAGATGGGAAAGGAATGGTATATAATAAATCTTCTCATGGAGAGGGGAAGTTAAGGGGCCTTAAAATGTTTGTACCAGCACAAGGTAAGAATAGTGATTATCAAATTGTCATAGTAAATGATATTTTTACAAGAGATACAAAGATATACGAAGAGATAATTGATGATGATCTAACTAAGAAAGAGATGGAGAAAATATTACTTTCTATGTCAAAATAAAAGGCAGTGTTCTTAAACCGTTGGTTTTAAGAACACTGTCTATTTTACTAAATTTCTAGTGGGATCTAGTCAGCAATTATTTACGAATATATTCTAGCTTTCCATACAAGTATACTTTTTGATAAACTATGGAAAGTATGATATACACTGACTGGAATTTTTTTATACTGGAAATAATAAAAAGAGAACTTGTATAGAATGTAAGCGTGTGGTAATATCAAAGATGTACTGATTGACTATATTATCCAATTGGTCATTTTTGGAGGTGATGATGTGGCAATAGATCGAAAACGTTCTATTATTGAGGCTGCAACAAAGTCTTTTTCAGCGTTCGGCTATAAAGCAACAACGATGGATCAAGTAGCGAAGTTAGCGAATGTAGGAAAAGGAACGATTTATACTTTTTTCAAAAATAAAGAAGAGCTATTTGGTGAAATTATTTCTAATTTAATTACAGAAATGAAGCAAGTTGCAGAAAGTGCAATTCGTTCAGATGTTTCATTTTTTGAAAATGTACATAGAGCATTATATAGCATCTTGGAATTTAGAAAAGAACATCAGCTTATGATTAAATTAATTCAAGAAGAGCGCGATATGGGAACGAAAGAAGTACAAGAAGTTATGCAACAAGTTGATGTGGAAATCGTTTCTGTTATTCAATCGTATTTAAAGATTGCGATTGAAAAAGGTGAAATTAGCAAATGTGATCCAGAAATTACAGCATTTATTATGCTTCGTCTATATGTATCGCTTATTTTTGATTGGGAAAAAAATCATGAACCGCTAGAAAAAGAAAAAATTGCAGAGTTATTTGAACTTTATTTACTAAAAGGATTGTCAAACTAAGATAATCCTTTTAATTTTATAAAAAAATGACCGAATGAACAATGTGGTCATATATTTAAGTTAAGGGGGGATATAGAAAAAATATAATCATAATGAGAAAAAGTTGCATAGTAATAAATTCGGGGATAAGGCATATGTATGAACAAGTATAGCCTTTTTGTTTGGGTGAAAATGACTATATGAACATTTTGGTCATTTTATAAAAGGGGGAGAAATTATGAAAGGGAATCAGTTACTTCGGAAAGAGTTCACGGAAATTATAAAAAGTAAAAAAATATTAATTCCAATTATTGCGGTCTTATTCGTACCGATTTTATATGCAGGGATGTTTTTGTGGGCCTTTTGGGATCCGTATAAACAGTTAGATGACTTACCAGTTGCAGTAGTCAATTTAGATAAAGGTGCAGTATTTGATGGGAAACCAATTGAGGTCGGAAAAGGGCTCGTTGATAATTTAAAAGATAATAAAAGTTTTAAATGGGAGTTCGTAAGTGAAAAAGAAGCAAAGAAAGGAATAGAAGGTAGAAAGTATTACATGTTAGTGCGCATTCCAGATGACTTCTCAAGTAACGCTACAACGTTACTAAAAGACAATCCAAAGCCATTAAACTTAGAGTACATTCCAAACGAAAGTTTAAACTTCTTATCTTCACAAATTGGAGGAACAGCCATTGAAAAGATTAAAACTGAAGTATCAAGCACGTTAACGAAAACATATGCAGAGAAAATGTTCGATTCTATTAAAGACGTCTCAAAAGGATTAGCAGATGGAGCGGAAGGGGCAAGTAAACTACACGACGGATCAAGTGAATTGCATGATGGTTCAAGTAAAGTGACGGATGGCCTTCATACACTTCAAGGGAAATCTGGGGAGATGAAGGATGGAGTTGGGAAACTATTTGATGGATCTGGGAAAGTGACAGCAGGTTTAAATACGTTAAATAGCAAAACCGGTGAAATGCAAATAGGTATCGGGAAATTAGTAGATGGATCAGGAAAAGTAACAGATGGTTTACATGTATTAAATAGCAATGCAGGTATCGGAAAATTAGTAGATGGGTCAGGAAAAGTAACAGCAGGTTTAAATACATTAAATAGCAAAACGGGTGAATTGCGTGATGGATCTGAGAAAGTGACCGGTGGCTTGAACAAATTAGTAAGTAAATCCGGTGATTTAAAAACAGGAACAACTGATCTATCAAATGGTATGGGAAAACTTGTTGAAGGGCGAAGTCAATTAGAAAAAGGGTCTCAAGAAATTCAAAAGGGATTGCAAGATTTAAATAGTAACGTACAAAAGTCTGCTGCAGGCTTAGGGGAAATGCAGTCGAAAGTTCCTTCTATATTGAATACAGTAAATGAAAAAATAGATGGAGCTGAGGCGAATATAAATCAGTTAAATGAACTTACGCAATCAACAGTAGGAGATGCTAAAACTGCAGCACAAGATGTAGCGAATTTACAAAAGCAAATTGAAAGTTTACCAAAAGAATATCAAGAGCAGTTACAACCGTTCATAACAAGTGCTGTAAAAAGTACAGTGACAGTTCAGCAAAAGGCTGCCGGAGTAGCGGGTGGAACAAATAAACTAAATGAAGAAGTAAAACAATTAAAGGGCGAAATACATCAAACAACAAATGGATTGCAAAATAAATTACCAAATCCAGCAGGGATGAAAGCTCTGGCAGGTGGTGTTGAGAAACTAACGAACGCACAAAATGAATTTGTTAGTAAGTTTCATGGATTTGGTGAGGGATTAGATAATGCAAAAATAGGTGCTGATAAATTAAAAGATGGATCAGTTCAATTAATTGATGGAGTAACGCAATTACAAAGCGGCTCTGGAAAAGTAACAGATGGATTAGGTCAATTATCTGCAGGAGTAAATCAATTAGCAGATGGCTCAAACCAAGTAACAGGTGGTTTAGGAACATTATCAGCAGGGGTATCCAAATTAGCAGATGGTTCAAGCCAAGTAACAGGTGGTTTAGGAACATTATCTGTAGGAGCAAATCAAATGGCAGGTGGAGTAAATCAATTAGCAGACGGCTCCGGTCAAGTAACAACAGGCTTAGGTACATTATCAACTGGCTCAACCCAGCTAATCGACGGTGTAAATAAACTAGCAGACGGATCAGGAAAAGTAACGGATGGTCTCGTAAAAGTAAACGATGGTTCAGGTGAACTTGCTGAGAAACTTGGCGAAGGGGCAGTGAAAACTGGTGAAGTAAAAGGGACGGATAAAACGTATGATATGTTTGCAAGTCCTGTAAAAGTGAAGACGGAGAAAATGGCGGAAGTTCCAAACTACGGAACTGGATTTACGCCGTATTTCCTATCACTCGGTTTATTTGTTGGGGCATTACTATTATCAATTGTATATCCATTACGCGATACAGTCGGTGTTCCAAAATCAGGGTTTAGCTGGTTTATTAGTAAGTTCGGTGTTTTACTATCGGTCGGTATTATTCAAGCGATAGTAGCAGATGTTATATTACTGTTCGGATTAGGTGTAGAAGTACAAAGCATTCCATACTTCATACTCTTTAGCATCATTACAAGTTTAGCCTTTATCGCATTAATTCAATGTTTAGTAACAGCATTTGGTGATGCAGGCCGTTTTATCGCCATCATCACATTAATTATGCAGCTTACAACAAGTGCCGGAACATTCCCACTAGAATTGATTCCGAAGTTTTTACAACCATTCAATGCTTGGTTACCGATGACATACTCTGTATCAGGATTGAAAGCAGTCGTATCGAGTGGAGACTTTGACTTCATGTGGAAAAACATAGGAATACTCATGATTTTTATCGTTGTATTATCATTTGGAACAATCGTTTCTTTAACTTTGATGCACAAACGAAAATTTAAAAATGTGCTTGAAAATCAATCGGTTGAAGCGTAGATAAAAGCACCTTTTTGGTGCTTTTTTTATTAGTTTTGTTTTATCCCGCTTTAATGATGGGCAGTAAGACCCCACCTCAAAATTCAGCGAAAGCAACGAAGTTAGGTGGGGATCAACTGCCCATTAAAGCCCGATTGGTGAGGGCTAATAATCAGTGGGGGATGAAGAAACCCCCACTGATTAAAGTTTCACTTCATTGGTTGAGAAAGTTCATTTGTTTTTCTGTTTTTACGGAACAAGTATATAACGATACTTATAAGAATAATTGTAGCTACAATCCAAATAAATGGACCATATTTTTCAGCAAAAGTATATAGTTTCATATTACTAGCAATTTCCTCTTTTGTTTTTCCTATTAGAATTTCAGAACCACTATACCCTTCAAGGGTATCCCCCTTTTTTATGCCAAAAATAAGAGTGTCTGATTTGTTTTCTATTCCCGTGTATCGGTATCCTTTACTTTTAATTGTTAATTGAGTATCATCCTTTTTTAGTGAGTAATCTTCGATGGAAATATCTTTTCCTGACAGTGTAATTGGTTCCATCGAAAAACGAATTTCTTTTAATGCAGGAAGAACCTCATTATTTAGTAAGAGCTGCTTTGCAATATGTTGCTCTGTATCAATGTTTATCCAATTTGCTTTTCTTCGTTTATACGTATTAATTTCAAGGAGTGCGAATTCTTTATTTTGAAGTTTTTCCTCTGTAATAGGTTGCGCAGTAGTTAATGCTCCTTTTAATAAAATCACACCGTCTTTTGCAGATTGAAATGAAGAGACTTCTTTCGTTTCTTTTAATGTATTGATAGCACTTCTATAATCTTCTTTTCCTAAAAGAACAGCTCCTGTATGTACGGTTAAAATAAGATATAGAATGCTTAATACTATAATAGCTTTTTTCACTATGTACCCTCCAAAGTATGTATAAGTTAATTGTAACATAATTTACCATTTTTAATTTGTTAATTTGAATAATAGGTTGCAAATGTAAAAGTGGTAAGTCAGTTTGAAGAAAGTGTGGGTGAGAGGAGTAAAAATGAAAAGGAATTCCATAATAGGAAACCAGAAGATACAAAGAAAATAGATAGTAGAATATATACGTCTGTCGTAGTAGCTTCATTATCGAATAAGAGAGGAAGCAGTGTTGAAGCACCTATGGTGAAAAATAGCAAAAAAGATAATGAATAAGAAAAATTTATCAATTTTAGAGTGAAATATCATTTATAATCATCCTTCTCCTTAATTTCACCATATCGCATGTGCAGTTTAAACGAAAGAAAAGGATTTACAACAATTTACAGAGAAAACTAGAATAGAGGAGTTGATATGATGAAAGGAAATCTTACTTATTATTTTATCTTAAATCCGCTAATCATCTTTCTTGTTTACGCCCTTTCACCTATCTTATTTCATAAAGAAAAATATATAAATATGAAAGATGCACTAGGAATACTTGTAGTTTACTATGTGCTTATTAGTGGGTATTACTTTATGGATGTTGTAAGTGAAAGAATGAAGAAGAATAGTAAGGACAAACAATAAAGTTTTGTTGTATAAAAATTAATGGAGGACAATAAAATGACTGAAAGTGACATGAAATTTAGGGATACGACCATTCGTAACTTTTTCGATAAAGAGGATCGTTTAAAATCGATTCCAGGTCAAAAGAAGAAAAAACTAGTATTGTTAGAGCATTTAATTAGCAAATTAAACGCTGAAAATCAATATACGGAAAAAGAAATGAATACATTTATAAAACAATATCACGATGATTTTTGTACAATTAGACGTGAATTTATTGTACATAGGTTTATGGATAGAGAGGATAATATGTACCGTATAAACGGGAGAGAAGTTTGGACGAAGTGGGAGGAGTTAAAATAATGAATCAGCGAGGGGATCCCCGCTGATTATAAGCCTGTGCTAGTCTTGCTGTTTCTTTGTAGTAAGTCTATGAACGCTTCAACATTCGAACTTGTAATGTATCCAAGCGTTATATATTCATCTTCATAGTAAAATATTATTTTTTTGTCAAAGATTCTTCTCTTCGTTTCTATGGATAGAATTTTTTCATAATCAAATTCGGCAATGAATGTGTTTTTATATTGGCTAAAAAAGAGAAGTCTTTTATTAGTAGCAAGTAACATGCCAGGATATGGGACTTTATGCGTAATCATATAGCCAGTAAGTGAACATTTTAAAGTAGATAAAATCTTTTCTTCTTTATGTAATAGTTGTTTTGCAGCTGTTAAGATTGGATTCATTGCATACATTCCTTTTATTTTGATGTATGAATATTGTATCAAGAGTAAAAAGATTCTCAATATGCAATATTGCATATTGGACGTTTTATAGTTTTAATATTATTTTTTAAAAGAAAAAGTACGAGGTGATTCAATGATACGATTAGCAAAAGAGGCTGATGCAGAAGCAATAATGAACATTAGAAAAGAAATTATATTATCGGAAAATACTACAAAGTTTTTCATAGTATCCCCGAAGAAGTTACCGAATGATATGAATGCAGAAAGAGAAAAGATACGGAAAAGCAATGAGAAAGGAAATCTTTATATCGTGTATGAAGTAGATGGGAAGGTAGTTGGCTTTTTAATTTTCAACCGATATGAACTAGAACGGTTACAACACGCAGGCACAATGGGAATGGGGATTAAAGAGGCGTATTGTAATCAAGGCATCGGCACGAAATTAATTGAATTTCTTATTAGTTGGGCTAAAAGGCAGAAAGGTTTAGAAAAAATTTGTTTAGGTGTAGTTTCTGTTAATGATCGGGCAATTAAAGTGTACAAACGTATGGGTTTTGTAGAAGAAGGAAGACAAAGAAAGCAAATAAAGTATGAAGATGGATCATATGGAGATGACGTATTGATGGGGTTTTATATTGAATAAAGGATATATGGTATTAAGAAAAGGAATGTACATAACGTAAATTTCTAAAAGCAGTATATTGCCCATGCATTAACAGACTTTTCCCTATGTATAATATTAATATAGTAAAATCATAACAACCGATATTGCAGTTTCCAATAATATACTATATAATCAATTTAAGAAAACGTTTTCATGCAAAGGGGGAGAATTTCGTGTCGACTATAGAGGACGTGGCGAAATTAGCAGGGTTATCAAGGACAACGGTTTCTAGGGTGATTAATAATCATCCATATGTTTCAGATGAGAAGAAAAAAAGGGTTCAATTAGCAATGAAGCATTTAGGCTTCGTTCCTAATTCTGCGGCGAGAAGGCTTCGTAAACAAAAAACGGAAACAATTGCGGTGCTAGTTCCAAGGATTACAAATCCTTTCTTCAGTAGATTTATTGAAGCAATCGAGATTGCTGCTTCTGAACATAAATATAAACTGATTATTTGTCAAACAAGATATTTACCGGAAAAAGAGATGGAGTATTTACAATTATTATCTACGAAACAAGTAGATGGGATTATTCTATGTTCACTAGAAAATCCGTGGGAAGATGTAGAGCCATACTTACAGCACGGTCCAATCGTGTTGTGTAATGAATATATTGAGGAAGCAAATATTCCAACAGTGAAGTTTGATCATGCGCAAGGAGCATACATAGCTGCGAAGCATGTGTTAGATCAAGGATATCGTAATCTTATTTTTTGCCGTGGTAACGAAACCAAAGTCGTTAGCCAGCAGCGAAAAATGGGCTTTTTACGTGCAATAACTGAGAAGAGCCGCCAAGTAGAAGCGATTGACTTTCTTGAAAACGCTTTCTCTTGGGAAGATGGAAAACGAATATTCCATGAAGTATTAAAGGACAAAAAAAATCCTACCGCGATTTTGGCAGGAGGCGATGAGGTAGCAGCTGGAATTATCTCAGAGGCGAAACGCCATAACTGGAGCATTCCAGATGATCTTGCTGTTATCGGTTTTGATAATCAAATATTATCGCAGATTACAGAACCAGGTATTACGACAATTGAACAGCCAATTGATGAAATGGCCCGAAAAGTTGTCGACCTAATGATGGATAAAATCCATACGAAAAATTATCGAAAAAAAGAATTGTATGAGTTTGAACTGGAGCTCTTGGTGAAAGGTTCAACGATGAAGGATAAGGTGTTATTAGCCTAGTAGACTATGTCTGCTGGGTTTTTTTATGTTCACAAACTACTATTCTTCGTGAACGCAATCGTCACATTTATTATGGTATGCTTCGTGCTGCTCATCAATTTCTTTCCCGCAGTGTGCGCAAGTTTTCGTCGGTAAATTTCTGAAAAACTCCATTGGTTGATCGATCATGTCAATCCCTCCATTTCCATTTCTTACTATCATTGTATTAGTACAAAAAATAAAAGTCAACAACTGTTTTATAACAAAATTGAAAATTAATGAAAAAGTTTAGGAAATGGATTATAGTTAACAATGTAGGATGTAAGTAAAACATGCATTTCTACTCGGTTTTAGAAAGGATGGATACATATGAAAATGACTGTTGTCGGCTTTTGGGGCGGCTTTCCAGAAGCGGGAGAAGCAACGTCGGGGTATTTGTTTGAACACGATGGTTTTCGTTTACTTGTAGACTGTGGTAGTGGTGTACTAGCACAGCTTCAAAAATATATAACACCATCTCATATAGATGCAGTTGTACTGTCACACTATCATCACGATCATGTTGCGGACATTGGGGTATTGCAATATGCGAGATTAATTACGAGTGCGACAACAAGGCAACTACCGGAATTACCAATATACGGTCATACGTTTGACGAGAATGGATTCCATTCTTTAACACATGAACCACATACGAAAGGAATCGCGTACAATCCAGAAGAAACACTTCAAGTTGGACCGTTCTCGATTTCGTTCTTAAAAACTGTTCATCCTGTTACATGCTTTGCGATGCGTATTACAGCTGGAGATGATGCTGTAGTATACAGCGCTGATTCAAGTTATATTCCTGAATTCATTCCATTCACGAAAGATGCTGATCTTTTCATTTGTGAGTGTAATATGTATGCACATCAAGAGGCTGCAAAAGCAGGGCATATGAATAGTACAGAAGTAGCAAGTATTGCAAAAGATGCAAATGTAAAAGAACTTTTATTAACGCACTTACCGCATACAGGCAACCCATCTGATTTAGTAACAGAAGCAAAACAAATTTTCAGTGGCCATATTACGTTAGCGCATAGTGGTTACGTATGGAACTCATGAGGTGATACGATGTTATTTATTGATAATAAAGGGATTACAGATCCTAGAATAAACTTAGCGATTGAAGAATATTGTGTGAAGAATTTAGATATTAACGAAACATATTTACTGTTTTACATTAATGAGCCTTCGATTATCATTGGTAAAAACCAAAACACAGTAGAAGAAATTAATGCAGATTACGTAAAAGAAAAAGGTATTCATGTCGTTCGTCGTCTATCAGGCGGAGGCGCAGTATATCATGATTTAGGAAACTTAAACTTCAGTTTTATTACAAAAGATGATGGAGACAGTTTCAGCAACTTCAAAAAATTTACTGAGCCTGTAACGAAAGCGCTTAGTAAATTAGGTGTAAATGCAGAACTAAGTGGTCGTAACGACATTTTAGCTGAAGGTAGAAAAATTTCAGGTAACGCGCAGTTCTCAACGAAAGGTCGTATGTTCAGTCACGGTACGTTACTATTTGATTCTGAAATCGATCACGTCGTATCGGCATTAAAAGTAAAAATGGATAAGATTCAATCAAAAGGTATTAAATCAATCCGTAGCCGCGTTGCGAACATTACAGAGTTTCTAAACGAAGAAATGACGACAGAAGAGTTTAGACAACTTCTTCTAGAAACAATTTTCGAAGGAGAAACAGAAATCCCAACGTATGAATTAACAGAAGAGGATTGGAAAGAGATCCATAAACTTTCTGAAGAACGTTACCAAAATTGGGATTGGAACTACGGAAAATCACCGAAGTTCAACTTACAACATTCACACCGCTTCCCAGTTGGACAAGTTGACGTTCGTCTTGAAGTGAAAAAAGGAACAGTAACAGAATGTAAAGTTTACGGCGACTTCTTCGGTTCACTAGATGTTCATGATATCGAAGAGCGTCTAACAGGTGTTCAGTTCGATAAAGATGCATTCACTGCAGCTTTAGAAGGCGTAGATATCGCACGCTACTTCGGTAACATTACAACAGAAGATTTCTTACATTTATTCTTCTAAAAATGAGGGAGGCTGCCATCACGGGCAGCCTCTTTCTTTTTGCGTAGATTGTCAGGTTTTGTCGGTAAGTCGATATAACTGAAAAATCGCTGATATAAATTGAGTTGCGCTGATATAACTGAAAAATCGCTCATATAATTTCATTTACCACAAAACATAAAATCACAGGACATTTGCCCCTCGTAAAGGAATATATATTCAAAAGGAGGCGAATCGAAATGAAAAGGGTAATGTACGTTGTATTATTACTCAGCTTCGCCGTCGGAATGACAGCGTGTAACAGTGGATCGCCCTCAAGTCGTACAATTTTGTCTATCGGAAAGCCAGCGAAAGATAATGTTATATATTTTACGCATACAGATAACAAACGAAAGATACATGATATACAAGACATGTTTCAAAATAAGAAGTGGAAAAGAAATGAAACATTCAGCACTGTTAATAAAACACCAGATGTCGTCTTTTCAATAGATGAAGACAATACAGGGTTACCGACATTATATGTTACGGTGTATTTTCATGCAGATGGAGCGGACGCGATCAACTTGTTTGGAGAGCATACGACGTTAAATAAAGAGGAACTTAATAAACTTAGAGAAAAGATGAATGCATATTATCCTAAAATGATTTCTGGTCTAGTTTCATAAATTACTTGCGAACAAAATTCCCTTATCTTTCCAAAGTAAACTAAGAGAAGGTGATCTGTCTATATGCAGTTAATAGAATATCACTTGCTACTTTAATTTTCTTTTAATATAATTAATTTAGAATTTTTAAATATTCTAAAATTTATAAAGGTGGGGTTTTTGTGAATCTCGTTCAATCTTTGGCTGAAACGGCAAAAAAGAAGGGGGAAAAACCGGCTTATATATTTATGGATCAGTCGGTCTCATATGACCAATTAAACAAAATGGTCACAAGGTTTTCTAGCAATTTAGCAGAAATGGGCATTGGAAAAGGGGACAATGTCGCATTAGTTGTTGGGAACTCACCACATTTTTTGGTCGGTTTATACGGAACAATGAAAGCCGGAGCAACTGTTATTCCAGTTAATCCAATTTATACAGCAGACGAAATGCATTATATTTTACAAAATGGAGATGTAAAAACAATCATCGTACTCGACGTCCTTCTACCTGTTATACAATCTCTTACAACAAGACTTCCTTCATTAGAAAACATCATCATATGCGAAACCTCATCAGATTTTAACCATACAGAAACCGAAAAAATGAAAACGTTTACTAGTTTTGTGGGGACTGGAGATACAACTTACGAAGGTCCTGAACTAGATGAAGAAGATGTAGCGGTTATTCTATACACATCGGGCACAACTGGAAAACCGAAAGGCGCTATGTTAACACATAAAAATTTATATAGTAATGCGAACGATGTGGCGTCGTATTTACAATATACGGCTGATGACCGCGTTGTTGCGGCACTGCCTATGTTCCATGTATTCTGTTTAACAGTTGCGGTAAATGCACCGATTGTGAACGGGGCAACGATTTTAATGTTACCGAAATTTAGTCCGAAAGAAGTATTCCGTATTTGTCGCACGTACGAACCAACGATCTTTGCTGGCGTACCGACGATGTACAATTATTTATATTTATTTGAAGAAGCAAGCGCAGAAGATGTGAAGACGCTTCGCCTTTGTATTTCCGGTGGTGCATCGATGCCTGTTGCTCTTCTGCAAAACTTTGAAAAACGTTTTAACGTTATTGTTTCAGAAGGATACGGTTTATCAGAAGCATCACCAGTTACTTGTTTCAATCCGCTAGATCGTCCTCGTAAACCAGGGTCGATTGGCACAAATATTTGGCATGTAGAAAATAAAATTGTAAATGAACTTGGGGAAGAAGTACCTGTCGGCGCAGTCGGTGAATTAATTGTTCGCGGACCTAACGTTATGAAAGGATACTATAATGCACCAGAAGATACAGCTGCGACATTGAAAGACGGCTGGCTATATACAGGTGACTTGGCGAAAATGGATGAAGAAGGTTACTTCTATATCGTGGATCGTAAAAAAGATATCGTCTTAGTTGGCGGTTATAACGTATACCCTCGTGAAGTAGAAGAAGTATTATATACGCACGAATCAGTAGCGGAAGTTGTTGTAATCGGTGTTCCTGATGAAAACTTAGGAGAAGCTGTGCGAGCGTACGTCGTTTTGAAGCAAGCAAACGTAACAGAAGAAGAGCTAATGCATTACTGCACGTTACATTTAGCGAAATATAAAGTGCCGAAAAGCATTGAGTTTTTAATAGAATTACCGAAGAATACGACTGGTAAGTTGTTAAGAAGAGCATTGAGAGAGAAAGCGATGCAAGTGTAAAAATGAGGCAACCATCTTTGAAGGTGGTTGCCTCATTTTTTTGTGCATTGATTAAGCTGTGGTGTCATATATTTAAAGCTTCATATGACCAACAAGGAGGAGATATACATAGAACAGAAGGGATTAACGCTTACGGCGAGTGCAATATCTTATTTGTGAAATTATGGATGAACTCTGAAAGTGATAAGAACGGTAATTTTAATCAAAATGGAGTAGTGGACTGTGAATCAATGGCTACGGTGTTAGTAAATGCATATAAATTAGAATGGAATGAAAATAGTAAGTTACCAAAAGAATTTGCTGATTTGAAAAATCATTGGGCTCAACGTATGCCAATATTTTAGTTTAATAAGAAAATTCAAATTCCAAGTTGACACATGTGAATTACAGAATTAAAATGAAAAGAAATCGAATAGAATACATTAGAAGCTAATCAGATAAACTGAAGGCGCACAATGTTCACATTTGTGAATATATTGTGTGCCTTTTTCTATTGTATAAACTAAGGGGGCTTAACGATGAAAAAGTGGGGTAAGACAGCGTTTATGAAAAGTACAGGTGTTTTATTATCAGCAGTTGTACTTTTATCAGGGTGTGGTTCGGCAACATCCACTAGTAATTCTGAAGGAAGTGGAGATAAAAAAACAGTTGAGCTTTTAAATGTTTCTTATGATCCAACGAGGGAGTTATATCAAGATTTCAATAAAGATTTTGCGAAGTATTGGAAAGAGAAGCACGGGCAAACAGTAAATGTAAAACAATCACACGGGGGATCTGGAAGTCAAGCGCGCTCTGTTATTGATGGCTTAGAAGCAGACGTTGTTACACTAGCACTTGCTTATGATATTGATGCGATTAGTAAGAAAAAACAATTAGCAGAAGATTGGCAGAAGCGACTTGCGAATAATTCCACTCCATACACGTCAACAATTGTATTTCTTGTTCGAAAAGGAAACCCGAAAGGTATTAAAGACTGGGATGATTTAACGAAAAAAGGTGTGTCTGTCATTACACCAAACCCAAAAACATCAGGCGGGGCACGTTGGAACTATTTAGCGGCGTGGGGATACGCACTGAAAAAATATAATAATAGTGAAGATAAGGCGAAAGAGTTTGTTAGCCAAATTTATAAAAACGTAGAAGTATTAGATTCAGGAGCGCGCGGAGCAACGACAACATTTGTTGAAAAAGGAATTGGTGACGTATTAATCGCATGGGAAAATGAAGCGTTATTATCCCAAAAAGAGCTTGGAAAAGATAAATTTGAAATTGTAACCCCTTCTATTAGTGTACTTGCAGAACCACCAGTAGCGGTTGTAGATAAAGTCGTTGATAAAAAAGGAACGAAAAAAGTAGCAGAAGGGTATCTTGAATATTTGTACTCAGAAAAAGGACAGGAAATTGCGGCAAAAAACTTTTATCGTCCACGTAATGAAAAAGTAGCAGAAAAATATGCATCTCAATTTCCGAAAGTTCAATTATTTACAGTAGATGAACTATTTGGTGGCTGGAAAAAAGCACAAGAAAAACACTTTAATGACGGCGGCGTATTCGATAAAATTTATCAAAAATAATGCGTACTGCTAAAGGGGGATGAGGTGAAAGAGGATGAGGAAGAAGCGTGTTTTACCAGGGTTTGGATTATCGCTTGGATTTACAATGTTGTACATGAGTTTATTCGTACTTATACCACTTTCTATCGTATTTATTCAAACTTCACAGTTAGGTTGGAAGAAGTTCGCTGGGGTTATAACGAACGAGCGTGTGTTGCATTCCTATCAAGTTAGTTTTACAACTTCATTTGCAGCTGCTATTGTAAATGCCATTTTCGGTTTATTAATAGCATGGGTGCTCGTACGCTACAAATTTCCAGGAAAAAGACTATTAGATGGACTCATTGATTTACCGTTTGCACTTCCGACAGCTGTAGCTGGTATTACACTTACAACGCTTTATGCGGAAAATGGATGGATTGGGAAAATATTTAGTCTGTTTCATATAAAAGTAGCTTTTACACCACTCGGAATTATCGTTGCGCTTACTTTTATCGGTTTACCATTTGTCGTTCGAATGGTGCAACCAGTGCTGCAAAATATTGATAAAGAAGTAGAAGAGGCAGCTTCGAGTTTAGGTGCATCCCGCTTACAAATATTTGTGAAAATCATTTTACCAGAAATCTTTCCCGCTCTTCTTGCCGGTTTTTCACTCGCATTTGCAAGAGCATTAGGAGAATACGGATCTGTCGTTTTCATCGCAGGTAATATGCCGATGAAAACAGAAATTGCACCACTGATGATTATGACGAAACTAGAACAATATGATTACGCGGGGGCAACAGCTGTAGCGACCGTGATGCTTATTATTTCCCTCCTTTTCCTTCTTCTTATTAATATGATTCAAAGCTGGAGTAGAAGGCATGAACTAAAAAGTGAATAGGAGGAGAGAAAATGGAACCAACATTATTAGAAAAGAAAATAGTAAAAAGCGTATCAGCTAAAAAAGAATCTAAGCTTGTACCAGGCGTATTAATTACGATTACAGTTTTATTTTTATCTCTCTTTCTATTACTGCCACTCATAACTATTTTTCTAAAAGCCTTTGAAAGAGGGATGGATGTATACATTGCCGCTATTACAGATCAAGAAGCATTTTCAGCAATTAGATTAACGCTTCTCGTTGCGTTAATCGTTGTGCCGCTTAATACGATATTTGGGGTAGCGGCCGCGTGGCTTATTACAAAGTTTCAGTTTAAAGGAAAACAAGTATTACTCTCTCTTATTGAACTGCCGTTTGCTGTGTCACCAGTTATCGCAGGATTAGTATTCGTCTTACTTTTCACACCGAGGGGTGCTCTTGGCGAATGGTTACTTGAACATGGAGTGAAACTCATTTTCTCTGTACCAGGCATTATTATCGCAACAATCTTTGTAACCTTCCCGTTCGTTGCACGTGAATTAATTCCGGTTATGCAGGCGCAAGGGAAAAGTGAAGAAGAGGCAGCTTTATCACTTGGCGCAAGTGGCTGGAAAATGTTTTGGCGCGTTACGCTTCCAAATATAAAATGGGGTCTTTTATACGGCATGATTCTATGTAATGCCCGTGCTATCGGTGAGTTTGGAGCCGTTTCTGTCGTATCAGGTCACGTGCGTGGCATTACGAACACGATGCCGCTCCATATTGAAATTTTGTACAATGAATATCAATTTTCAGCAGCATTTGCAGTAGCGACGTTAATGTCATTAATTGCAGTGTTTACACTCGTTATAAAAAACTGGATTGAATGGCGAATGGAAAAACGACAATAAGGGGGATTACGGTGAGTATTCAAATTCAAGGTGTATCAAAGCAATATGGTACATTTCAAGCACTAACAGACATTCATTTGGATATTCCAAAAGGTGAACTTGTTGCCTTATTAGGCCCGTCAGGTTCTGGGAAAACGACGTTATTACGCATTATTGCAGGATTAGAAGAAGCGGATGGAGGTTCTATTTCATTTGATGGAGAAGATTTAACAGACATTCACGTGAAAAACAGGCAAGTCGGTTTCGTCTTTCAGCACTATGCGCTCTTTAAACATATGAATGTATTTGAGAATGTCGCTTTCGGTTTAAAAGTAAGAAAGAAAAGCTTAAGACCGTCAGCAGAAGCGATAGAAGAAAAGGTAACAGAATTATTAAAGCTCGTAAAAATGGATGGCTTTGCTAAACGTTATCCAGCGCAATTATCTGGTGGACAACGTCAACGTATTGCACTAGCCCGGGCACTTGCAGTCGAACCGAAAATTTTATTACTTGATGAACCGTTCGGTGCACTCGATGCAAAGGTGAGAAAAGAATTACGAAGATGGCTCCGAAAATTACATGACGAATTTCAAATTACGAGCGTATTCGTAACGCATGACCAAGAAGAAGCGTTAGACGTTGCAGACCGTATTGTTGTAATGAATGAAGGTCGCATTGAACAAATGGGAACACCGGAAGAAGTATATGAAAACCCAGCAAGCCCGTTCGTTTACGATTTTTTAGGAAATGTAAATTTATTTCACGGCCGCGTTCATAAAGGAAAGCTAAATGTAGGATCGGTCGAACTAGAAGCACCAGAGCATAAGCACGTTTCCAACGTAGACGGAATAGCCTACGTAAGGCCGCATGATTTATCAATCTCTCGTACGAAACAAAGCATAGATGCAATCCCGGCAAAAGTATCTTATTCTCACGCAGTCGGACCTGTCGTATATGTAGAATTAAAACGAGACGGAACAGATGAATATTTAGAAGCAGAAATTACGAAAGAACAGTTCAAACAGCTGAACATTCAAGCGGGTGATTTCGTATACGTACAGCCGAAAGAAGTGAAAGTGTTTATTCCGGAGGATTTTGTAATTTAAGAGTGTTTACTCTTAAATCACAAAATCTATTAATAAGAAAAGGTCTCCTAAAATATCTTTTAGGAGACCTTTTCTTTGTTTATCGTAATAACTTTTTCTCATATGAAATGTAGTAGGAAGTTTGTATATATAATAGCGGAGCGTGTTTGAACAACTATTTGATATGAGTAGTAATGAAGATATTCTTCCTACTTTCTTACATAAAATTTTTAATTTTGGATATTTGTATCATATGTTTCTGCAACAAACACAAAGTCTACATGCTCTTTATCAATAAAAATACTTGTTTTAGATGGAAGACCTGTTATGGTAGAAACAATATCAACCTCAACAAGGTCAAATCCTACACGATAAGCATCTGCAATTTCAATTCCACCAGTTAGAAAATGCAATCCATCCCCAAATGACTTAAATACAAATACATTTTCTTTCAAACTTTTATTATCCATTTCAATCCATTCTTCGTTAATATAAATCTTAAATGTCGTGCACTTTGGAACACACTCGATGTGATGTATCCCTTTATAACTATTAAGCGAAAACATATAGGTATGAGTTTCTTTAAAGTTAATATCTATCCCGTATTTAAAAGCAAAGGTTTTATATACCATTTCATAAAACAATGGCATTACAATATCATCCCATGCGTCATAGGCAAAAGCATGAATTGGTATTAGATGAGGATATAAACTTACAATCGCTTTTTGAAAATTAAGTAAGATGGTTGTATCTGTAATTTCTTTTAAAGAATCATCTATTTCATGGTCATAATCTTTCGAAATTCTGTTATCAATCATATGACAAACTCCTTACATAGTCTTCTATATACTACGTTTTTCCGCATCATCAGTTTGTGCCTTCTTCAACTAAATTGCAAGTTTAACCGATGATTCCAAAAAAGACCTTGTCTTATTTTATCAATCGTTAAATGGGTTGGGATACTACAAGCATTAATGAGAAAAGAAATCGTCTTTTCTTTTTTATGATAGATGTATGTATTTTTAAACTGTATTTACTTTACTCTTTGTTTTATTTAGATTTGGATATGTAACATTATTGTGTTGAAAAATATTTCAGCGAGGTGAGTTTATGAAAGAAAAGAAATGGTATAGGCAATTAGTCGTGATGGTGTAGGAGTATCATCTAAGGTGATTTTAAATGCTGTTAAAACTGGCGAAAAAGTTATACAAAGTGGCGGTAGAACTAAATCTACTAGTAAACAGGCTGTAGTAGTTTTAAATAAAAAAGGTAAAGTAATTACAACTTTTGCTAAAGGTTCAAAATACATAAGGAAAGGAAAAAATAAGGTTGTTTAAATTAAATAAAGAGATGCACATTTTATTGAAACAGACATTAGAATCACAAAATAAACATTTACTATGGTTAAATGTTTATGAAGACTTAAGTATGATAGAAACTGAAAAAATAAATAAATTGAGAGATATTATAGCAGATGAATTAATGGAGAAAGGTTTTGATGAACGAGACAATATAAACGATTTGGGAAGAGCATTAGAAGAGCTAATTGATATCTTAGGAAATTTAATACCTTAGAAGATGTTAAGCTGTATGGCAACGTTTTTAGCAGATGGAAAGTTCCGTTAATTACAGAATGAAAGATTATATAACTTTTAACAATGCGCTTAATACGAGTGTAGCTATGATTAGAGGGTTTTGTATGTGTAAAATAACTTCAAAAATATAAGGATATATTTTGAGGGTGTATGATTATATAGTATATATATTGATTCGAATATTTAAAAGGAGGGGAAACATGGGGAAAATAATAGGGATTATTCTGATTATAGGTGGTATGATTCCATTAATTTATGCAATGATGCAAATCTATCGGCAATGGAAAGAAAAAGGGTCTTCTTTTGCTCTTAAATTAATAATTTTCCTAGCCGTAAGCATTTTGCTAGATACTGCAACAACTATTATATTGTGTATAGTAACAGTATTCATTGGTATTTGTTTAATTAGCTACACATAATAAGTTCAAGAAGGCTAACTTATCGATTGTTACTAATTGGAGGGATTGGATGAACTTCATTTTACATGGATCTAAACATACAGTTTTAGCTTCCGTTTTTGACTCATTTCAAGGTAGGGAAAAAGAGTTTAATTGGCTTATAACAGACATGGAGATTGTCGCACATCAGGAAGAGAAACTTATCCGAGATTATCCTAAAATGTCGTATCCAATAGTTTGGATAGCAGGTGAAGATCTTTCAAATCTCGTAAAAAAATATAATCCTCAATTTATTTGGGGCGTACTATCTGCGTTTGATAAGTCTATAAACATTGATATTCATAATTTGCTTGTAGAGCCCTATGCAAATGGAAACGAAGGGCTCTGGGTACCAAGTCCAAATATTCAGCACCCTCAAGCAAAACTTGAAATTGTTTGTTGGGATTCCAGTTTGATGTTGTTATTAAGTAACGATATAAATATTGATGATAAATTTAGAAATTACTTTAAAGAAGCTAGGGATTTAAATGCCTATAATTCGGAATTTTGATTTTAATGGAGACAACATTAATCCGTTATACGAAACAGATATGAAAAAGGGAACGGTATGCATACTCTACAAGTAGCGTATTATAAGGTGAAAAGCGGATTCTCTGTGAGGAGAATTAGATTATTATTGATTTATAAAAACAATTAGGAATAATAAACTTAATATTATTAAGTAAGAATAGGATGGGAATAAATATAACTTTGAGAGAAAAGAAGGTGTATTATGGAGTTTACATTCGAAAAGGTTCAATGTATTGAAGATGCAAATATATATCGTGTTAGTAATGTAACTGATATTTATGAAATAGATTTATTTGATGACGATAATCGTAATGTTGATAATTTAAGTTTACTTGTTCAAGAGAGGATTAATCAGTTTATTGTACATGTAGATAAATCTGAGGAAAAAAATGTGAAAGAAGAAATAGAGTCTAAAAACATTTCCTACACAGTTTTTGATTCGGGAAGAAGGAACCTTTTCTTTGTTTTTGATTCTATACCAAGGACAGAAGTATCATATATAATCAAGTATTTTTATGGTGTAAGTATAGAAAATACTTTTGCTATTATCAGTTTAGGAAATAGCGTTGGTATTAAACTAGAGGAAATAAATCAAAGTAAATTGATGAAGTGTTTAATGGGAGAATGTGTTGTACCACAAATCGAATTAGTTCCATCATCGGCGTGTGCATTTATCCAATATGATGGTGCGCTTTTAACAATTGCTAGTAATAATTTTGATATTTGTGCAACATGAAAATAATAAGATGTAATTAAATGATTTTTTTAGCGCAAGGAGATACAAGAGGATAGTTTCTAAGCTATTAAATGATAGTTTAGGATACATGACAATGTTACATATTAGTATGGTGTAGATGCAAAATGATTGTCGAATCTTTCTAGTGAAAATAGAATAGCTGCATTAAAAATTTACAATGAACCTTATGCTATAGGAAAAGAAAGAGGGAATTGTTGATGTGGATAGCGTTTCTAGAATTTTTAGAGTTTATTATAGTTTTGAGTTTAAGTCTTATATTAACATTGGTCGTTTTTTTTCAAGAAAATTATCTGTTTGATATTAAAGAAAGTATTACCAATAATAGGATCTTGTTAATTATTCAAGTCACACGTATTTTAATGGGAATGTGGATAGTATTTGTTACAGAAACTACTATAATTGCTGTCTCAAAAGTGACTGCAATTCAATTAATTATTTTACTTCTTTTTTGGGCATGCTCGAAGTATGTACAAAAAACTCGTGAAAATTGGCTAATTACTATAGTTGCTTTTGTTATTTATGGTGTTGGTACATACATGTATATTCAGTTTGCTTTTAGAGGCTATTAATATATCACCAGAAAAATTAGTGGTTAGAAAGATTCATTTGTTAAATGTGTGTATGAAGGAAGAGCGAATATACGCTCTTTTTTCTTTATATATAGGATAGGACATGTATCTAATCCTCGTGGGATAAATCAAAATAGAGAACGGAAGGAATTATATGAACAAAAAAGAATTAAAATTAAAGCTACTGCAAGATCTAATTGAAGATTTTTCTGCTATGTAATATTTAGAGGTCCTAAATATTTTTAGTTGTGGGGATGTAATTACAATAAGTTTTATAGAAACATTGTGTAGATTAAAGTAGTTCTCTTTTGCAGAAAGTAATGTTGTAGATGATAATTTTAGTGTCTGTAAAGGGATAGAATTTGGTAGCTTTATGGATAAGAGGCATTATTCGCATAAAAATAAGAGTTTTAATGGTATTTAGGAGGGGATTATAATGAAATTCCCAAAAGATGAAGATGGACAAGTATTAAATATGTTATACAAGCAAGGTATAGATTTTAATAAAAAACATATAGTAGATTTCTTTATTGCAATTCCTGATCAAGGTAATGGAGAAAAAATAATTGGCAGACTACAAGAGCTGGGCTTAAATTGTGAATTAGATTATAATGAAGAATTTGAAGATTGGACATGTACTTGTTCTAAAGAAATGTTCTTAATTTATGAGGATATTGTAGAGATGCAAAAGGAATTGAATAAACTGGGTGAAGAGTTTGGTGGATATACAGACGGTTGGGGTGCATTTGTGTAATAGTGAATTTATTTATCGTGATAAAATAAATTAGATGGAGTAAAGAAACAATTTATGGAAAGAAGGGCTTATATAAGTTCTTCTTTCTTTGTATATATTAAGATATCTTAGTGGTAGAAAGGTATATGATATGTGGGCGGGGGGGCTACCGGTAAAAGCCCGATTAGTAAGGACTAATTAAAGTTTCACTTTATATAGGTTTTGAGAGAGTAAGATATAAGATATATTGTTTGTAGTGGAGATCTTGAATGAAGGGAGCGTGTGATAATTGGCAATGACGGATGAACAATTCGAAAATTATCTTGTTATGTGTTATGACAAATTAGAAAGTAAACAGCAAAAATTCATTTCGGATTATAATATCTATAACTTTGATGAGTATTGGTATGATCAAGATCGATGTATATTACAGTTTAAAAAAATGGTCAAGTGTTACTTGAATTTAGTGTTGTTTTTATAGGGTCTTGGGCTAATGAGAATGTGGCTGATTATGCAAGAAGTAAGTCTAACTGTTTGAAAGATCTACAAAATATTACAGGAAATGAAGTTTTTATAAATTCAATTTTTGAATGTGATCAAGAAATGGCGTATGAGCTAGCAGCCTTTTCCATTGAATATTTAGATGCAGAAGGAGTGTATATGGCACCAGGTGAGAGAAGTGATGTATTTATGGCTGTTATGTCACCGCATGCATTGTGAGTAGAGCATATGAAAAATATAGATAAGGTAGAATGAAAAAGGAGTACAGTTTAATAAATTAATAAAAGGTATCATAGGTCCTCGATGCATGGTGATAAATTTAAAGGAGTGAATTATATTGCTTGAAGTAAAGTTTTACGATTGGAAAAAAACGTCCTAAAAAACATTATTTGCTTGTACATGAAATTAGAATTTTTGAGCTAATTTTCTCAAAGAAAGTTAGCGAGTTTGAGATGGGATTAAGAGAGATTGGAAAAGTAACTGTCTTTTGTTTAGCTAACGAAAACACTGATATTTCATATGAAGTGAATAGAGCTTTGGGTGAAATTCGTATATATGTTCCATATGATTTTATGGACTTTTTAGCATTAAATTCAGTTGAAGAGAAATACAAAGAGTTTTGCAAATTAGTACGCCAATATGTTGTCCCTGGACTTGAAGAAAACTCTACTCTTTCATCATCTGTTGTTAAAGGGTATATAGAGGAATCTTTAGATGAAATTGTGAAGCAAAACTATGAAGGAATATTTTTAGTTGGGAAGACACCTAAGAAAAGCCCAAGCCGTAAGAGGATAGCGATATTAAAAGGAATTCATCGTGTTAAAGGTTTCCAACTACGATGTGAAGTGTATGATGAAAAGGGATTAAAGATTCGAGATCAACTATTGGTGGAAGAGGTAGGGAATGAAATGGTATATTCTAGATTCTTAGGGACATTAAAATGGGAAAGTGAAAATCTAATAGTAGTTCAATCTAAATCCAGTAGTTGGAAAGAAGAAATCTATCTTTAATAACAAGGTTGTATAGTAGAAAGAGGGTTGTAGAGCATAAATGAATTTTTTTCGAAAAAATAAATTAAGTGACATTCAGAAAAAGTACTATGAACATTTTGGAGAGCCGATTCAATTTGTTAATTATTATAGCTGTGGATCGGTTATGTATTTTCAAACGGATGATACGCTTTATTATGTTAATTTACTGAATGTATGAGGTGATAAATGTGAATGAACGTTTAAAGAAAATTGCAATGTTAAGAGAAAAGGTTGAGGAAAAGGCTACTAGAGAAAAGTTTTTAATGTTATGTCCGTCTATAAAAGAATTTGAGATTATTAGCGGGAAGAAAATTGCTTCATTAGTAAACTTTTTAATTGATGAAACACCGAATCCTATCAAAGTTATGAGTGAATTAAATGCTGAACAAGTTATCAATGAAATAAAAGAATTTGAACGTGAATTAACTAGTTTATTGTCTAAGAAGATTATTCTATGGTATGCACATGAAAATTGGGACTTTGGTGTGCAATTAGAATTAGAAGATTTCATGTTATATACAAAAGAAGTATTACATTTCATTGGATATGATGATGCTCAAAGATCATTAATTTATTCTAGCCTTATTGTAGTAGATGCATCTATGAGAAGTGGCTTTACTTTTCTAAAGAATGAGTATGATCTTGAAATAGTACTATGGAAAGAAGGCTGAATGTATTAGAGTGTTTTGAAACAAATTGGATGAATGGTTGGGTTTATTATTAGAAGAAGTGGTGCGTGTTTTAGTGTGATAGAAAGAAAAAGAGAGTCTTCAAGGGATATGTATAAGAGAGTAAAGGAGAGAAAATATGTCTTTTTATAAAGAGGAAATAAAAGGGGATAAATTGATTATAAGTGATGAAAGCATTGATATTTTAATGGATGCTTTTCAAAATAAAGGTGAAGAGATGCCTAAAAATATATCATGGAATTTCATAGCGACGGTATTACTTGCAGGATCTTATTATGAGTAAGTAAAAAACGAAGAGTCTAAATAGTCCCTTCGTTTTTTCACTTTATTTTTTCTCTACTAATTTCTTATTCTTCCAATCTAGTGTGAACAATTTATTAAATGTTTTTTGATCAACGTCTTTTACGTTGTTTCCAACCCAGTTTGCAGTTCCGAATGTGTAGCCTGGACGAAGTTGGTAGTCGTCGGCGTGTTTTGTATAAGCGACCTGTAAGTTAGATTGATCTGTATTTTTTTCAGAGATAACAACAGCAATCATACCAGGAGAGAAACCACTATTTGTTAGCGCTGGAAGTTGATCCATCGGTATTAAATTACCTTTTGCATCAGATTCATATAGGTATGTGCGAGAGTACATAAACAGTTGGTTTCCGTATAAAGAATGGTAGGAATCACGTGTGTAAATACCCCAGTTTTGATTGTTATATCCGTTAAAGAATACGTTCCATTTTACGTTTTTGTTTGTTTGGTCAATTAAATTTGTTTTATAACTAGTTTGTTTATAGCTTACAGAGTCCGACCAAGTTACTTGACCAGTTGCACCAGCTTCACCGCTAGGGCCATTAGGCGTTACAGAAGCTTTAACAGAGCCACCAAGTTGATAAGATACGCTAGATGTTACAGTCGTTTCTTCTACAGCATTTGTAGGTGCTACGTTAAAGAAACGAGCGCTGTTATCTTGAAGGTTAAATGCAACATCATATTGTGAAGGATAACGTAATGTTGCACTAGCGCCAGGGATTGGGTAGTTATCAATAGGTGCATCACTTATAGTAGGATTTGCTTTTAGAAAACTACCAGTTGTATTAATAACGGCAATCTGTTTATCAGCGCTAGGGTCATCGATAAAAGTTACCTTTAAAGACATTGTCATATTATCAGCTTGATCATTATTAAATGTATTATAGCTCGTATGTGTTTTTGCATTTTGCCCGATATCTGTTACAACTTGTGATGTTGTTTGAGCGTAAGCAGCAGGTGTTGAAAGAGTTATAGCACTACTAGCAAAAACAGCGGATAATGCTAAATATTTTAAGTATGTTTTAGAACGTTTCATACAATCACTTCCTTTTATCTTTGTCGATATATGTCGTATTGCATTTATATCGTAACATGAAAATAAAACAGAATGGATGGTTATGCATAATTGCATAGATGAGTTTTGAAGGATAACGATAATAGCATTTTATCAATCCTTATTAAGGAAATTGATGCGGTTTTATTTTATCCCGCTATTTGCTGGGCAGTAAGACCCCCACCTCAAAATGCAGCGAAAGCAAAGAAGTTAGGTGGGGGATGAATAAATCCCCACTGATTAAAGTTTCATTTTATATATTCCTCCTAATCAATTCTCCAACTTGCGTCGCAACAAACGCAACATCACTATCAATTTCATCCAACACGTAAGACTCTAAAATGCCCATTACAGCTGTTCCTAAAAATTTTAAGACGATATGTTTATCGATGTTTTTATTTACTGATGTGTCTGTATTTAATTTTTTCTCTATTTCACCCATGATGAAAGTTAGTAATTTTTTTTGAAATGATAAGGTGCTGTTACTTCTAAATAGTGCCGCAAAAAATGGTTTGTGTTCTTTGAAGTATTCAAACCATATGATTGTTCCTTCTATAAATTCTTTGTTTTGCTTCTCGTAGCATATTTCTTTTAATTGGTCTAAATGATCGTCCACAATTTTATCTAATAAATTGTACTTATCTAGATAGTGTAAGTAAAACGTTTTTCTTCCGATGTTTGCTTTTTCGGTAATGTTTTTAACTGTAATTTCATCAAATCCATCTGTAATTAACATTTCTATAAATGCCGATTGAATGGCGTTTTGTGATTTTATAATTCTTCTATCGATTTTCTCCATATCGTGTTCCTCCGTTGTTGATACACATATTTCTTTATGTGTGTATTATCACCCAAATGCGTAAATGTGGTCATTGAAACAAGGTTCTACTCATTTTATTATAAATATACACATGAGTAATAACTCTCACAAGTGTAAAATTAATAATAAGATAAGGGTGGTTTTATATATGGCAGTTACGAAGGAAAATATAAGATTTTATACAAGAGGTTTACAAGTTGCAGGTGTTTTGAACATTCCTGAAGGTGCTGAGGAAAAGAAACAAAATCCAGCGATTGTTTGTGTGCATCCAGGTAGTAGCTGTAAAGATCAAACAGCAGGATTGTATGCCGAGAAGTTAGCGGAACAAGGATATGTCACGCTTGCGTTTGATGCGTCATATCAAGGTGAAAGTGAAGGTACACCGAGATATATTGAAGAGCCAGCTGTGCGAGTTGAGGATATTCGCTCAGCAGTAGATTATTTAACTACTCTTCCTTATATAGATGAAGAACGTATCGGTGTGTTAGGTGTTTGTGCAGGCGGTGGTTATGCGGTAAATGCTGCGATGACAGAGCGCCGCATTAAAGCGGTTGGTACAGTTGTTGGTGCAAATATCGGTCGTTTAAATCGTGAGTCTAACCCGATTGGTGTGTTAGAGGCAATTGGTAAACAACGTACTGCTGAAGCACGCGGAGCAGAGGAAATGATTGCAAATTGGATTCCTAAAAATCAGGAAGAGTTAGTAGCAGCGGGTATGACGGATATAGATATTGTAGAAGCAGTTGAGTATTACACAACGCCGCGAGGTCAAAGTGTGAACTCGCCAAATAAGTTAAACTTTACGAGTATGGGATCCGTAATCGGTTTTGATGCGTTCCATTTAGCAGATACGTTATTAACGCAGCCGCTGCAAATTATTGTCGGCAGTAAGCAAGGTGCATTTGGTTCTTATAAAGATGGTCATGAGCTTTATGAGAAAGCAGCTTCAGAGAAAAAAGATTTACTTGTTGTGGAAGGTGTGAGTCATTACGATTTATACGATCAACCAGAACCAGTAGGAATTGCAGTTGAAAAATTAACAAGTTTTTATAAAGAGCATTTGTAAAAACAATGTTGATATAAATGGTGCCTATAGTTGTTAGATACAAGTCTAACAACTATAGGTTTTTACTATGATGAGCGAAGTGCTTAATATTTACGTTATAAGTGCATAACAAGTTATAATAAAAGAAATCAATAAGGAGGCTGGCTGTGAAGAATCTTCGTTATCTCAATATATTTACCATGTTAATTATATACACACTACTTATGTTTTACATTGGCTGGAACGGATGGGTTTGGCTTCATGCGGTATTTGGCTGGGAATCTTGGGGATATTATGCTTTCATAGTTGCATTTATTTCATATGCGTACATTCTCGTGCAAGTGTTTAAGTTTTTGCCATTTCTGCGAACGATAGGTTCGATTTGGTTTGCAGTTATACAATATGCGCTTATGTTGTTGCCATTAGCTAATATTATGGTCTTTCTTTTACAGTTTTCAGTAGAGAAAGAAGCGGCAATTATTTGGACAGGGGCGGCTGTGATAGCTGCATTTATCTTTATCTTTGCGTATGGAGTATTTAATGCGTATAGTCCGGTAGTAAGAAAGTACGAGGTGCACATACCGAAAAAGGTAGAGGGGCGTAAAAGTTTACGCATTGCGATGGCTTCTGATATGCATTTCGGTAAACTGTCTGGCGTTTCGCATTTAAAAAGACTTGTTCGTCATGTAAATGAGATGGAACCTGATATTATTTTACTGCCAGGTGATATTATCGATGATCATCCAGGTGTGTTCATTCAAAAGAATATGGGACCAATCATGAAACAAATGAAAGCACCATTAGGCGTATATGGTGTTTTAGGGAACCATGAATACTACGGTAGAGCGGTTCCAGAGTTTTTACAAGAGATGGATAAGATTGATATTCGTATTCTTTTAGATGAAGTAATTACAATTGAAGATGACTTTTATCTCGTTGGAAGAAGAGATAAAACAGAGCGAGATCGTCAAAGCTTTGAACAATTAATGAGTACGGTAGATAAATCGATGCCTGTTATCGCAATGGATCACCAGCCATTTGAGTTGAAACAAGCAGCAGCGGCAGGTGTAGATTTATTATTATCCGGTCATACACACCGCGGACAAATGGCGCCCAATCATATTGTAACGAGAAGAATGTACGAGCTAGACTGGGGATACGCACAAAAAGGCGCGTTCCACGCAATTGTTTCTTCTGGATTTGGATTTTGGGGACCACCGCTTAGACTTGGAAGTAGGTCGGAGATTGTGCAGGTAGAAGTTACATTTGAATAGGGGTTATGAAATAGAGAGCTGATGGCTCTCTATTTTTTTTAATAAAAACAAATAACAATAAATATTTATGTTGGTGCTAATTTCATAAAAGAGATAAGATTATAAGACTCGATCAAAATAAAGGGGGATTGTAAGTGATCATATCAGATGTACTATACGGAGAATTTGAAGTGGATCAAGTAGTAGAAGAATTAATTTCAAGTAAATCTATGCAAAGACTAAAGGGAATTCATCAAGCAGGCGCAAGTTACTTAATGAACGAGAAATGGAATGTAACGCGCTTTGATCATTCAGTTGGTGTTATGTTGTTAGTGAAAAAACTAGGTGGTTCAGTAGAAGAACAGATCGCTAGTTTACTGCATGACGTATCGCATACTGCTTTTTCCCACGTGATTGATTACGTTTTTCATAATGAAGATGAAAGTTATCATGAAGAGATATTTAGTTCTGTTGTGAAAAACTCAGAAATTCCAGCGATTCTTGCGAAGTATGGTTATAACTATGAAGATATTTTGTTAGATGATTCGAAATGGACGTTACTCGAAAGGTCAGCACCAGAATTATGCGCAGACAGAGTGGATTATACATTACGAGATATGTATACATATGGGTATATTTCTTTAGAAGAAGTTCACAGTTTTTTAGAGGATGTCATCGAAGTAAAGGGGAAAATGGTTCTGCAAAATATCGAAATAGCGGAATGGTTTACAGAAACGTATTACAAGGAAGTAATCGATTTCTTTATGGAACCAATGAATATTTACGGAAATGATATGTTAGCGAAAACGTTAAAGGTAGCTCTTCATAAAAGGATTATTCATGCAGATGATTTTCTTCTTGAAGATGAGGAGCTTATTTCGAAATTGCAGCAATGTAATGACCCCGAAGTAGAAGCTTTATTAAGCAAAGTTCATCGAAATGTAAAGGTAAAAGAAGATAGAAACGATTATGATTTACATCAGAAAAATAAAGTGCGTCTTATTGATCCGCCGTTACTTCGTGAAGGGAAAATCGTTCAGTCGTCTGTTGTGTCAGAAAACATAAGACAGATGAGTGATATTGCTTATGAAAAAGCGGTGAGAGGGATGTATGTGAAAGTGATTTCGAATTAAAAAAGAAGTAGCGCATCGTTTTTAGAGCGCTACTTCTTTTTTATTAATGATCAAACCAATTCCAAATCTCAATATCTCCAAGAGTCGCATAACGTACGTGCGGGGAGTTTTGTAATTTTAATAACTCTTTCGATGGGCCAGTAATAACAATTCCGTATACTTTTACACCGTTATCCTTTACATATTGATAACGTTTATCTAAGTTTAGTTCTTTCTCAGAAAGCGCTGCTATTTTGCTTACCGTTTTTTTATGGATAGAAAGGACGCGCATCATTTCGGTTACTTTGTCTTCTTGCGTTTTCTGCCCGTCAGTTTCATTATCGAGGAATCTTACATGTTCTGGAAACCCTATAGCTTCTCCGCCATGTAGGATATAGTCATCTACATTTTTTCTTTCTTGTCCTGTATCTAAAGCGTACCATACAGGAGTTGGAGGGAGTTCTTGTGCCTCGAATATGCTATATAAAAGCGGTTCTAATTCTTTTAAAGTGTAAGCTTTATCAAAAGAAATTGCTACTTCTGCAACGGTTCCATCATGTACTTTTGCAAGTGTATCCCATACTTTTTTTGATGAATCCTTTAAATAATCACCCTGCTCTGTTTTTGGATGAACAAAGAAGAGTTTTGGTTGATAGAACGGATTCATCCAAGTTTGCTTCGTGATATCTACAGATGATAAGAAGCTTTTTGTTTCTATTGTACCGAGGGGCATTTCTTTTTTACCGATGGTTCTTACTAAATCAAATTGGCTATTCGTACGGAAAAAAGCTTCTACACTTGTTCCGCCTCCCATAACGCGGCTATTTGGGATAGTTGCTTCAAGTGCAAGCGAAGGAACCTCTCTAATTTCTTTTAGCCTTTTATCATTATTAGATTGAAAATAAAAGGCTGATAATACCCCGCCGATTATATAGATAACGATGCAAATTGATAATATAAAACCAAACGTTTGTAAACGATGTTTCCACTTAATTCTCCAAAAAGGAATTTTAATATCTTTTGGAGGTAACTTTTTCTTAATTGGTTCTGTTTTTGTTAACAGCTCATCTAAGTAAGCTTCACACTCTTCACATGACTCAATATGACTTTCTAACAGTTCTTGTTCATCATGCGTGAGCGTTCCATTTTCATACTTCTTCCATAGTTTTTTAAATTCTGCACAGCCCATCTGTATCACTCCTTTATGCTTTTTATTTCTTTTCGTCCCCTGTGTAATTCAATTTTCACTTTCGCTAATGAGAGACCAGTCATTTCTGCTATTTCCTTATAGGAGAATCCATAGTAATCTCGTAGTAGCAGGGCATTTCGTCTTTCGAGCGGAAGAATGGATAAACTTTCTAACCAACTAGCAATCTCAAATTTTACGAAATATGCATGTTCTGTACTTGGAACGTTTGGTAAATGGAATTCTGCAACTTCTGTTGTTTTATATTTCTTTTCTTTACGATACCAATCGATAAAGGCATTGTAGGCAATTGTAAATAACCACGGCCTAATTTCTTCTCCTTTATAATAGTCAATATGGACGAGCATTCGGTAAAAGGTTTCTTGCATGAGATCTTCTGCATAGTGGGAATCTCCGGTTAGGGAGAGAAGATAGCGAAATAAATCTTGCATATGCTCGGAGTAAATGTCTTCTAATGATTGTTTGCGTTTCACTACATTTCCCTCCCTTCATACATAACAACGAAATACATATAAAAAAGTTACAATTTTTTATGGAATTATAGTAAAAAACGTCAAGAATTGGATAGGATTCTCTTTTATCATAATACATATAAGGCGGGTGAACAGAGATGGAAAGCTATGAAACACAAATTCAAAGGTCAATTGATTATATTGAGGAAGATGTAATGGAAAAACAGACGCTGCGTAATTTAGCACGTATTGCAGGTTTTTCTGAGTCGCATTTTCATCGTGTATTTCAGGCATTAGTAGGTGATACAGTAATGGAGTATGTTCGAAAGCGGAGGTTAGCCCGGGCAGCTTATCAACTTTCTCATACGGATGAAAAAGTTATTGATATCGCATTTGAGCATGGCTTTCAATCTCACGAAACGTTCACGAGAGCCTTTAAGAAATTATTTCAAATGACACCGAGTGAATATCGAAAACAAGAAATTGAAACACCGATGTATTACAGCGTGAATGTAAAGCAAAGAAAATTAAATCCGTATTTAGGAGGCATACAAATGGAATATCGTATTGTAAATAAACCAGAATTTTTAATGGCAGGTTATGAACTGAAGACGACAAGTAAAGAAGGGAAAAACCATCAAGACATCCCAGCATTTTGGCAAGAATATTTACAAAAAGATCTTGGAACAACGATTCCGAATCGTAAAGATACGAGCCAATGGGTAGAGCTTGGATTATGTACTGATTTTAATTTAGAAACAGGGGACTTCACTTATATTATTGGAATGGAAGTTACAGACTTTGAAAATGTACCAAATGAAATTGCAAAGCGTACTTTCCCTGCAGCAACATATGCAGTATTTACAACGCCGAAAGTTCCTCATAAAGAAATGGTATCGTCTATTCACCAAACTTGGAATGCAGTATTCTCAGAATGGTTTCCGCATTCAGGGTATGAACATTGCGGAGTTACAGAGTTTGAACTGTACGATGAGCGTTGCCACGAAGATAAGAGTGAGTTTGCACAAGTAGAGCTTTGGATACCGGTGAAGAAAAAATAATAGGGTAAGAGCGAATCATTGGGAGATGGTTCGCTTTTTCATAAAAGGGGAAATAGGAAAATGTTCAAAAAACTAGAATGTGTATCTATACATACGAAAGATATAGAAAGATCAGTTTCTTTCTATAAAGAAATGGGAATGAAGCAAAACTGGATGATAGAAAGAGAACTAGAAGAAGGAGCTATTTGGACGTTAATAGGATTGAAGTTTCCAGATGAAAAAAGTTCGGAGTTAGTAATAAGCAATCATCCGGATATTAATTTTATGGAAGTCGAAGTATTAGTAGAAGATGTACAACAAACGTATGAGAGTTTAAAAGATAATAAAGATGTAAAGTGGATTCGCGAACCATTTCCAACAGAATCAGGACATGTTGCCGTAATGGAAGCACCTGATGAGAATGTGTTTGTGTTAGTAGGGAAATAGCTGAAATATGGAGTGACCTTTCATAGTGAGTTATGAAAGGTTATTTTTATCCCGCTATTTGTCGGGCAGCCCGATTGGTGAGGGCTAATAATCAGTGCAGGATGAACAAAATCTCCACTGATTAAAGTTTCACTTTATAAGTGGATTGTTAAATTTGTATTTTTTTATCTGTAATACATATGAAAATGGTAAAATAAAACAGCAATTAAATATTGCGGGTGGAAGGTTATGCCCTTTCTTCATTTGGTGAAGAAAGGAGGTGTAATCGTATGGAATTTCTTTTGCAAATTTTGTTGGAAATCCCAAAACTATAGCTAGAGAAGGTATAGTTTTGGGATTTAAGAAATTAACGGCAAAAAAGCGTAAAAAGAAGACTACCCGTCTGCCTGCGAAGCGTGGGAAGTCTTCTAAGCTCAAATAAGCTTTAGTTGCAACCTTCCACCTTACGGTAATTAGTTGCAGTGACGGGGTGTTGGAAGCACCTCGTTTACTTCATTTTATGCAAAACTTAGTTAGTTTATACTTCTATTTATAGTATAACAGTTTAGAAATGTATTTGTTAATAGTTTTATTTTTACTTTGTATAGTAGGGAGGTAGGTTAGTATTGTCGGTTTTTGTCGGTAAGTCGATATATCTAGAAAATCGCTGATATAATTCGAGTTGCGCCGATATATTCAAAAAATCGCCGATATAATTTCATATACCGCTAAAACACCTCAAAAAAAACGATCTGCATAATTTCAATTACCGCAAAACTCTCCCAGAAAAGAAAAAAAGACACCATATAGCGTCTTTCCTACGAACGAAACGGAAACACAAGAATAATCGTCGTTCCTTTTCCGAGTGCACTATCAACGGAAATTGTCCCGTTATGAGCATGAACGAGCTGTTTTGTAATGGCTAGGCCAAGTCCAGTTCCAATGTTGCTTTCTTCTGTGTTTGTTCCGCGGTAATATCGTTCAAATAGAAGTTCTTTCGTTTTTTCATCCATTCCTTTTCCATCATCTGAAATGGAGAGTGTAAAGGAATTAGCGTTTTGTGATAGTTTTACGATGACAGTAGTTGTTTCGTTATTATGTTTTACCGCGTTTACGAGTAAGTTTTCGATAATACGCTGGAACCATTTTTCTTCAATGAAATATTGAATTTTATTTGAGCTCGGTACGAATTCAATATTTTGATTTTGGAGTGTTGGATTGTTAATAAATTGCAATAATACTTTTTGAACGAACTGATTGATTTCAACGTTTACGTGTTGGGCAGGAAGGCTGTTATTTTTTAATTGATACGTTAAGCTTAAATCATCAATTAATGTCGTCATATATTGAGATTTCTCTTTCATAACACTACCAAATTGCTGAATATCACGATCAGTCCAGTTATATTGATTCGATTCGAGTAATAATGCGTAGCCATATATAGAGCTAAGTGGTGTTTTTAAATCATGCGTTAGACCGGTAATCCATTCTTCTCGTGTTTGCTGGAGTACTTGCCTCATCGCATCATTTTTTTTGAGTGTAATAGAAAGGTGTTCTAGTGAACTTGTTACATCTCTAAACAAACGGAATGACCATTTTTCTTTACCAGATCGCCGGAACCTGACAGGTTTTCCTTTTTTACTAATAGGTTCTTCATACTTTCCACCAGCGATATTTTTTAGCCAGCGCATCGCATGTAATAACGGTTTTCCGAATTTATTACCGTACCAAATAGAAAGAATGACTAAATAAACAAATACGATAAGAAGGATTAATCCGCATCCGATGAGAAACTTCTTAGTAAATACATCTTCAATTTCGTCATCTGGATAGTAGTGCTCATTTTTTGCAGTTACAACGAGAAGGTTGCCACTATTTGCATCGTAAAAGCTAGACGTGTTTTCTTTATGATTCCACGGTTCTTTTTCATTAAGGGCAATTTGTATTGCTGAAAATGTTTTTTTCTTTCCAGTTGGATAGGAAAAAACCTCTTCGCCATTTTGATTAAATATTTGAAGTGTTGCTTTTTCTTTAGATAGTAACTGTTTTTCTTGGTCTGTTAATGCGAACGAATCCATCGTTAAAGAGGAATGCTCCTTTTGAATTGCTGTCAGTAACGCATTGCTTTTTAACATACCACCATAAATAACAAGTGCTTTCTTTTCTTCTAATTCAATTTCCCAATATGTAAATTTATAATTGCTTTCGATATGATGTTGTATATATGCGACTAAAGATGTCTTCGTATAAGCATCCGGAACATCATTTGGTGTATTAAAGTGGTAGAGGATTTTTCCGTTTTCATCTACAACTTGGAGCCAATCATTTTTCTCCTTTATTAAATCTTGCACTTCAGATTGTAACGAAATATGCCCATCTTCTGAAGAGATGTATTTTGAAATTGTAAAACTATCAGAATCTGGAATGTTAGGTTCGTATAAAGTACTAGTAAGAAGAAAAATTAAATAAGTAAAAGCAGCAACTACAGCGATAAGTAATGTAACTAAAACAAAAACGTGTTGCATGATAAATTGAATAATAAGTCGTTTATTAAAATTCATATCGTCACCCTACTTTGTAACGAACTTATAACCAAGCCCGCGAACGGTTTTTATATATTCTGGTTTACTTGGATCATGTTCAATTTTTTCACGTAGTTTTCGAATGTGGACCATAACAGTGTTGTCATCGCCATTATAGGCAGGTGCTCCCCAAACTTTTTCGTATATTTCCTCTTTCGAAAATACGTAGTTCGGATTCTCGCAAAAGAAGAGTAGTAGTTGAAAGAGTTGAGCAGAACATTCGACAATGTGCCCATCTACTGTTAGTTCTGCAGAGTGCTGATCAATTTCAAATCTTCCAAATGAAATTGAGTGTGGTTTTTGTTCGTGTGGTACGGTTTGTTTCATATGTCTCCGAAGCTGTGCTTTCATACGTGCTACTACTTCTAATGGATTAAATGGTTTCGTAATATAATCATCTGCACCGTATGAAAATCCGGATATTTTATCTAAATCAGATGCTTTTGCTGATAGGAAGAAAATTGGACAATCTGTTTGTTGGCGAATGATTGGACAAATATCAAAACCAGATTGTCCAGGAAGCATTACATCTAAAATAATTAAATCGTAATTGTTTTGCTTAGTTAGAGATAAAGCCATTTCAGCTGATGTTGCAGTTGTAATATGAGAAAAGCCTTCTTTTTCAAGAATGGTAGTTAGTAATTGTAAAATTGCTGTTTCATCATCAACGAGTAAAATATTTGCTTGGTACATAAACATCCCTCCTAATTTTCTCGAATATCATATCATCATTTTGTAACTTATGGAATTTTTAAGGAAATTTTAAGGTTTTCTTTCGCAAAAAATTAAGAATCAAATGATATGATAAAAGTAACATAGGGGAGGAGATGAGTGTGAACCCGTTTCAAGTGATGCGAGCTAGATATTTTTTAATTGTATTTGCACTATTAATTTTAATAGCGAGAAGTAGTGGCGATTTGCTAACAAGTATATTTCATATACAAAATTCTTCTTTTATAAATATCCTTATATTCTATATCCTTCCGATGGTATGGATTTCTTATGAGTATAGAAAGCACCACATTTCATTTTCATTATTTGTTAATAAAAATGAAACATTTAACTTGGTACAAGTTTTATACATTACGGTTATGTTATGCATGTTTAGTTACGGGTATCTTATTTTGTATATGTATAGTTTTGCATGGATTACACCGGACTTTATTATGAGCGCCCTGCATGAACCAATTGTAGATAGTACTGGGGGATATGTATCTCAAGTCATTAGGGTCGTATTCATCGCACCAATTATCGGGGAATTTGTTTTTCGCGGATTTTTACTTCAACGTTTTGCAACAAAATGGGGAACGAGCATAGCGACCATCGTTGTAGCAATATTGTTTGCGTTGTTACATGTTGATTTCCTCGGTGCAGCCATATTCAGCATCGTATTGTCAATCGTATATATTCGTACGAAAAGTTTACTCATGCCAATTGCAATACATATGTTAAACAATGCATTTGTAATAGGTGCGTCTTTTCTAATAAGTAGAGAAAAAATTATTAGTTTTGCCGATTTTTCAAATTATACGACATTCTTTCCTGGACTTATTATTTTTATAACAGGATTAAACTTAGTACTTATCTTTTTATTTGTTAATCGCAAATATTGGAGTAAAGAAGTGCCGGTTATATATGCAGAGCAGGAAAAGAGCTTTTCAGATGTAGTCGGGAGTAAATAAGATGAAGAAGACGGTTGAAAAAATATTAAAAGACATTATAGATTCTACGTCTATTACAGATATGTGTGATAAAAGCGTTTGTCATTGGCTTCAACCTGTAGTAGATACGATTGTGTTTCCAGAGTATTACTTATTTTCTAGTACTCATTTAAAAGAAAATATTATTTCTCTTCTTATTGTGTTCGGGGTTTTACTAATATTTGGTCTAATTGTAGAAGAAATGATGAAGCGCATCTTCAAAAAGAATGAAGAGAAGTATATGTGGATTCATAAAGTATTCGAGAAAGTAATGGTGGCTTTCCTTTTGTTTTATGGTATAAAAACAATCATTTACTTTATAGCTTTGAAACATCATTAATTCGAAATTTGAAAGGGATGTATAAAATTATATGAATGAAACGATATCATCAAATAAGTTTTTTTATTTGATTTTACTTAGTCTAGTGTTAATAACGACAGTGAATGTTATTTTGCGCTGGGAGGAAGCTTATTTTTTCATTTATTTAGCGCTCCATTTGCTAGGGATTTTATGTATAAGTGGTGGAGTCGTTACTGAAAAAAAGAATGAAGAAAGCGTTAACTATATGTGTGTGATCGGTCTTGTTTTACTTTTAGCTGTACAGGGTATTATGAAATATAGTTCTTTCTCTTTACAAGATTTTAGTTTATTAATAGATGTACTTCCTTAAAGAGGCTTTTTATTTTATCTAAAAAGCAAGTAGGGTACGTGTTGGTTTGTAAGTGTACGGATTGTGAACCGAAGAAAGTGTTTAAAGATAGGTAAAACTCTTCTTATGTAGAAGAGTTTTTTTATGTAAATAAAAAGATCCAGAGCAATTCACATAATAAGCTTGTTCTAATTTAGCGTGTACGAACTTACAATAATAATAGACAGGCAGCATAGAGGAGGGAATAGCGTGAAGAAGGTTATCGGTTGGTCGCTTTTTTTGTACGTTGGATTTGCGTTACTTATATATTGGTATTTATTTGGATGGAATCATGAACTTATTCCGGACATGTATAAGGGAACGAGTGCAGATCCAGAAACGTTTATGAGTACGAGAGAGCTTACGCTAAGCCAAGATTATTCGCGCGTGAAAAATTTACTATACTTTTTAGCGACGCCTCTTGAATGGATTATTTTATTATTTGTACTTGTGCTAGGTATTTCAAGAAAGTTTGAGAAATGGTCGAAGGAAACGACTAAAATAAGTGTTTTGCAAGTTGCGATTTATTTCTTTTATTTATCATTATTGACAACAGTGCTTGCCTTACCGATGCAATGGATTGGCCGGAAAGTGTCCGTTGATTACGGCATTTCAACACAAAGTACACAAAGCTGGATAAAAGATCATGTTATCGGTTTTTGGGAAAGTTATGCGACTATGTTAATCGTAGTTACCGTTCTATTATGGCTTATCCGTAAATTTCCGAAGAGATGGTGGCTCGCAGGATGGGCGCTCTCTGTTCCATTTACAATCTTTTTAACATTCATACAGCCTGTCGTTATTGATCCACTGTATAACGAATTCTCGACGCTGAAAAATAAAGAATTAGAAACGAAAATTTTAGCGATAGCAGACAAAGCGGACATTCCTGCTAAACACGTATATGAAGTAAATATGTCAGAAAAAACGAATGCATTAAATGCTTACGTAACAGGAATTGGCCCTAACGCCCGTATTGTAATGTGGGATACAACACTTAAGCAGTTAAAAGATAAAGAGATTTTATTTATAATGGCCCATGAAATGGGGCATTATGTTATGAAACATATATATTTTGGCGTTGCAAGTTATGTATTGCTATCGTTTATAGGTATGTTTTTAATTAGTCGTATTATAAATATGTGTATTCGCAAATGGGGAGATACATTGCAAATTTCAAAAGTAGCATGTTTCTCCATGTTACCTTTATTTTTCTTAATTTCTTCTGTCCTCTCTTTTGCAGCACAACCAGCAACAAACTACGTTTCACGTATAGAAGAAAGAGCGGCAGATCAATATGCTTTAAATATGACGAAGGATGGGAAATCTGGTGTGAAAACTTTTCAATATTTATCAAAAACAAGTTTAAGCCAAGTAAATCCGCCTGCGTTAGTAAAATTTTTCTTATACACGCACCCACCAATTTTTGAAAGAATTCATACGTTTGAACAATATGAGAAACAAAGCAAAAAGGAGTAGCATGATAGCTACTTCTTTTTTTATAGAGATATAAGTTTCATATTGGGAATATTTATCATTGCTTTTTATTACGATTTTGTAAATAATAAGCTATAAAATTCTAAAAATCTATATATAAAGGAATAAAGGTGGAAAAATGTATTTTTTACAAAATTTAAAAGTGAAATATAAATTATTAGCGCTTATTTCATTAGCAGTTTTAGGTATGGTAATTATGAGCAGTGTAGCAATTAATTCTATTAATAAGATTAAGCACGATACAGAGGTTGTAGTAGATGATTATCAATATTCTGCAATTTTATTAGAAGGAATGCTTCGTACACAAAATTCATTAGAATATAACTTACTAGAATTAATTACGGCATCACAAAATGAAGTGGCAAATAAAGAGGGGATAATTGATAATATTGAAAAGGATCTTAAAAAATATGATTCTTTATTAAAAGAATATGATGATGGTTTTAATTTAAGTAAGCAAGAGGATGAACTATTTCAGAAGATGAAGAAATCTTTGCCAAGTTATAAAGATACATATAAAAAATTATTTGAAAAGGCGAAGGCAACAAATGAGCCACAAATGGTAAATGAATTTCAGAAAGAATTAAAACCGAAGGGAATAGAGTTAGCTGGTTATGCAGTGGATCTAGAATCGTATGTTTCAAATTTAGCTGACCAAGTATTTAAAGATTCTCAAAAAATGATTGATCGTTCCGTTATTACCTTTATCATTCTTGTAGTAGTTACTACAATCGTTATATGTATAGTAAGTTATATTATTAGCAAGCTCATAGTTGCTCCTTTACAAACGGTTAGTCGTATGATGGAAAGAGCGAAAGAAGGAGATTTAACCGTACATGGTGATTATACTGCTAAGGATGAATTAGGTGTATTAGTAAGTAATTTTAACGAGATGATTGCAGGGCTAAGAACAAATATGCAAGAAGTAGAGAATAATATTCAGCTTTTATTCCAACATGCAGACGGAGTAGTATCTGCATCAGAAGTATCTAGTAGTGCAGCGAAGAAAATCACTATGGATATTGAAGAAGTTGCAAATGGTGCAGAGAGTCAAATGCAAGCAATGGAACAAACTGCGGGTGCGATGGAAGAGTTGACGCAAGGAATGCAGAGTATAGTCAATACATCATCCTCTGTAAATGAATTATCTGCTCAATCAGCATTAGATGCAGAGAGTGGTAACAAATTAATGAAACAAATGATTCAACAGATGGATACAATCCAAAATTCGGTACATAGCGGTGTGAAACAAGTAGAGACTATGAAAGAACAATCAGAAGAAATTGTTAAAATCATTGATGTTATGCAAGGTATTACCTCCCAGATTAACTTATTAGCATTAAACGCCGCAATTGAGGCTGCACGTGCTGGTGAAAGTGGTAGAGGATTTGCAATTGTGGCAGATGAAGTGCGGAAATTAGCAGAACAATCTAGTGATTCTGCAAAACAAATTGAGAATCTTATTACTCAAGTTATGGGAACAACGAACCATACGGTACATATGATGGGGAAAGTAGATAATGAGGTACAGGCAGGTACACAAGTAGTAATGCATACAGAAAAAGTATTTGGAACAATTACAGAAAAAGTACAGCAAGTATCTGAGCAAATTCAAACGGTATCTATGTCTACAGATGAAATTGCAGCGAGTAGTGAGGAAATCTCGGCTTCTGCAGAAGACATGGCTCAAATTTCCCAAAGATCATCTGACCGAACTGATAGGGTAAAAGAGTCTATTCAACAGCAAGAAAAATCTGTTCAAGAGATTTCGGTTTCAATTGAACATATGCATAACGCAGCAGGAGAATTAAAACAAATAGTTGCCCAATTTACTCTTCAAAAGTAGTAGCATATTTGAGTGTTAATAAATATAAAAAAATCATCCTCTTTTAAGAAAAAAGGATGATTTTTTTATCCCGTTATTTGCTGGGCAGTAAGACCCCCACCTCAAAATTCAGCGAAAGCGAGTTATCAGTGAAGGGGGATGCTACCTCTGAAATATAAACCATGAATATAGTAATCTCCATTAGGCATCTCCTTTAGGTGCCAATAAAGGGAAGTTATAAAGTGAAAAGGAGTTTATAAAGAGATTGTAGAATGTTTTAGTATATAACAACCTTAGATGTGACAACTTCCTTTTTGAAAAAGAAAGAAGGGGGTATAAAGCAGAAAGGTAGTGGGAATATTTCTTCTAGAAGATTTGCATTTTATCTTACATTCACAAAAAAAATAGTACTCCTGAAACAATGAAGTTCATTTTATTTGAATGAAATAGGGAGAGAGGATAATGAAGAAAAAAATATTGGGTGTAATGATGATTGCGACAATGGCAGGAGGTATATTTGCAGGGGCGAATGTGACACCTGTAAAAGCGGAAGAGTATCCACAAATGATTGTGTTTGAAGATGTTCCATACGGATTTTGGGCATATGATGCTATTATGGATTTAGCGTATCATAAAATTATATTAGGGTATGGAAACGGGAAGTATGGTGTTGGCGATCTTATAACACGTGAACAAGTAGCTGGGACTATTTACAGAACACTTGAGATAAAAGAAGAAGGGCCAGTAGCGAATCCATATAAAGATGTTTCTGATAGTACAACCACTTTTAAAAAGGAAATTTTAGCGTTAACAAAACGTGGTGTTTTTACAGGGGATGACCAAGGGAATTTTAGGCCGAAAGCACCAATCTCTAGAGCGGAAATGGCTGTCATTTTAAAACGAGCATTTAATTTTGAAACGAAACAAAAACATACATTTAAAGATATTCCAAAAGGTCACTGGGCAGAAGATGCAATTAGTGCGTTACAATCTAATAATGTTGTGAGAGGAACTGGGAATGGCATGTATGAATTAAATCGCCCTGTACCTAGAGAACAATATGCTCAGTTTATTAATAATGCGATTATTAATTATCATTTGAAAGAGGATTGGAAGTAGAGTGAAATATGAAAGCACAAATAGAAAAATTTGTGCTTTTTTGTTTGTTTAAAAAAGAATTATTATTCGTATTTATGTATTTTTATGATTATAAACAATCTTTATAATCAACCCGATGAAAAAGACATGATGTGTAATATGATTCACAAAACCGTCACGAAATGTGTCGGAAAATATATTGTCACTATACCATTTATTCTGTATATTTTTAAAAAAACATATACATATTGGGGAGATAATTTGATGAGCAAAAAATTATTAAAAACAGCTACAGCATTAACAATTATGGGTGGGGTGTTATTCTCAGCAGAGAGTAATAGTGTAAAAGCGGAAAGTGCACCGTTGCAAAAAGCAAATACAATTGTATTTAAAGATGTACCAAAAGGACATTGGGCATATGAGGCAATTCATGAATTAGCGGAACAAGAAATAATTTTGGGATATGGCGATGGAATATTCGGTTTTGGGGATAATGTAACACGTGAGCAAGTTGCAGCTTTAATTTACCGTGTGTTTGATATGGAAGAACAAGATGAATATGAAAACCCATATGGAGATATCGATGAAAATTCAACAAGCTTTATCGAGGAGATATTGGCTCTAACGGAAATCGGAATTTTCCAGGGAGACGAGAATGGAAACTTTAGACCGAAGGCGACGTTAACGCGTGCGGAAATGGCACAAGTTCTTACGAATGCTTTTGACCTACAGGCAAAGGGATCTCATAACTTTAATGATGTTTCAGCAAATTCATGGGCAACGAATGCAATTAGTGCAGTACAAACAAATGGTATTACAATGGGAATCGGAGAAGGTAAATTCGGTCCGTCCATGAAGGTAACGAGAGAACAATACGCACAGTTTTTACATAGAGCAATATTGCATGATATGGAACAAGGGCAGTAATAAAGTTTAACTAGTCAAAGTGAAATTCAAAAATAATACAAAAAGGTCGTTGTTGTATAACAGCGGCCTTTTTTGTATGAAATAAAGCGCGAAAGAATGGCGTTTTGAAAAAAAACGAAATGAATTTTCAAAAAAAACTTCCTTTTCTGAAGATTTGTTATATAATATAAAACATGAAATCAAATCTGTTATAAAACAGTTTAAGAAGGGGATGCTAATATGTCGACGCAAACTTCACGGGTTACACTCGTTGGAGAAATGTTACCAGCGTACAGCGAAATATTGACACCTGAGGTGCTTAGTTTTTTGAAGGAACTACATGAGAATTTTAATGAGCGCCGCATAGAACTTTTACAAAAACGTGTAGAAAAACAAAAGAGAATTGATGCAGGGGAGTTTCCGAAGTTTCTAGAAGAAACAAAACACATACGTGAAGCGGATTGGACAATTGCCAAGCTGCCAAAAGACTTAGAGGATCGCCGTGTAGAGATTACTGGACCGGTAGATAGAAAGATGGTCATTAACGCTTTAAATTCAGGAGCGCATCTTTTTATGGCGGATTTTGAAGATTCGAATTCACCAACTTGGGAAAATGCAGTGGAAGGCCAAATCAATTTACGAGATGCAGTAAAGGGAACGATTTCACATGAAAATGATAAAGGGAAAGAATATAGATTAAATGAGAAAACAGCTGTACTCATTGTACGTCCAAGAGGATGGCATTTAGAGGAAAAGCATATGCAAGTTGATGGGAAAAATATGTCGGGTAGCTTAGTAGACTTCGGCTTGTACTTTTTCCATAATGCGAAAGCTCTTTTAGCAAAAGGGAGCGGCCCATACTTTTACTTACCGAAAATGGAAAGTTATTTAGAAGCGAGATTATGGAATGATGTATTCGTATTTGCTCAAAAATATATCGGCATTCCAAATGGAACGATTAAAGCAACTGTGTTACTGGAAACGATTCACGCTTCGTTTGAAATGGATGAAATTTTGTATGAGCTAAAAGATCATTCTGCTGGCTTAAACTGCGGAAGATGGGATTATATTTTTAGCTTTTTAAAGAGTTTCCGTAATCATAATAAATTCTTACTACCAGATAGAGCACAAGTCACGATGACGACGCCATTTATGCGTTCGTATTCTTTGAAAGTAATTCAAACATGTCACCGCCGTAATGCACCAGCAATTGGAGGAATGGCGGCACAAATTCCGATTAAAAATAATCCAGAAGCAAATGAAGCAGCTTTTGAAAAAGTGCGTGCTGATAAGGAACGCGAAGCTTTAGACGGTCATGACGGGACTTGGGTTGCCCACCCTGGACTTGTACCGGTTGCAATGGAAGTGTTTAATCACATTATGAAAACACCAAATCAAATTTTTAGAAGACGTGAAGAAATATGTGTAACAGAAAACGATTTACTAGAGGTACCGGTGGGAACGATTACAGAAGAGGGCCTTCGCATGAATATTAGCGTAGGTATTCAATATATTGCATCTTGGTTAAGCGGACGGGGAGCAGCACCCATTTATAACTTAATGGAAGATGCGGCAACAGCTGAAATTTCAAGAGCACAAGTATGGCAATGGATTCGTCATGAAGGTGGAAAACTAAATGATGGTCGTAATATTACGCTTGAATTAATGGAAGAATTAAAAGAAGAAGAATTAGCAAAAATAGAAAGAGAGATTGGTAAGGAAGCCTTTAAGAAAGGGAGATTCCAAGAGGCGACAACGTTGTTTACAAATCTCGTTCGAAATGATGAATTCGTACCATTTTTAACATTACCGGGTTATGAAATTTTATAAAAAATGAAAAGGGGATGGAACAAATGAAAAACGAAAGAATCGAGAAGTTACAAGAAAGCTGGGAATTAGATGAGCGTTGGAAAGGGATCACACGTCCATATTCGGCAGAAGATGTAATTCGCCTGCGCGGGTCAATTGATATTGAACATACGTTAGCGCGTCGTGGTGCTGAGAAGCTTTGGACATCGCTTCATACAGAAGACTATATTAACGCACTTGGCGCATTAACAGGAAACCAAGCGATGCAACAAGTAAAAGCTGGGTTAAAAGCGATTTACTTAAGTGGTTGGCAAGTAGCAGCTGATGCAAACCTTTCTGGGCATATGTATCCAGACCAAAGTTTATATCCAGCGAACAGCGTACCTGCTGTAGTAAAACGAATTAATCAAACGCTTCAACGTGCGGATCAAATTCAGCATATGGAAGGAAGCGATGATACAGACTATTTCGTACCGATTGTAGCAGATGCTGAAGCTGGATTTGGTGGGCAATTAAATGTATTCGAACTGATGAAAGGTATGATTGAAGCAGGTGCATCAGGTGTGCATTTTGAAGATCAATTATCTTCAGAGAAAAAATGTGGCCATTTAGGCGGAAAAGTACTACTACCAACGCAAACAGCAGTACGCAATTTAATTTCTGCACGCCTTGCAGCAGATGTAATGGGAGTGCCGACAATTATCGTTGCAAGAACAGATGCGGATGCAGCTGATTTAATTACGAGCGATATTGATCCTGTTGATAAAGCATTTATTACAGGAGAAAGAACACCAGAAGGATTTTACCGTACGAATGCAGGTCTTGATCAAGCAATTGCGCGCGGTTTAGCGTATGCACCGTACGCAGACCTCGTTTGGTGTGAAACGTCAGAACCAAATTTAGAAGATGCAAAACGATTTGCGGACGCAATTCATAAGGAGCATCCAGGGAAGCTACTTGCATATAACTGCTCACCTTCATTCAACTGGAAACAAAAACTAGATGAAAAAACAATTGCAAGCTTCCAAAAGGAAATCGCATCTTACGGTTACAAGTTCCAATTCGTAACACTTGCTGGATTCCATTCATTAAATTACGGTATGTTTGAACTAGCACGTGGCTATAAAGAGCGCGGCATGGCAGCATACTCTGAACTACAACAAGCAGAATTCGCAGCTGAAAAACATGGCTACTCTGCAACACGTCATCAACGCGAAGTAGGAACAGGTTACTTTGATGAAGTGGCACAAGTGATTACAGGCGGAACTTCATCAACGACAGCGTTAAAAGGATCTACGGAAGAAGCACAGTTTACGAAATAAAAGGAAGGGGCACCTTTTTGAAAGGTGCCCCTTGTTATTTTCTAAACGATTCGAAAAGAGAGATTGAGTTTTCGGCAAAAAACGATACTAACTTTTCTTTATTACTAAATCAACTCCACTCAGCCCTATGATCACGAATAAACTTCATATCTTTCTCATAATGCTCTAGATGTCCTTCATCGATCATTCTTTGGAAATTCAAGTCGCCTTCTTGAGCTTTTCGTTTCATATATGTACATAACCCTTCTAATCGAAGCAACACCATTCCTAAGTAATCTTCATCCATATTTTTATCATAGGACTGAACGAACAAATTCACTCTCTCTTTAATACGATCTGCATGTTGCGATGAGTCATAATGAACGGCTTCACCGGATTCAGTATAATACACTCTACTTAAAGGCACACAAGTATAGAGTGTATAAGCGATATCCCATAGTCTTGGACCAGGAGCAGCAACATCGAAATCAATAATCCCTACTGGCTTCTTATTATTAAAAATAATGTTATATATGGCAAAATCATTGTGACATAAAACCTCAATGTTATTTGGAGTACGATCCATCGGTTTCCAATCAGCTAATAACGGAAAATCACTTACAGCATCATGGTAAAGGCGGAGCATCTTTGCTATTTCTTTTAATACATCATTAGATCGCATATATTCTTTTAAAGGATAATTGCCAGCTTCTCCTTCAATAAAGGATAAAATCTCTCTATCCTTTTCATCTACACCTAAAAACTTTGGAGCATAATGAAATCCTTTGTTTTCTAAATGTTGCAATAGCTTATGAATCTTTTCACTGTCTGGCTTTAACTCTCGCCGAACAGTATTTTCAGAACGATATACGCTTGAGACGTTTCCCCCTGTTAGCCTTTCTTCTTTAGCGTAGTTTGACATGTGAAAATTCCCCCTGTGATTAAAAAATCCAATTCCAAATAGTGAATAGACCAACAACGGCAGAAAAGAGAAGGGAAGCAAGCAATGCTAGACAGCCAAAAGGAACTAGCTTATCTTTCCATGTTTCTTTATACTCATAAATTAACTCCTCTGCTACTTTCTTCTGCACTAAAGATAAAGGTTGATCTTTATACAAACCTTTTATATGGTTAGAATCGCCTTTAAACTTTAAAGCACGTGCAATATGATGAGGACTATTTCCCATTGATTTTTCAAATAATAAACATGATTCATGCATAATACCTGTTTTATGCTCTTCTAGATACCAGTAACGTCCAGCCATTTCTGGATATTGTAATTTATAATAAATATCTCCGAGTTGTTTTCGAAGATGTAATTCATTTGGGTATGTAAATATGAGGCCATGCAATCTATCTCTTGCTTTTCCAAGATTATTATTTTCAATATCCTCTTCAATTCTTTTTAATGTTTTTTTAGGAATTTTATTGGTCATAAACTCCTCCTTATTTAGAATAGAGATAATTATATTTTATAAGAAATACTAAAAATTAGAAATTCTATTTTCGAAAAAGATTGTACATTTTATTTTAATGTGCTATGATGATGTCAGTTGAATAGTTAAATTAAGCAATCCATATGTTATCAAGTGCTGAAAACGAACGAGAAAAAGTATGTGAGAACTAGTTTATGTTTCGTATTTGATAATGTGTGGATTCTTTTTTTAGACAGGAAGACTAAAAAATTTAAAATTTGTATTTTCTTAGGAGGAAATAATTATGGCAGTAACAGGACAAGTAAAATGGTTTAACAACGAAAAAGGTTTCGGTTTCATCGAAGTTCCAGGCGAAAACGACGTATTCGTACACTTCTCAGCAATCGAAACTGACGGTTTCAAATCTTTAGAAGAAGGTCAAAAAGTTAGCTTCGAAATCGAAGACGGTAACCGTGGACCTCAAGCTAAAAACGTAATCAAACTATAATTTTATAGTTGATGATGGAAAAAAGGATGGCTAATGCCATCCTTTTTTTGTTGTGGAGAAAGTTTTTTTAGAGCCTGTTTTTATATCTAAATCTCTTTTTCGATGTTACAACTGGTAAAAAATTATCTGGAATGCGTATTAGTTTCTGTAGAAGAATTAGTTCAGCAAGAGCATTTGCTGCGTATGATAGTAAATAACTATAAATTTGTATTCTCTGTTGAAATGGGGAAATCTTTTCCAGATAGACCTTGAGTAACATCTTTTTTGTTAGCGTTGTTGTTGGAATTTTGTACGTTTTGAGATGATGTTTCTAACAGTTGTTCTTGTTCCTTACTAGGGGTATTCAGAGCATCTGAGGGAATGCTATTAACCTGCTGATTTAATGGATTTTCTTTATCCATAGTATACAACTCCTTTTTAGAATTCGATAAAAAGCAATGTAATTATAAATAGCTACTTATATATATTTTGTTTTTGAATGACATTATATACAAAACTTATATTGCAAAGTTAACTAATTAACGAATTGTTAGTGATGGATAAAGATGTACAAATTTGAATTTTTTAATAAAAATTAAAAGCGGGTAACAAGTACAAATACTCTTTCTCATGTTTTATATAAGGATCATATTACAAATCAAAAAAGATGTAGAGAACCTTAGAAGAAAATATAGTTGTTTTTTTAGGGTGAAGAAGAATAAATAAAATGATACTACAAATGTAAAAAGGCATTCCATAAAGGAAGGCCTTTTATTGTTCTTGCCCTGATTTTTTCTTCTCACGTTCTTTACATTCTGGACATTTTGATTTACGAAACGGTTTGGAAAAGAATAGCAGAATGAAAAATAAACCGAATATAATACTAGCTGAGTTTTTCACGATAATGACGCTACTATTTTTCATTTGAATCGATGGTTGGATCTCTTTTTCTTCCATAGTGGCCCTCCATATATTGGATTTACATTTTAATTATAGCAAAGTTAGTTGTTGTAATGATGTGAAATGAGGAATGGATAATAAATATTTATAGGTAGTATAAATGCTGTTTTTATAACTTTAAAATTAATTAATTTCTATATTTTGATTTTATTGTTTAACAAATGTTTGATAAATGATAAAAAATTGTAAAAAAGCGGAACTTGTAAGCTATTTCCTTTTCATAGATGCTAAAATTATATATGCAGCTGCTAATATAAATGGAAAAAAGGAGATAATGGAGTATGGAAAGTAAAGTGGAACGCTATGTCGAAAATTATGTTGTAACGAAAAATACGATGGCCTTACTTCCTGTTATTCTAAGTGAAAAGAAAATTGTTACGCGAGTCGTTGAAATGAATGATTCTTTTTTCGTATTTCAAAAACCTCTAGATATTATAGAAAGAAGTTGCCGCAAGCATGGCTCTAGTTTCTTAGGCAGAAAAGAAGGAACGAAAGAGTTAACTCATATTACACATAAAGCACCGATTGCGATTAGTCCAGCAGATCAACTTTATTTTTTCCCTACCTATTCTTACTCTAGAAAAGAGTGCGCTTGGTTGTCTCATTTTTATATTGAAAGTAATAAAGAATTAGAAGATGGAAATCTTATTATTAGATTTATAAATGGCTTTGCTGTGAAATTAGAAATATCAAAAACTAGTTTTGAAAATCAACAAAATCGTACAGCGAAATTACGTACTGAATATGAAGATCGTAGGAAAAAACAAGGGAATCCTTGTTTTAAAGAGGTCGATAAAAAAGAGGAATCAACATTAAGACCCGCTTATGAGAAGGTGTATTTTGTGAAGGAAGGCGAAGTGTGAAAGGATGGGGGAATCCCCATTCTTTTTTTGTTTGTCAGTCAGTCTTTGTAGATAAGGCGATATATTAGAAAAAACGAGTTGTAATTGATATATTTAGAAAATCACCAGTATAATTTCATTTACCGATAAAAACCGAAAAACAATCTAAATAACAAAATGAAAGACACGTCCTGTCGAATATTGATAGATTATCATAGCTAAATAATGAAGGAATTCTTATGAAAGATATGGAAACTTTAATAAATACATCTCCGTATGTCGTATCTACCATTTCCTCTTTCATATAAGCAATGATACAGTAGGGATAGTATTTAGAGTAAAGGGGTAAAGTGTAGAATGGATTTTCAGACAATCAAAGAGTATTTTTCACCAGAAAATATGGATCATATTGTTGAGAGTTATAAAGCGTTCGGACCACTTCTTGGTATTGGTTTACCGATGATAGAGGCGTTGATTCCAGCATTACCGCTTATTGTATTTGTACTGGCGAATGCTGTTGCATTTGGCTTTTGGCTCGGTTTTCTTTATTCATGGCTTGGATCAGTAATGGGTGCATTACTTGTCTTTTTCATCATCCGCCATTTTGGTCGCAGTCGTTTCTTTTCGTTTGTAAATAAGCATGAGAGAGTACGAAAAGCAATGGGGTGGGTTGAAAGGAAAGGATTCGCACCGATTTTTGTTATATTTTGTTTTCCGTTTACACCGTCAGCGCTAATAAATGTTGTCGCTGGTTTATCCCGAATTAGTGTAAAACAGTTTGGTCTAGCGTTAGCATTCGGAAAACTTGTGATGATTTTTATTTTAACGTATATCGGTCATGATTTAATGTCATTTATTCATAATCCAGTGAAATCAGTTATTGTAGCGATTGGTATTTTTATTTTATGGTATGTCGGTAAGAAAATCGAAGTAAAGTTAGAACTACATTAAGAATAGTCTTCTTTGTAAAGGAAAGCTTCAGTATTAAAGGATAAGGGGAGAAGCAGATGAAGAAAACTTTGAAAAAAGAAGGCATAGAGTGGATACGAACAATTTTAATTGGTGTATTATTAGCTGTATTTTTTCGAACGTTTTTCTTTTCAACGTATGTTGTAGAGGGGAAGTCAATGATGCCGACATTGCAAGATGGCAATATGCTAGTTGTAAATAAGGTGAGTTATCAAGTTGGGGACTTGAACAGATTTGACGTTGTGGTATTTCATGCGAATAAAAAAGAGGACTATGTAAAGCGGGTTATCGGTTTACCTGGAGATCATATTGAATATAAGCAGGATAAGTTATATATAAACGGTCAATTTATTGATGAGCCGTATTTAGAGAAGTATAAGAAAGAGATAAATGGAAGGCAACTAACAGGCGACTTTACATTAGAAGAGTTAACGAAAGAAAAGCTGGTGCCACCCGGGTTTATTTTTGTAGTAGGTGATAACCGGCTCGGGAGCTGGGATAGTAGACACTTTGGCTTTGTAAAAGCTGATACAGTTGTCGGTAAAGTTGATTTGCGATATTGGCCAATTCAAGAGGTGCAAACGAATTTTTCAAAAGGTTGATATAATGAAGTAGAAGTATAGAAAAGACAAACAACTCAGTTTGTCTTTTTTCGTGTACTATAATACAATTATAGTAGCAAACTAACGTTCGTTATGTAAGTGAAAGGTGGGGTTACATGTCACTTCGATTTGTGATTGGTAGAGCGGGAAGTGGAAAAAGTACACTTTGTTTACGCGAAGTGCAAGAAGAGTTAAAACAACGCCCGAGAGGGAAAACAATATTATATCTTGTGCCAGAACAGATGACATTCCAGACGCAGCAGGCGTTAATTGGAAGTGAGGATGTAAGAGGTTCTATTCGGGCACAAGTTTTTAGTTTTTCACGATTAGCGTGGAAGGTACTACAAGAAGTTGGCGGAGCGAGTCGTCTTCATATTGATGAAGCGGGTGTACATATGTTACTCCGTAAAATTGTAGAGTCTCGTAAAGATGGATTATCGGTGTTCCAAAAAGCAGCGGAGCAAAACGGTTTCTTTGAACATCTTGGCAGTATGATTGCAGAGTTTAAACGTTACAATGTAACGCCATCTAACGTATATGAAATGTGGCAACAATTGGATGCGCATAGTAGCAGTGCCGAACAAAAGTTACTAGCGAATAAAGTGTATGATTTACAGTTACTATACGATGATTTTGAACGTGCTTTAATTGGAAAATATTTAGATTCAGAAGACTACCTACAATTGCTAGTGGAAAAGCTTCCGCAGTCTGAATATGTAAATGGTGCGGAAATTTATATAGATGGATTTCATTCACTCTCCCCGCAAGAGTTAGAGATTGTAAGACAGCTTATGATTTGCGGAGCGAGAGTTACGATCACGTTAACGATAGATGAAAAAACGTTAGCACAGCCAGTAAATGAACTCGATTTATTTTATGAAACGACGTTAACGTATGAAAAAATCAAACAAGTAGCGCGTGAAGAGAAAATAGAAATTGAAAAAACAATTCCACTTATGGAACAGCCGCGTTTTCATTCTCCCGCATTAGCGCATTTAGAAGCTCATTATGAAGCGCGTCCGAATGAAAAATTTAACGGTGAAGCGAGTGTAACGATTAGCACAGCTGCGAATTTACGAGCGGAGGTAGAAGGTGTTGCTCGTGAAATTCGTAAACTTGTTGCGAATGAAAAATATCGTTACCGAGATATTGCAGTGCTTCTTCGTAATGGGGAAAGTTATTACGATGTGATGCGCACGTTATTTACAGATTACAATATCCCGCACTTCATCGATGAAAAGCGCCCGATGTCACACCACCCATTAGTAGAATGTATTCGTTCTGCACTCGAGATTATTAGTGGGAATTGGCGTTATGATGCGGTGTTCCGCTGCGTGAAAACAGAGCTTTTATATCCATTAGACGTAAGAAAAGAAACGATGCGTGAAGAAATGGATGAATTTGAAAATTACTGTTTAGCGTACGGTGTACAAGGAAAGAGGTGGACTTCAGAGGATCCATGGATGTATCGCCGTTATCGTTCTCTTGATGATACGAACGGGATGATTACAGACAGTGAACGTGAAATGGAAGAGAAAATAAATAGGTTACGTGACGTTGTAAGAACACCTGTTATTCGCATGCAAAAAAGGTTAAAGCGTGCAGGAACAGTTATGCAAATGTGTGAAGCAGTTTACTTATTTCTAGAAGAGCTGGATGTTCCGAAAAAACTAGAAGAATTACGTATACGTGCAGAAGAAAGTGGAGATTTCTTATTTGCGACAGATCATGAACAAGTATGGGAAGAAGTAATGAGCCTTCTTGATACGTTTGTAGAGATGCTTGGTGAAGAGAAAATGTCTCTTTCTATGTTTACGGACGTTATGTCGACAGGTCTTGAGGCACTTCAATTTGCTAACATTCCGCCGTCATTAGACCAAGTGTTAATTGCTAATATTGATCACTCCAGGTTATCTGACGTGAAAGCAACGTTTATTATAGGTGTAAATGAGGGTGTTATTCCAGCAGCACCTATGGACGAAGGTATGCTTTCTGATGAAGAAAGAGAAGTTCTTGGTGCAGCAGGGATTGAATTAGCGCCAACGACGAGACAAACTTTGTTAAAAGAACAGTTCGTTATGTATCAAATGGTAACGAGAGCATCTGAGAAGTTATATATTTCATGCCCGCTTGCAGATGAAGAAGGAAAGACGTTACTTGCGTCTAGCTTTATTAAGAAAATAAAAAGAATGTTCCCTAATGTGAAAGATTCATTTATTACCAATGACGTAAACGATTTATCACGTTCAGAACAAATTTCATACGTAGCAACGCCAGAAGTAACGTTATCTTACGTTATGCAGCAACTACAAACGTGGAAGCGATACGGATTTGAAGGGAATTTAGACTTTTGGTGGGACGTATATAATTTCTACGTAACTTCAGATGAATGGAGACAAAAAAGTAGCCGCGTCTTATCAAGTTTATTCTATCGAAATCGTGCGAAGAAACTAAGTACAGCAGTAAGTAGAGATTTATACGGAGATATAATTAAAGGAAGCGTCTCTCGTATGGAACTATTTAACCGTTGTGCATACGCTCATTTTGCGCAGCACGGTTTATCGCTTAGAGAGCGTGATATTTTCAAGCTTGATGCGCCGGACATCGGCGAATTATTCCATGCGGCATTAAAGAAAATTGCGGACAAGCTATTGCGTGAAAACCGTACTTGGGCGGATTTATCCATAAAAGAGTGTGAGCATCTTTCTGTTTTAGTAATAGAAGAAATCGCACCGTTATTACAACGACAAATTTTATTAAGTTCAAACCGTCATTTCTATTTAAAACAAAAACTACAACAAATCATTTTCCGTACGTCAATCATTCTTCGTGAACATGCGAAGTCAAGCGGATTCGTACCAGTTGATTTAGAAGTGCCGTTCGGTATGGGTGGTACAGGATCACTTCCGCCGATGGAATTCTCATTACCAAATGGTGTGAAGATGGAAGTTGTCGGCCGTATTGACCGTGTTGATAAGGCAGAAGATGAAAACGGGACGTTCTTACGTATTATTGATTATAAATCAAGTTCAAAAGCGTTAGATTTAACGGAAGTGTATTACGGATTAGCACTTCAAATGTTAACGTATTTAGATGTTGTTACTTCGAATGCGCAGACGTGGATGAAAAAAGGTCACGCAGCATCACCAGCTGGTGTATTGTATTTCCATATTCATAACCCAATCGTTGAGATGAAAGGTGACGCATCTGAAGCTGAAATTGAAAAAGAAATTTTAAAGAAATTTAAAATGAAAGGACTCGTATTAGGAGATGCTGACGTTGTTCGTTTAATGGATAACAAACTTTCAACAGGAAGTTCAGATATTATTTCTGCTGGCCTGAAAAAAGACGGTAGCTTTAGTGCGCGTTCAAGTATTGCAAGTGAGCAAGAGTTTAACGTACTGCAAAAATATGTACACCATACGTTTGAAAATATCGGAAAAGATATTACAGAAGGTGTTATCGATATTGCTCCTTATAAAATGGGAAATAAAGCAGCATGTACGTTCTGTAACTTCAAATCTGTTTGTCAATTTGATGAGTCACTTGAAGATAATCAGTTCCGATCGTTAAAAGATATGAAAGATAGCGAAGCGATGGAGAAAATAAGAGAGGAGGTTGGCGGAGAATGATAGAAAATTGGCCTGAAAAACCAGAAGGTAGTCAATGGACAGATGACCAGTGGAAAGCTGTTGTAGCGAATGGACGTGATATTTTAGTTGCGGCTGCAGCTGGGTCAGGGAAAACAGCAGTATTAGTTGAACGTATTATTAAAAAGATTATTAATGAAGAGAATCCAGTCGATGTCGACCGCCTGCTCGTTGTAACATTTACGAATGCAGCGGCGCAAGAGATGAAAAACCGAATCGGGGAAGCGTTAGAAAAGGTATTAATTGATGAACCAGGCTCTCAACACGTAAGAAAGCAGCTGAGCCTATTAAATAAAGCTTCCATTTCAACAATTCACTCATTCTGTTTACAAGTAATTAGAGGATATTACTACATGCTTGATGTTGATCCTCGTTTCCGTATTGCGAATCAAACAGAAAATGAATTGTTAAAAGAAGAAGTGCTAGATGACATATTAGAAGAAGAGTACGGAATCGAAGATAATACAATCTTCTTTGAACTTGTTGATCGTTATACGAGTGACCGTAGTGATGATGACTTACAACGTATGATTTTAGCGCTTCATACAGAGTCAAGAGCGCATCCAAATCCGGAAAAATGGCTTGATAAATTAGTAGAAGCATATGACGTAGAAGGAAAGACAATTGAAGATTTAGTATATGCTTCTTATTTATTAGAAGATGTGAAATTCCAGCTTGAAACAGCGGAACAGCATATTCGTAAGGCAACTGAACTCGCAATGCTTCCTGACGGTCCAGCGCCTCGCATTGAAACCCTGCAAGCAGATCTAGCTTTACTTGGAACGCTATCATCAGCTGCTCATGAGTCGTGGACAAGTTTGTATGAAGCGATGCAAAATGTATCGTGGCAAACGTTAAAGCGTATTAAGAAAAGTGATTACAATGAAGATGTTGTAAAACAAGTAGACTCTCTTCGTAATAAAGCGAAAGATGAAGTGAAGAAATTACAAGAAGAGTTATTTAGCCGAAAACCTGAAAGTTTCTTACGAGATTTTCAAGATATGCACCCAGTATTAGAAAAGCTTGTTCAACTTGTAAAAGTATTTATAGAGCGTTTCCAAGCGATGAAGCGAGATAAAGGAATGGTCGATTTCACAGATTTAGAGCATTTCTGTTTACAAATTTTAAGTGAACAAAGTGAAAATGGTGAAATGAATCCGTCAGCAGTGGCGCTCCAATATCGTAATAAATTTGCTGAAGTATTAGTCGATGAATATCAAGATACGAACTTTGTACAGGAATCTATTATTAAATTCGTAACGAAAGATTCTGAGAGTGAAGGAAACTTGTTCATGGTTGGTGACGTAAAGCAGTCGATTTATCGTTTCCGACTAGCCGAACCAGGACTATTCCTAGGAAAATATAAACGCTTCACACAAGAAGGATTGGGCGGTGGAATGAAGATCGACTTAGCGAAAAACTTCCGTAGTCGTCATGAAGTGTTAGCAGGTACGAACTTTATCTTCAAACAAATTATGGGTGAAGAAGTCGGAGAAATCGACTACGATGCAGACGCTGAATTAAAGTTAGGTGCTACCTATCCAGAAGGTGAAGATGTAGCGGCAGAACTACTGTGCATTCAGCAAACGGAAGAAGAAGTAATAGACGGAGAAGAAGGTGCAGAAGTCGAAAAAGCACAGCTTGAAGCTCGTCTTATGGCGCAGCGCATTAAAGCGATGGTTGATTCAGGTTATGAAGTGTATGACCGTAAAAATGATAGTATGCGCCCAGTACAATACCGCGACTTCGTTATTTTACTTCGCTCCATGCCGTGGGCCCCGCAAATTATGGAAGAGTTAAAATTACAAGGAATTCCAGTGTACGCTGACCTTGCGACTGGTTACTTTGAAGCGACAGAAGTAAATATTATGATGAACGTATTCCGCGTTATTGATAATCCGATGCAAGATATTCCGCTTGCAGCTGTACTTCGTTCTCCAATCGTTGGATTGAGCGATGAAGAACTTGCGACGCTTCGTGCTCATGGAAAGAAAGGCTCGTTTTATGAAGTAATGAGCTCATTCTTAAAAGGGGCACCACTTGAAGAGGAGCAAGAACTTCATGATAAATTAGAGTGGTTTTATAACTTACTGCAAGGATGGCGTGAATTTGCACGTCAACAATCACTTTCTGATTTAATTTGGAAAGTGTACGGTGAGACAGGTTATTACGACTTCGTTGGCGGTTTACCAGCTGGAAAGCAAAGGCAGGCAAACTTACGCGTACTATATGACCGCGCAAGACAATACGAAGCAACATCATTTAGAGGATTATTCCGCTTCTTACGTTTTATTGAACGTATTTTAGAACGCGGTGATGACATGGGTACGGCGAGGGCCCTCGGTGAACAAGAAGACGTTGTTCGCATTATGACGATTCATAAAAGTAAAGGGTTAGAGTTCCCGGTTGTATTTGTAGCTGGACTCGGTCGTCGTTTTAATACACAAGACTTAATGAAACGTTTCTTATTGCATAAAGATTTCGGTTTCGGTTCGCAATTTATCGATCCGCGTAAACGAATTAAATATACAACATTATCACAGCTTGCGATTAAGCGTAAAATGAAAATGGAATTAATTGCGGAAGAAATGCGCGTACTATACGTAGCGTTGACGCGCGCGAAAGAGAAGTTAATTTTAATCGGAACAGTTAAGGATGCAAATAAGGAAATGGAAAAATGGCTTGATGCGAGGGAACATAGTGAATGGTTATTACCAGATCACATACGTGCCGGGGCGTCTTGTTATTTAGACTGGATTGCACCTTCATTATATAGACACCGTGATAGTGAAATGCTTCTTGAATTAGGACAAGGAAGTATTCCAGATGAAATTTACGGGTATGACACTAGCTGGAAAGTAGAAGTTGTGGACGGTAATACGCTACTTGCACCAGAGCCAGTTCAAGAAGAGAAACAAGAATTGTTAGAAGCGCTTCGTGAGAAAAAGGCTGTGCCGTTAGAAAGTGAACGAAAAGATGAAGTGTACGACAGATTAATGTGGAAGTACGGATATGAGGAAGCAACATCTCACCGTGCGAAGCAATCTGTTACAGAAATAAAGAGAAATTATCAATCAGAAGATGGTAGTGATAACGCCTTTATTAAAAAACTACGTGCACCAATTAAAACACGTCCGCGCTTTATGGAGAAAAAAGGGTTAACGTACGCAGAGCGCGGAACAGCAGTCCATGCCGTTATGCAGCATGTTGATTTGAAGAAGCCGATTACGGTTGAAGTTCTTCAAGAGCAAATTGCTGGAATGGTAAATAAGGAATTATTAACATTCGAGCAGGCGGAAGAAATAGCGATTGAAAAAGTAATTTCATTCTTTGACAGTGACTTAGGTAAAAGGGTATTAGCGGCGAAAAGTGTTGAGCGTGAAGTTCCATTTACGATGATGCTTGCAGCAGAAGAAGCATATCAAGATTGGCAAGGGAATAGCGGGGAATCGATTCTTGTCCAAGGGGTTATCGACTGCATGATTGAAGAGGAAGATGGCATTACGTTAATCGACTTCAAAACAGATACGATTGAAGGGAAATTTCCAGGCGGATTCGAACAAGCGAAACCAATTTTAGAAGATCGATATAAAGTGCAGCTTTCGTTATATGCAAAAGCACTGGAGAAAAGCTTACAACATCCTGTAAAAGAGAAATGTTTATACTTCTTTGATGGGAATCACGTTGTAAATATTGAAGAATAGAGGGGCTTGAAAATGGTAACGGAAAAAACGTTAAGAACTTGTGAACAGGGACACGAGTACTATAAAAGTAGCGATTGTCCAACTTGCCCAGTCTGTGAGAAAGAGAGAAAACCAAAAGAAGGTTTTCTCTCTCTTCTTTCAGCGCCAGCAAGAAGGGCATTAGAACACCATGGAATTCAAACTGTAGAAGAACTCTCAAAATATAGTGAAAAAGAAATATTAAAACTGCATGGTATGGGACATGCGTCTTTGCCGAAGCTTAGGAGGGCTTTGGAGGAGAGCGGGTTATCATTTAAATAAAATGAAATAGTGCCTCTTCACTACTTACTTGTTTATACCACTATTTGTGGACAGTAAAGTTCTTGCTTATTAAAATTTTATTTTAATAATTTTGAATTAGATAAAAGAAAAAAGTAGGAGAATATCTCCTACTTTTTTTACGCTGTTCCAATCTGATCTTGATCTGCCACATCAGAATCAAATGTATTCGTTGCACTAACACCGTTAAACGTATTCACGACAAACCCAACATTGGAAGCTCCAGATCCGTTATAGGCTTTCGTGTTTTCTTTCGGAGATACGTTATAAAAATCTCCTAAGTTGAAAGAGCCGTTACTGTTTTGCACGACGAGATTTCCTACAACCGAAGGCATACCATCCACCTACTTTACTAAGCTTTTTAATTACTATATGAATTATTGTGCGGAAGGTTCATCCGTAATATATTGGCGGATTTGTATAATACGAGAGTTATTAAAACCATAATCAACATTTCCAATTTGAAAGCAACCAGAATTTAAAAGTGTGCGTAATTCAACGTTATTAACTTCAATAAAAGGGCATTCATTTACAATGTTTAATTTTACATCTGTCGTTCGTTTTGGAATTGTAATGTGTTCATCTGTAAAGATTTCAAAAGCATCAAAGCGACCTTCTCCCCGTATATAAAAAGGAATTTCACGGTGGACGGCAATAGCTCTACTTTTTAATTCCATTTGGTTTGCATCTCCAACTTGAAATACAGCAGCAATCCCTAAAGAAATAATAGAAACATTTTGGACAATAGACACATGATGCAACATAATTTCTCAGTCTCCTTAACCTGGAGTAGGAGGGACATCTGTTACTAATGGTACAAATGGACCCTCTGTAACTGTTTCAAATGGTGTATCGAGAATAGAAGATAGAATGAGGAGATTTGCATCTCCAATTAAAAAGAGTGCGGACGACGATACACCGTTCATTTTAATCTGTCCGACTTTTAACTCACGGTTTACAACGTTAAGGTTCATACATACTTACTCCTTTCGGAAATTTCCCGGTATGTGCTGAATAAAGGAGAGAAAGGCTTTGTCAATATCTTGTTTCATTGCCTGAATAATGATATCTCGTAAATAATCTGGATCTGTTGAAATACCTTCATATGATTGCGCTTGTGATAAATAATAAGGGAGTCGATGCTCCATCTGTTTTTTTATGTCATCCACCATCATTTGTCGATACATTTCATCAAGCGGTGTTCGCTCTTCTTGTTCAAAATGGAGAATACGATTATATGCTTCTTCATCTAAGTATCGATGCATTTCTTGGAGGATACCTTGATAAAAGTCTGGGTTTGTTTCAGTTTCAGGGTTTACCTTCAATGTTTCTGTATCCACTTGAAAATCTTCAATTTGTTGTCCTTTTGCTGAAAATGGGTTTAAACCAATATTTAAAGTACCATTTAAATTTTCGACTTTTAATTGATCGAATTTGTATTCCACTTTTCCTACAGAAGAGGAGGGGCGATTTTTTAATTCGTTAAGCTCTTCTTGGAGTTGGCGCACTTGATCTTCTAAATTCAGGATGGCTGCTTGTTGTGTTTGAAGAGCTTGTTGAAGTTGGTGTAAGTAAGTATATATATCTTGATTCATTTGTGAAACCTCCTTTTCAATAGGGAGGGTAAAAATATTCCTGCTATATATTTATGACAAGGATGTCTTAAGAAGAACTAGTTGATGGTTTGATAGAAATAATTTGTCCTTTCGCCTGTAATGGGCGAAGCGGCTCCGTAAATCCGCCCGTATTTGAAAATTTAGATAGGGCTTTAATACTTCCGGCAGTACCAATTTGGAACACAGAAGAGGTTGTAATGCTATCAATTTTAATACTGTTGATGATGATACTTTGGTTTACATAAAAATTCAATGCAATTGCCTCCTTTAAGTTGAGCCAATTATCGCTTGATCGATTACATCTGAATCGTTGACAGTCGTTGCACTTTGATAATTGTAGACAGAAACATTGTCTCCAACGTTGAAAGAGCCGGCCCCGGCGAAAGCACGTGAGTAACTAATAGGCCTGATCGCAAATACATCTCCAATATGAAAAATACCACTTGATCCAATATTGACGATACGAATATGTCCGACCATAGCTGGCATATAAAACACCCTTCGTTTTTAAAATTTTCTTTTCTACTATTGTATGGGCGTTTTCAATAAAATGTGTGTTTTTTTGAAATAAAAGACACACACGCTATTGCGTGTGTGTGTCGAGTGTTTGATTTGGGTGAAAATCCGTATGTACATGCCAAATTACATTTAAGAGCCTGTCCAGTTCTTGGCTACAATCCACTGTTTTTTGAGAAGTCATTCCATAGCGTTCAGCAAAATAAATCATTTTTTCACGTTTTTTTTCAATCGCTTGCTCAAACATTGAAATCGGCTCCATCTCTAAATGAAATTTTTAGTATATATGTAGTACATATTATACAAAAACTCCATAAAAAAGAAATACCTTCGCTAAAAAAAGTAAAATTTCTACATTTTATGCCAAATATAAAGGCGTAACGAATAGGGTATGAGAAGAATATTGTAAAAATTAGCGTGTATGAGAAGGTTTTTTTCTTACGGATGCGAATACAATTAAAGGGCATGAGTTTTAGGATGGAGAGTGGAAATATTGCGTTTTGTAACGGCGAAGAAAGAAGAAAAGGTATTTGTAGGTATTGTGGATGAAGAAGAAAAAAAGGTATTACACTTAAGAGAAGTGCAAAGACAAAAAGGGGAAAAGGTTACAATCCCTATTACAATGTTAGAGTGTATTGAAAGAGGAACTGAATGCTTTGAGAAAGTATGTGAAATTGTAAATTGGGCAAAAGAGAACGGGGAAGCGGCGTATTATCCGTTAACAGAGGTGAAAATATTAGCACCGATTCCAAGGCCAAGAAAGAATATTTTGTGCGTTGGAAAAAACTATCGTGAGCATGCCATAGAAATGGGCGGAATAGAGTCTATTCCAGAAAATATAATGATTTTTACGAAAGCACCAACAACAGTTATTGGCATAAATGAGCAAATTAATGGTCACCCTCATGCAACGGACGAACTAGATTACGAAGGAGAATTAGCTATCATTATTGGTAAGCGAGGGAAGCAAATAAAAAAAGAAAAAGCGCTTGAGCATGTTTTTGGTTATACGATTATAAATGATGTAACAGCTCGAGACATTCAAAGAAAACATAAACAGTTTTTCCTTGGGAAAAGCTTCGATACATTTTGTCCGATGGGACCGTATTTAATTCATAAATCGGTGGTTAATGCGCCGAATGCATTACACATTGAAACGGTAGTAAATGGAGAAGTAAGGCAAACTTCCAACACAAATAAAATGATTTTTTCAATAGAAGAAATTATTTCAACGATAAGTAAAGGAATGACTTTAGAACCAGGCGATATTATCGCAACAGGAACCCCGGCTGGTGTCGGAAAAGGTTTCACACCACCGAAGTTTTTACATGCTGGTGATGAAGTGGTTATTACAGTAGAAGGAATTGGTACTTTGCGAAATGTAGTGAAGTGAAGAAAAGAGCTATCTTGTTAAAAGATAGCTCTTTTTTATGGCCTTGGGTTATAGAGGTAATCAATAATGGAAAAAGTGTAAAGACCAATGAATGCAAGTGTGCAAATGCCAAATAGTATAACCGTAAGTGCGCTTTTTTCTCGTCCAAAACCAATGATAGTAAGAATAACAGCAGTCCAAAATGATGCTTTCAGTAGTGTGAATGTAGTAGGAGTTGAGTAGTGAGTAAGCCATGTTGTGGAAAGTAGGAAGCCAAAGAATGTAACTAAAATAAAAGATGTAGCTAAATAGTTAATATGTTTACCATATCTTAATAGCATATCGCACCTCCTTTATGATTTTAAAATACAGAAAAATACAAATTTATCTTAATATAAATGAATATAAAAAGAAAGAGGTTGTCCCAACATGTCGGACAACCTCTCTATCATTACGATAATACAGCTTTAATTTTTTGGAATGCCCACTCTAAATCTTCTTCAGAGATTACTAGAGGTGGTGCGATACGAATTACGTTTTCATGTGTTTCTTTACATAGTAGACCAGCTGCTTTTAGTTGTTCACAGTAAGGACGAGCTGGCTCGTTTAATTCGATACCGATGAATAAACCTTTACCACGAACTTCAGTGATCATTGGATTGTCAATTTCTTTTAATTGCCCAACTAATTTTTCTCCTAATTGAAGAGAACGCTCTGTTAATTTTTCTTCTTCTAACACTTCAAGAGCTGCGATAGACACAGCACATGCAAGTGGGTTACCACCGAATGTAGAACCGTGAGAACCTGGCTCAAATACACCTAAAATGTCGCGGTTTGCTGCTACGCAAGAGATTGGGAATACGCCGCCGCCAAGTGCTTTACCAAGTATGTACATGTCAGGAGTTACATTGTCCCAGTCACAAGCAAATACTTTACCAGTACGGCCTAAGCCAGTTTGGATTTCATCTGCTACAAATAAAACGTTTTCTTTTTTACATACTTCAAGAGCTTCTTTTAAGTAACCAGCTGGCGGGATGTTAATTCCTGCTTCACCTTGGATTGGCTCTAAAATGAATGCAGCTGTGTTTGGTGTAATTGCGGCTTTTAATGCTTCTAAATCACCGTAAGGAATTACAACGATGCCGGGAAGCATTGGACCGAATCCACGCTTGTACTCTTCGTTTGAAGACATAGAAACAGAACCCATTGTACGTCCGTGGAAGTTATCTTCACAAACGATGATTTCAGCGCGGTTTGCTTCTACTTTCTTCACATCATAAGCCCAGCGACGAACTGTTTTAATTGCAGTTTCAACAGCTTCAGCACCTGTATTCATTGGAAGTACCATTTCTTTATTAGTTAGTTTCGCAACTTTTTCGTACCAAGGACCTAATTGATCGCTATGGAAAGCACGAGAAGTTAACGTAACACGATTAGCTTGGTCAATTAAAGCGTTAATAATTTTCGGGTGACGATGACCTTGGTTTACTGCAGAATATGCACTTAATAAGTCCATATAGCGGTTTCCTTCAGGATCTTCTACCCAAACACCTTCTGCTTTAGAAATAACGATTGGAAGTGGGTGATAGTTATTTGCTCCGTATGTGTCTGTAAGTTCGATAATATCCTTAGTTTGAATCATGATTGTTCCCCCTTTTGTTATTACAAGAAGTTTGTAAATACTCTAAATATTATATCATTTAAATGTAAAAAAGCGAAACATTTCCTGAAAATAAATGAACATGTTATCATATAGAGTGAAAAAGTGTGAAAAGAGGAGGTAAGGGATACGATGGTACATATGCATATTACAGCATGGGCGTTAGGTTTAATTTTATTTTTCGTTGCGTATTCACTTTATTCAGCAAGAAGAAAAGGTAAAGGTGTACATATGGGGCTTCGCCTAATGTATATCATCATTATTGTGACAGGCTTCATGTTGTACATGAGTATTGTGAAGACAGCAACAGGTAGCATGCACATGTGGTACGGCCTGAAAATGTTAGCTGGTATTTTAGTTATCGGCGGAATGGAAATGGTTCTTGTAAAAATGAGCAAAAACAAACCAACAGGGGCGGTTTGGGGCTTATTTATTGTTGCGCTAGTAGCAGTATTATACTTAGGACTGAAATTGCCACTTGGCTGGTACGTATTCAAATAAAAATAAAACCACCTTATAATCTCAAAGACTTGGGAGATAAGGTGGTTTTTATTTTTTATGTCGCATCGATATGCAACTCTTCTCCATTTACTTTCGTAAAACGGAACATATTTTTATTTGATGTAGTGTGACGTACGAAATGGTGCTGCAGTGTACAGATCATTTCGTCGTTATCAAACAAAAGAATATTTACTCCTTCGCGTGACTCCTCTTTCGGTAAGAAGGATAAATAATTATGACAATACATGCAATCATATAAAGAGTAGTGAAGTGATTGCAATGATTCAGTTAATAATGTGAAGACAGAGTCAGGTAATTCCTCGAGCCATTCATTATAGCTAAGAAGTAACTTTTTTCGAATACGTACCATTTCACCATTTTGCAAATGGTGTTGCTCGTTGGCGATTTGTAATACATCTTGTTCATAGAAACGGGCTGGTAACCAATTGTTATTATACAAAATTTCAAACCCATCTTCGGCAATATCTTCTAATAGAAACGCTTCATCATTTTCATCATCAAAGAATACCCATTCATTGTTTATATATTCTACATTACCGACTGTATGAGCACGGGGCTGGTTATATAAAATATGTTTACGTTGTATCATATACGATTTCTCCTTTATGAAAAGTAGTTATTCCTGTTATAGACAGTTCGTGCGTTCTTTATAACTAGACACATCTAGACATAGGTGGGCATACAATAAAACACGTTTTACTGAGTGAGAATGCTATTCCATATGTGGATAGTAGGTTATCGTCAAGTTTTTCATTTTTTGATCCGCACTCTTAGGGTGGGGATTACTGCACGTTCAAGAAAAGAAATAAGATGGAAGGATGATTTATATGTGCGGGATTACAGGATGGGTGGATTATAAACGCTCATTAGAAGGAGAAAGAGATGTCGTTACGAAGATGGCTGAGACGTTAGCGAAGCGGGGGCCGGATGATAATAAAGTTTGGATTAAAGGAAATGTCGCATTTGGGCATAAACGGTTAATTGTTGTTGATCCTGAGGGGGGGAAACAACCGATGACTTGTTTAAAAGATGAAACGAATTATGCCATTTGCTATAACGGTGAACTTTATAACACAGAAGACATTCGAAAGGAATTATTAAGAAGAGGGTATACGTTCAAAGGTCATTCTGATACAGAAGTATTATTAGCTTCTTATATTGAATGGAAAGAAGAATGTGTCGATCATTTAAACGGTATATATGCGTTTGCAGTATGGGATGAACAGAAAGAACAAGTATTTATTGCGAGAGATCGATTAGGTGTAAAGCCACTTTTTTATAAATATGATAGCGGACGCTTACTATTTGGTTCGGAGTTAAAAGCGATATTGTCGCATCCAGATGTGAAGGCGGAAGTAACATTAGAAGGGTTATCAGAAATATTCGGACTCGGACCGTCAAGAACGCCTGGCCACGGTATTTATGCTGGTATAAAAGAATTACGTCCAGGTCATGCGATGACATTTTCAAAGAACGGTTTGTGTATATGGAGATATTGGAATGTAGAAAGTAAAAAACATGAAGACTCTTTTGAAGAAACAGTAGAGAAAACGCGCTTTTTACTACAAGATGCTATTACAAGACAGCTTGTTTCTGATGTACCACTATGTACTTTTTTATCAGGTGGTGTAGATTCGAGCGCTATTACAGCTATTGCAGCGAAAGAATATGAGAGATCGGGAAAAGGGCAATTACACACGTATTCTATTGATTACGAAGATAATGACAAATACTTTAAAGCAAATGCATTCCAGCCAAATTCAGATGCTCCGTTTATTAATTTAATGACTGAGACATTTCAAACAACCCATCATCGCTGCGTCATTTCGAATGAAAAATTAGCAGAGTATTTAACTGAAGCAGTACTTGTTCGTGATTTGCCTGGTATGGCAGATATCGATTCGTCATTATTATGGTTTTGCCGAGAAATTAAACAAGATTTTGTCGTTGGCTTATCTGGAGAATGTGCAGATGAAATATTTGGTGGATATCCGTGGTTTTATAGAGAAGATGATTTACAATCGAGTGCATTTCCATGGATGCGTTCTACAGAGGCACGTGAACAACTTCTAAAAAAAGAATGGAGAAATAAATTAAATTTACAACAATATGTACAAAGGCGTTATGAAGAGTCGATTCAAGAAGTTCCTATTTTAGAGGGGGAAAGTCCGCTAGAAGCAAAAAGACGCCAATTATTTTATTTAAATATGGTATGGTTTATGACAACATTATTAGACAGAAAAGACCGCATGAGTATGGGGGCAAGTTTAGAAGTACGTGTTCCATTTGCAGATCATCGTCTTGTCGAATATGCGTGGAATATTCCTTGGGAAATGAAAATGTATAAAAACCGCGAAAAAGGTCTATTACGTAAAGCGTTAGAAGATGTACTTCCGCATGACATCTTATATAGAAAGAAGAGTCCGTATCCGAAAACGCACAATCCACACTATACAAACGCAGTAACAGTATGGCTTCAAAATATATTAACGGATAAAGGTTCAATTTTACACGAACTGTTTGATAAAGAGCAGTTGAGCGGATTGATTCAGTCTGGCGGCAGTGCATTTCAAACACCATGGTTTGGTCAATTGATGACTGGGCCACAGCTTTTAGCTCATTTAGCACAAATTCATGTTTGGTTTAAAGAATATGGGGTAAATATTAAGGAATAAGGGAAAAGCGGCTTACAATTATGTAAGTCGCTTTTTATTAAAGAAATTGTCATATAAAATTCAAAATCACCTTATAAATAATACTTAATTAGAATTATTATTTTGACGTACTTATTATTACTTGTTATAATTGGAAACAAACGTTCTGAAAAAGATTCTCATTTATAAAATTGAGGTGTTAGATAGATGACAAAGAAAAGAATAGGTTTACTCGTAATGGCGTATGGAACACCAGAATCATTAGACGATGTAGAGGCATATTATACACATATCCGTCACGGGCGTACGCCATCAGAAGAAGCGCTTGAAGATTTAATTGGGCGCTATAAAGCGATTGGTGGAATTTCACCGCTTGCAAAAATTACGAAAGAACAGGCGCATAAATTAACAGATTCAATGAATAACATATTTACAGAGTATGAATTTACTTGTTACTTAGGTTTAAAACATATTGCACCATTTATAGAAGATGCTGTAGAAGAAATGAAGCGTGATGGGATCGAGCAAGCGATTAGTATCGTATTAGCGCCGCATTACTCTACATTTAGCATTAAAGCGTATAATGACCGTGCTATTCGTCTTTCAAAAGAAATCGGTGGTCCTGTTATTGAACCAATTGAACAATGGTATGATGAACCGAAATTTATTTCGTATTGGGCAGACCAAATAAAAGAGACGTTTACAGAAATTGATAATAAAGAGAAAGCAGTCGTAATTTTTTCAGCGCATAGTTTGCCAGAAAAAATTATTGCAGCAGGAGACCCATATGTAGAACAACTAAAGCATACGGCAGATTTAATTGCAGAAGCTGCAAATATTCAAAACTATACAATCGGTTGGCAAAGTGCTGGGAATACTCCAGATCCGTGGATTGGTCCAGATGTGCAAGATTTAACGAAAGATTTATATGAAGAGCATGGGTACGAATCTTTCGTATATTGCCCAGTTGGTTTTGTAGCGGAGCATTTAGAAGTTTTATATGACAACGATTATGAATGTAAAGTTGTAACGGATGAATTAAATGCCAAATATTTCAGACCAAATATGCCGAATGCACAATCTGCATTTATCGACTGTTTGGCTGAAATTGTTTCCAAAAAAGTGAAGGAAATAGTTGACAAAGATTTAGTTTTGAATAATAATTAATTTATAATAATTTTAAATAAATAATGATTACTACGAAAGAAAGAGGAGGATCCCCCTAGATGAATCCAAATAATCGCTTAACAACAAACCAAGGTGCTCCAGTTGGAGACAACCAAAATTCTCGTACAGCTGGTCGTCGTGGACCAGTATTATTAGAAGACTATCATTTAGTAGAAAAACTTGCGCACTTTGATCGTGAACGTATTCCGGAGCGTGTTGTGCATGCACGTGGTGCAGGTGCTCACGGTGTATTCGTAACGAAAAATAGTATGAAGCAATATACGAAAGCAGCATTTTTACAAAATGAAGGAACTGAAACGCCTGTATTTGTTCGTTTTTCAACGGTTATTCATGGTCAAGGTTCTCCTGAAACAGCACGTGACCCACGTGGGTTTGCTGTTAAATTTTATACAGAAGAAGGAAACTACGATATCGTAGGTAATCATTTACCAGTTTTCTTCATTCGTGATGCAATTAAATTCCCTGATATGGTACATTCCTTAAAACCAGCACCTGATACGAATATTCAAACGCCAGATCGTTATTGGGATTTCATGACGTTAAGTCCAGAATCTACACATATGATGACATGGGTATTTTCTGATTACGGTACACCAGCAAGCTATCGTGAAATGGAGGGTTTCGGCGTCCATTCATTTAAATGGATTAATGAAGAAGGTAAAATTGTTTATATTAAATACCACTGGAAACCACAGCAAGGTGTACGTAACTTAAATGCGAAAGAAGTGCAAGAAGTACAAGGGAAAGACTTCAATCATGCAACTCGTGACTTGTTCGATGCAATCGAAAAAGGAAATTACCCAAAATGGGATTTACACGTACAAGTTATGCAATTAGATGAAATGGACTCTTTAGACTTTGATCCACTAGATCCAACGAAAGTATGGCCAGAAGATCGCTTCCCATTAATGGAAGTAGGGACAATGACGTTAAATCGTAATCCGAAAAACTTCTTTGCAGAAGTAGAGCAAGTAGCGTTCTCTCCAAGTGCAACTGTAAATGGTATTGAGCCATCGGAAGATAAATTATTACAAGGTCGTTTATTCTCTTACCCAGATACACAGCGTTATCGTCTTGGTGCAAATTACTTACAAATTCCTGTAAACTGCCCATACGCAGCTGTTCATAATCAACAACGTGATGGTGCGATGCAAGTGAATCAAAACCCATCTACAATCAACTACGAACCGAGTCGTCATGCAGAGAATCCAGTTGAAGACAAAGCTTACCGCGATTCAACTATGAAAGTAGAAGGCTATGTATCTCGTGAAAAAATTGAGAAACCAAATGACTTCAAACAAGCAGGTGAGCGTTACCGTTCATTCTCTAAAGAAGAGCAAGATAACTTAATTGCAAACTTAACAAATGATCTAAAAGACGTAAATGAACGCACAAAATTATTAGCTGTTTGTAACTTCTTCCGTGCAGATCAAGAATACGGTATGCGTTTAGCACAGGCATTAAATGTTGATATTACGCAATATGTAGGAAATGCTCCGAAATAAATAGGAAAAGACGACCGGGCTTCGGTCGTCTTTTTTGTATAAAGTTATGTGGGGTATTTCGCATGTAAAACATGTCGGAATTTGTTGGTAAATCGATATGTTGTGTCGAACCGTTGATATATTGAAAGAAACAATCGATATATTTGAAAAATCGTTGATATATCCAAAAAATCGCTGATATATTCTCTCTAATACCAGATTGGGTATTGAGAAATCTATGTAACAAGTTCCCATTATTTAATAAGGCTAAGTGGCCTGAGTTCTACGATAGATAGGAACTCAGGCTTTTTTATGCAAAAAATTTATGAAATCTTTTTGGAATAAAACTGAGGACAAGAAAGAGGGCGATTTCTCCTAAAATAGCGACAATGATATTGAATAAAAAGGTACGGAAATTTGCAGTGATATGAGTAAGAATCGCGTATTTCCAATAAGATAAGCTCATGAAAATCACTCCTTGTAGCATTTTTTATAGTATATAAAATTTGTTTCGTAAAAGTGCGTGTCTTAGTTTGTGATTTGCGAAAAAACAAAATAAATTCTCAATATAATCTCAACAATTGAGTAACAAAACATGGAATATATTACCTGTTTAATGGCATAGGAATAGGAGTGTTTACAAAAATATTTTTTGAATTAACATAAAATTTGCAAAAAACTAATAAATTGTTGAAATAATGCAAACGTAAATATATACTCTATATATACTTTTTACAAAAAAAGGATGTGATGGAATGAATTACATGTTTACTTGGTAGGATAGGATTGATTCACTTTACAAATTCGAAAAAAATTAAGTGAGGAGAAATGTACATGTTTCAATTTATGAAATCACCAATCGGTATAGCGGTTGGAGTAGCAGCGGTTATATTAGCGTCACCAAAAGCGAGAAAGGGGCTAAGAAAGCTAGCGGTAAAAACAGTGTCTGCTTTTCTCGGTGCAAAAGAACAAATTCAAAATGCTAGTTCAGAAATGGAAGAAGCTTTACCGAAAGTAAAAGAAGCGGCACGTAAAGTGGCAGTAAAAACAGTATCGCCAATTATTGGAGCAGTAGAAGCTGTACCGACAACTATTTCTAAATTCCAGGAAAAATGGGCGTCTCGTGTAAATGCATATCATTCTGAGCAGAGTGTAGATTACGAAAGCATACCTGTTACTCCTTAGATAGTAAGTGATTTTACTTCCTTTACAAGGATAAGGAGGATGATGATGCAGAGTAAATTATTAAAAACGAGATTTATACGATCGTTACCTGGAAGAATTCGAATTGAAATATATAAACTAAAATACAACTTGGACATGGCGAACTTGATAGTAGAACGTTTTCGTGACGTGGAAGGTATTTATCAAGTGAGTCCCTCTATCTCTACAGGAAGAGCCCTGATTACTTACGATATCAACAAGACCTCTCTACATACCGTTTGTGAAATAATTAAACTCCTAGAAGAACAAACTACAAAGAATACTAACTTTAACAATATTGAAGAAACGAAGAAAGCAGAAGATTCTTCATCTAGTGTAATTTCTTACGAGAAAAAAGGTGAAGGTGTTCCATTGCCACTAGCGCTTTCTGTCGCTGGATTAGGTGCGTTCGGTATAAAGCAACTATTTATGGGAAGATCAGCTTTAGCTAGAAGTCCAGGGCTTTTTTACTTGTCGGGGGCTTTATCTGTTTTGACGGGATACCCGTTTTTAAAACGAGGATTCAAAAAAATGGTTGCTAGCAAAAAAGTGAATTCTGATCTAGTGCTTGGCATAGGAACGCTTGCACTCGCACTAGCGCGGGAAAATATCGTCGTACTAGCGGGACTTAGTCTATTAAATTATTTAAATTGGAAGCGTAGTCAAGCGAACATAAATGAAGAGACAGATTCGTATAAAGAAAGAATTTTATCCCCGGAGATTAAAGCATACAGTGAAAAGCAATCGAAATGGGGCATGCTTTTTGGGGGAGCAACATGGGCCTTTACGAGAAATCCACTACGCGGAATGGCGGTTTTATTAGCTGCGAATCCGAAACCTGCAGTTTCGTCTGCTGAGTATGCATGGCGACAAGGAGATCTCGTTGCGAGGGAAAGAGGATATCTTATTCCAAATGAAGGATCGTTATCTCAACTGTCCCGAACGAGAACAATCGTATTTGACGATGTATCGCGTATATTCTGTCATGAAGAAGCGGAGATTAGCTGCATTTCAGAAGATGAAGGGCAAGTTTGGTGCACGGCAGCCTCACTGCTGGAGAAAAGTGGGCATGATTGGAAAGAGGAAGTTGTGCAACGAGCGAAGCAAACAGGAAGAACGTTAAGGAAAGCTTTTGAAATCGAAGTTGATGACGAAGGGATAAAAGGTGACATACAAGGCATTCCATCCTTTATCGGGAGTAAAGTATTTGTGCAGCGAAATGGTGTAGATATAAGTGCTTATGAGCTAGAAGCGAAAGGACTTGGCAAAGAAGGATTTAACGTTCAGTTCGTTGCTAAAGGTAAAAAATGTGTAGGATTGTTAGTTGGATCGAAAATGACGATTACACCTGAATTCATAGAAATAATGAAAGAATTAGGTGAAAATCAGTGGAAGTTTGCAGTTTTGCAAAATAGTTTACATGTAAATCATAGTGTTCTTTCGCAGCACGGTATTGATGCAAGTTGGCAACATAGTGATGTTGTAGAGCGTGTGGAGCGTATTCGTTCGGATGGGGAAGAAGTATTATTTGTTTGTGAGGATAATATTGAATTTCCGTCTGTATCTTATTATGAAATGAAAAATATATTTCAGTCAATCGCCTATGCGAAACAAATCGATTTATTAGTGAAAGAACATTTTCGAGTAGCGAAAATATGGAATATTGCCGGGGAGATGCTGGCTGTTTGGTCTATATTCACGGCACCTATTATCGCTTTAATGGCAAATGCTCTATCTTTAACGTTTTTATCTAGAGCGAAGCGAGTAAGTGAGAAGATTTTTTCTAATAAAAAGTTACTGAATATGAACCACTCGGTAGCTAGAGAAACTTCTACAAAATGGTATGCACTCTCGCAAGAAGATGTAATAAAAGATTTACAAGTGGAGAAACAGCAAGGGCTAAGCGCTCGAGAAGTGCAAATGCGACAAGAAAAGTATGGAATGAATAGAATTGAACCGAAGCAGTCTGTTCCTTGGATTGTTTCATTTATGGGGCAATTTAAAGAGTTTACATCGCTTATTTTACTTGGAGCAGCTGGATTGTCTGTATTATCAGGCGGGGTGTTTGATGGATTAGCGATGGGGACAATTCTCGTCGTCAATGCGGTAATTGGAACCCTTCAAGAGCGAAAAGCAGAAAAAGTAGTAGAAGCTTTAAATCAATTCCGTGCGCCAAATTGTATAGTAACCCGTGAAGGGGAAGAGATAGAGGTAGCAAGTAGTGAGCTCGTCCCAGGTGATGTTGTCTGCCTTCAAGCCGGAGACCGCGTACCTGCGGATCTTCGTATTATAGACTCTTGGAATTTAGAAGTTAATGAAGCGATGCTAACGGGTGAGTCTCTACCAGTTGAAAAGAAAGTGGATGCGGTAGGGGAAGAATCTTCGTTAGCGGAGCAGAATAATATGCTCTTTATGGGCACATCCGTAACGCGCGGCAAGGCGAGAGCTATAGTAGTGGAAACCGGGATGAGTACAGAGATGGGCTATATGATTTCCTTAATGAAGGGGGAAGAAACAGAGCCTACACCACTACAGCAAAAGGTGACGTCTATTAGTAAAACCTTTATTAAAGGAGCATTTGTGGCTGGCGGTATTGTGCTTGTAGCAGGATTGCTACGCGGTTTACCGATTACGCAAATGATTACAACAGCAGTTGCTCTTACAGCATCTGCTGTGCCAGAAGGTTTACCGATTATGATTACAATCGCTTTAAGTGCAGGAATCTTTCGTATGCAAAAGCAAAATGCACTTGTTCGGAAGCTTTCCAGTTTAGAAACGTTAGGTAGAACAACTGTTATTTGTTCTGATAAAACAGGTACTCTTACGAAGAATGAAATGACAGTTAAAGTCATTGCCACACCAAATCGTATGTGGAGTGTATCGGGTGATGGATATGAACCAGTTGGTACAATATCGGATGTAACGTCGTCTAAAGTCGCAGCTGCTGTAGAGATGGAAGTAGAAGAAGCGACTTATCATGAAAGTGAAAAAACGCCGTTAGAACATCCAGATTTTGTTCGCGTTCTGCAAATTAGTGTTCTTTGTAATAATAGTAAGTTAGAACATGAAGACGATCAGTGGATTGTGAAAGGTGACCCAACTGAAGGGGCTTTATTAAGTTTTGCTTCTAAAGCGGGTGTTTCATATAAGGATATGGCATCATTTGAACGACATCATGAAGAACCGTTCGATTCTGAGACGAAAATTATGAGTGTCGTTTGTAAGGAAAATGAATCATTGTATAAGTTTTCGAAAGGATCTGTAGAGGCAATCCTTACTAGATGTAAATGGTATCAACATAACGGTGAAATCTATCCGTTATGTGATAAAGAAAAAGAGGTCATTTTACAACAAAACGAGGGTTTTGCAGAACAGGCATTACGTGTATTAGGTTTTGCGTATAGTAATGTTGAGAATGATGACCTTATTTTTGTTGGATTAGTTGGTATGATTGATCCGCCAAAACCTGAAGTGGAAGAGAGTATTCGTGAAGCGATTGAACTTGGTGTAAAGCCTGTCATGATTACTGGGGATCATCCGACTACGGCAATTTCTATTGCGAAGCAGACCGGTATTTGGAATCGTGATGATCGTGTTTTGACAGGGGTAGAAATCGACAATGTAACAGATGAACAATTAAAAGAAATTGTAAAAAATACTTCTGTTTTTGCTCGCGTAACACCGGCACATAAGTTACGTATAGTAGCTGCATACCAAGCGGACGGTCAAATTGTAGCGATGACTGGGGATGGTGTAAATGATACACCTGCTATAAAGAAAGCGAACATTGGTATTGCGATGGGGCAAACAGGAACAGAAGTAACGAAAGAAGCTGCGGATCTTATATTGAAAAAAGATCATTTCGGTTCCATTGTGGAAGGGGTAAAAGAAGGTAGAACGATTATTGGTAATATTCGTAAAGCGGTTGGATGTTTATTGACGGGAAATTTAGCTGAAGTATTAGTGACAAGTGCGGCAGTTATTGCGGGAATGCCGATTCCGTTAGTACCAATTCAAATTTTATTAATGAATCTTATTACAGATGCTTTACCAGCGATGATTTTAGCTGTAAATCCTGGAAACAAAACGAAGCAAACGAAACGTCAAGATATTGTTGATAAAGAGTTGTACAAAAAAGTTGTAACGCGGGGAATACTGCTTGGAGCAGGTTCACTTGCTTTATTCGGTATGAGCTTAGCGGTTGGCGTGCCTCTTGCGGTAGCGCAAACATCAGCATTTGCAGCATTAGTTGCCGGTCAACTTATTCAAACATTCTCTTGGAGACAAGAAGGATCGGACGAAACGATGCGTGATTGGTCAAAAGATCGTTTCTTTGTGACGGCGTTAGGAACGTCTTGGCTTGTATTATTATCAGCTATATATGTTCCGCCATTTGCTCGTATATTCCATACCGCTCCATTAACATTTATGCAATGGGTACCTGTTCTTTTTGTAGCTGGTACAGTGTCTCAAATTTCAAAACCTATTATTAAATTAATCTCATATAAGAATGATGACTCGAAAAAGTTGGTAGTTAATGAACTAGCATTATTAAAAACAGTGTAAAGGAGTAATGAAAATGATACGAAAAATTGTTATTGGATCTACTTTAGCGTTAGCAAGTGCCGCTTTATTACCTGTTGTAAGAAATACACTCCGTCCACTTGTTGAATCAGGTGCAAAAGGTGTGAAGTCTACTTTTGAAACGATTAAAGAAGAAGTGGAAGATATTATTGTAGAAGCGAAAATGGATAGAATGCAAAAACAATTCGAGAAAGAACTTTCTTATGTTGAAGAAGAACATTCTAATGAACAAGAGATAATTGAAGCAGCTGCAAAGGTTGAGGAAAAGGAGGAAGTAAGAAATGACGCATAAAGCTGTTGAACAAGATGTAGATTACCACCTAGAGAAAGCGTTAGAACATTTTGAGCAAGGATTAGATTTAAGTGTAAAAGCGGTATCGGAAAATAAAGCGATGCAAAAAGAAATTTCTAGTAAAATGGGATCTTTTACGGGAGATATTTTTCAATTCGTTCGCGAAAAAGGAAAAGTACATCGTATGAATATAATGAAGTGGTTCACTCTACCCCGTTTTTAAACAGAGCTGTTAAGTGGAAGGAATATAGGGAGTTATTTTCTTCCTATATTCCTATTCCATGCTATGTATGTCACGTTAGTTTCCGGGATGTTCAACAATACGAAGGGGTGAACGAAATGGCAGCATGGATGATGGTATTAGCACTAACGTTTTCATCGAGTATTGACAACTTAGGGGTAGGAATTTCTTATGGCATTCGAAATATAAAAATTAGTCATCTATCAAATTTTATTATTTCGGTAATTTGCTTTTTATTTAGTGTAGTAGGAATATATTTTGGCTTATGGCTATCAAAAATTTTACCTGGGATAATGCCGGTTGTAATCGGTTCGTTCTTATTAGTTATAATCGGTCTCCGAATCATCTTACTAGCAATTCCTCGGAAGGTTTCGGTGCAAGAGATTGAAGGAGAAGTGGGGGACACTGAAATAAATGGCTTAACGAAAAATATCGGTAAATCTGGGGAAATCGGTTTTGTGGAGTCTATTTTTCTTGGGATTGGTTTATCTGCTAATGCGCTCACAAATGGATTAGGAGCGGGTTTGTTCGGTTTGAATCCAATTGCTGTTTGTATTGCAGCTGCAGTTGGTAGTTTTATTACAGTATGGGGCGGAGTTGTGTTGGGAAGAAAGATAGCTCACGTTCGCATCGGTAAATTCACTTTAGGTCAGTTTGGTACATTGATTAGTGGAACATTATTATTAGTTATTGCCTTTGCTGCATTTTTTGATTAATTCATAGAAGGTGAGTGAAAGTGAGATTACTGTATAAAAGACTGAAATATTCGGAATTAGAATCGGAGTTACAATTAGTAGAAAGTGTTTTAAGTTCGGGGTATTTTATTTTATTGGATTTAATCTTCGTATCTTTCTTATTAATGGTACTGACCTTTTCTATGCATCATTCATTTTTTATAGCAATTGTCACATTCGTGAGTTCTTACATAATTTGTGGTAGTGTATTTTTATTATTACGGAAATGGTTAAAATGAGTTAAAAAGCTATCTTAATTTTTTAAGATAGCTTTTTTGTTTACAAAATGTAAACATATAAAGGACTTCTATCTTGTAAATAGTCAAAAAAATTTGTTAATATGAATTGTATAGAGATTATAGTTGTTTTTCTTATAATAACTATGGTTATTCTCGTGAATAAAGGGGAATGAGATATGTCTCAAGATAATGAAAAAAGTAATCTTGGATTGTTGTTGAAAAAGTTACTTAAGGAAAAGTCTTTATCGATGCGAAAGCTTAGTTTGCTTACTGAAATTGATACGGCTACTATTTCAATGATTGTAAATGGTAAGCGAAAGGCAAATCCGAAGCATTTGCAAAAGTTCGCGGAGAGTCTTGGTGTTCCAGTTGGTGATTTGTTTGTGGCAGCAGGCTATTCTATTGAAACGAAACAGGAGGAGCAATCGGATATTCATGTTTCCATTAATAACATTGAACATTTACTTGAATCCGCACAGCTCTATGATCAAAAGTTTAGTATATCGAATGTAGAGCAGCAATTAACGAATTATGAACAATATTCGCAAACAGAAGAAGGCAAAGAAACGATTGAAAAGGGGTTTCTTGAAAAGATTCAAAAGGTAAGCAGTATTGGCCCGTTTATTAATGATTTAAAAGAATTGTATGAAAGATTTACGAAGAAGAAGGGAACGACTGCAGAACTTGCTTTAATGGGAAGTGCGCTGATCTACTTTATATTATCGGTCGATGTAATTCCGGATTATATATTTCCAATCGGCTATTTAGATGATGCGGTTGCAGTACAACTCGTTTTAAATGCACTAATGAAAAGGTAAGATGTTTATATGAATAGATAGATAAGGATATTTATATACCAATAGTTTGAGATAATTGTATCGTTATGAATATACGAAAAAGGTGTACCCCGTGTTAGAACGGAGTACACCTTTTTCGTTTTAATTTGCCGATTCTTCTACATACTCATAAGCTTTCTCACCATGCATCGAAATATCAAGTCCCATGTGTTCCTCGTGCTCATCTACTCGAACGGGGAGGAAAAAGCTAATAACTTTAATAATGGTGTACGTCATTATGATTGTAAAGGCATAGGTTGCCCCGATTGCTACAAGTTGTTTAAACAGTAACGCGGCGTTTCCGTAAAACAATCCGTTCGCACCATCCCCGTTTACGGCAGTAGTTGCAAATAGTCCTGTTGCAATACCGCCCCAAGTTCCTCCGATGCCGTGGCATCCAAAGGCATCAAGTGTATCGTCATAACCGAATTTTGTTTTTAAGAAGAAAACGGCGCCAAAGCATAATATACCACCAATTGCTCCGATAAGAAGAGCTGAGAAAGGTGTAACGAACCCGCAAGCTGGTGTAATAGCGACTAGACCGGAAACGGCGCCACAAGCAGCTCCCATCGCAGTCGGTTTTGATTGGAAGAACCACTCTGAAAGCATCCAAGTTAATGCTGAGGCAGCAGCAGCTATATTTGTATTAATAAATGCAGTTAAAGCTACATCATTTAAAGATAATGCGCTGCCGACGTTAAAACCGAACCAGCCAAACCATAATAAGCCTGCGCCTAACATTGTAAATGGCAAATGATGAGGAGAAGAACCATTTATGTTTTTTCGTTTTCCAAGGAAAATAGCTAATACAAGACCAGCAACTCCGGAAGTGATGTGAACGACGTTTCCGCCAGCGAAGTCTAGTGCACCAAGTTCCCTTAGCCAACCGCCGACGCCCCATACCCAATGAGCGACAGGATTGTAAACGATCGTTGTCCATAGAAGGATAAAAATAAGAAAGGCAGAAAATCGCATTCTTTCAGCAAATGCACCTGAAATTAAAGCTGGAGTTAAAATGGCGAACATGAGTTGAAACATCATGAATAAATTGTGAGGAATAGTAGATGAGTAGTCTGGATTTGGTGCGTAGGTAACTCCGTTTAGACCGAACCAATCAAGTGTACCGATAAGCCCGTGCCAATCTGGTCCGAATGATAAAGAATAGCCGATAACAATCCATTGAATCGAAACGATAGCCATTGCGCTATAACTATGCATCGTTGTACTGAGTACGTTTTTGCTGCGAACCATACCTCCATAAAAAAGTGCCAATCCTGGTGTCATCAACATGACCATTACTGTCGTCATAAACATAAAAACTGTATCTCCCATATCCATGATCTCTCCTCCTGTAATGTTAGAAAAAATAACATATATTTGTTATGTTTCATATCATATTCGAAATTAAACCAAAAATCAACTAAAAATTCAGAAAATTATATATATGATGTAATGAAACCTAACATGAATTATTTTGTGAGGATTAAAATCGACATATGCGCTTCATTCAGAAAATTGGTATAATATTCTTACAATTAAAGAACTTGGGGGATGCGTGTGGGAAAAATACGGACTAGGAAACTATTCATTTGTTTTTGCTTAGCTGTTGTTTTGTTTGTACCAATACATACTTTTGCAGACGAAAAAAGAGAGTGGCGAGATGAAGTTATATACTCCATTATGATTGATCGCTTCAATAATGGAGAACCGAAAAATGACAAGCAGTTAGAAGTTGGTAATTTAGAAGGGTATCAAGGCGGGGATATAAGAGGAATTATAAAAAGGTTGGATTACATAAAAGAAATGGGTTTTACTACCATTATGCTTTCGCCGCTTTTTGAAAGTGGAAAGTACGATGGATTAGACGTGCGAAATTTTAAAAAGGTAAATGAACATTTCGGGACAGACAATGATGTGAAAGAACTTGTAAAAGAAGCTCATGCAAAAGGAATGAAAGTTGTATTTCAATTTCCACTTGGAGAAAACGAACAACAGGTAATTGATGCAACGAAATGGTGGATAAAAGAAGTTGATTTAGACGGAAGTTATGTTATACATAGTGAAAAAAAGCCGCGTTCCTTTTGGGATAACGCGCAAAAAGATATGCAAGTGATAAAGAAAGATTTTCGTATTATGACAAAGGAGGATGGTGAATACAACGAAAAAATAGTAGAATCGTTTTCTAAAGCAGATGTATCGGTGAAATCGTTATACGATGTGAGTAAAAAAGAAGGAGAATTTGTTACGCTTTTAGATGATCAAGAAACAAAAAGATATGCGCGTATTGCAAAAGAAAATATGTATTATCCGCCATCACGTTTAAAACTGGCGCTTACTTATTTGTTAACATCACCTGGAATTCCGAATTTTTATTACGGAACTGAAATTGCATTAGATGGAGGAAGTGTACCCGATAATAGACGATTAATGGATTTTAAGTCAGACGAAAAGTTTATGCAGCACATAACAAAACTAGGTGAACTTAGGCAGGCGAGACCGTCTTTACGACGCGGTACGTTTGAGCTTCTGTATGATAAGAGCGGGATGAGCATACTAAAACGAAAATATAAAGATGAAGTAACTTTAGTAGCAATTAATAATACGAAAGAAACACAAAAAGTCTCCTTACCTGCAAGTGCAATTGGTGAAAAACAAGAGTTAAGAGGATTGTTGCAGGATGAAATTATAAGAGAGGAAAACGGAAAATTTTATCTCGTTTTAAAGCGTGAAGAATCAAACGTGTATAAAGTTAACGGAGAAACAGGTGTGAATTGGTTATTTATCTCCTTAATCGTTGGTGTGAATGTATTATTTATTGCGTTTTTAATTGCAGTTAAAAGGAAACGTAGATGAGAAGTTGCTGGCTCTATGTTCATGTCTTCTTATTGTATATGTAAGTTTGTTCGGTGGCGCGATAGTATTTATTCTGTTGATATGAAATTTCTTAAGAGAAACGATGTGAGAATGAAAACGTCCCTAGTGAGAGGAGGGCCAGGTTAGGAAGGGGATGTTCTTCCTAACCTGTTTTTTGTGTTAGCACCGATAGGGAAGAATCTTTGAAGCAATCAATAATTGTAACTATATTGATTTTACATTACATTAAAAGTTAGAGAATACTCTTATACTAATACAGTGCTAAATAGTAGGTGGAAAATGGAATTTTACGATTTGGGTATTACCATTAAAGAGCTTAGAATTAAAAAAATATATCACAATCCGAATTATGTCATGGAATATGTTCACAAAGTCAAATTAGCTATTAATCTAAATACTTTATACTTATTAGGTGAACTTTACTATTTAAAGGGATGGAATTTATTAAGATTTAAACAACAGAATGAAGAAGATATTGCAAATAACATGAAAAAAGCATTATTTATATTTGAACTAACAGAAAAAGAAAATCTGATAAAAATGGTTAAAGAAAAATATTTTGAAAACCAAAATGAAAAAAGCCACTCATAATTCATTTGGGGATTACTTGAAATATAATAGAACCTACAGGGAAAATCCCTGTAGGTTCTAAACTTATAAACTTTCTTTTAAAATATTAGTGTTTAATATAAATTTTTGAATAAGAGTTTACTTAGTTTACTTTTTATTTTGAAGTCTGCATCTTTATTAACCATTTATGCTTCTTTTTAACTCCATCCAAATATAATTAAAATTAAGATGGTTCAAGTCGGAGGAAGGCGCTTTTAGGTGTCTTTTTTTATGACTTTTATCATTAACTATTTAATGTTTTTTTAAATGATTACATGACATAGTTTTTTTGTACCAAGCTTTGTTGATACAGTTAGACTTATCCGTTAGTGAATTCGCATTATTAGAACATCCTACAGTATTTAGGGAGAATGTGGCCAATAAAAACCATAGTATTAATTTCTTCATATAACCACTTCTAACTCTTTTTTAATTAACATTTTTTAAGTTCCTTATTAATTTTACATTATATTAAAGGTTGGGAAATATTCTTATACTCATAAATTGTTACGTTTTGGCGGGGGGGGAATTATGAGTTACAGCGATTTTTAAGATGATTTTGGTCTAGGATGTAGTTATTAAGAAAAGTAATTCAAATCGAAGGGGGAACGTCTTGAGGTGTCTTTTTCTTATTTTCAATAAGGTCTGCTAAATGCATGTATAAAACAAATTCTACAATAAGGCCTAGTTTAATCATACGGTCACTTGTAAAGTCTTCGTATGGTTAGACTCTGTTCACTTAGCAATTTTCACCGCATATACCTTTTTATATAGTTTGTTCTCGTAATATTGTCTCTACAAGACAAAAAAGAAAACTCCTCTAATTAAGAGGAGTTTTCTTTTTAGCGGTAGTTAATGAACTGTACGTCGATTGGTAAATCAGCGCTACGAACCGCTGCGATTACTGCTTGTAAGTCATCACGGCTTTTTGCTGTAACACGTACTTGATCATCTTGTACTTGTGTTTTTACTTTTAATTTCATTTCTTTAATGATGTTGTTAATTTTTTTCGCGTTATCTTTATCGATACCTTGTTGAAGTGTTGCGCGTTGGCGAACAGTGTTGCCAGTTGCAGCTTCAACTTTTCCGTAATCTAAGTTCTTAATTGGAACGTTACGTTTTACAAGTTTAGAGATAAGAACGTCTTTTACTTGCTCTAATTTAAACTCGTCATCAGAAGTTAAAACAAGTACTTCTTTTTCTAATTTAATATCACTTTTACTTCCTTTAAAGTCATATCGGTTTTGGATTTCTTTTAATGCGATATTAATTGCGTTTGTTACTTCAGGTAATTCTACTTTCGAAACGATGTCAAAAGAACTATCTTTTGCCATAGTTAGCACCTCCAAATAAATTTCCAATCTTGTTATGTACTGTACATACTAAAGTATAGCTGAAAACGAGTCTAGACTTAAGTGTTTTCGTACTTATATTCATGTAACCTCATTTTATTATAGTGAATTTTGGGCAGTTGGACAAATACAGGAAAAATCATGTTATAATTAACTTTTGTTTGGAATGATAAAAAAGATAATTTTATATATATAGAAGGGAATTAAAAAATATGTATTTGCAAATAGGATCGATTGAACAGGTAACTGTTTTACGCGAAACGGAAATCGGATATATGGTTGGGAATGAAGAAGAAGAAATTTTCCTACATAAAAACGAAGTAGCTGGAGAAATTGCAGAAGGCGATACGATTGATGTATTCTTATACCTTGATCACCAAAATCGTATTTCAGCAACAATGAAGGAACCAATTATTACAACGTATGATTGGAACTGGGTAAAGGTTGTAGAAGTTATTCCTAGTTTAGGTGTGTTTGTTGATATTGGTGTGTCAAAAGATATACTAATTCCAGCTGATGAGTTCCCGATTTATATGCCGGTATGGCCAGAAGTAGGCGACGAATTATATTGTACGTTAAAATTAACAAATCGTGATCGTTTAATTGCTCTTCCGGCAAGAGACAGTGATATGCAAGAAATTATCGTAGATGCAACGCCATCTATGCGTAATAAAAACGTAAACGGACGTGTATATCGTTCACTTCAAGTTGGTTCATTCATACTAACGGATGAGCATTTCCGTGCTTTCCTACACCATACAGAAAGAAAAGAACAAGTCCGCATCGGTCAGCGTGTAACGGGCCGTATTATTGACGTAAAAGATGACGGTACAATTAACATTTCACTTCTTCCTCGTAAAGAAGAAGGAATGGAAGATGATGCTGCAGTAATTTATGCATATATGGAAGAACGAGGCGGAGCAATGCCGTTTTGGGATAAGAGCCATCCAGAAGATATTAAAGAACGCTTTAACATGAGTAAAGCTGCATTTAAGCGCGCACTTGGTAAGTTGATGAAAGAAGAAAAGGTTTACCAAGAAGAAGGTTGGACGTACTTTAAGAAATAAGGTGGATGAAAAAAGAACTATTCTTTCTCTGAATTTTTAAGAGAAGGGATAGTTCTTTTTATTTTTAATAATGTATTCGCTCTATAAGGTAGATATTGTGAAAGAAGTAGGCAGGATGGAAACTAAAGTTATAGAAGAGGTATGTTATAAAGTTTTAAAAATATATGGTTAATTATTATGTAGTTTTTTAAGTGAGATTTTGATTGTAGTATTTCTTATGTGATTCATTAAAAAGGCTAAAAGAATATAAGAGATTTATCACAGTGTTTGTACTGCCTATCCTGCTATTTGCCGGGCAGTAAGATCATCACTGATTAAAGTTTCATTTTATGTATAAAATTGTGATAGCTTTTACACTGTGTTTTGAATTTTTACAACGCTGACAGTATTAAAAATATAAAATAATTAGGATGATTATATGCATATTTGGATACTAACAAATTGGCGGAAATATTATAATCTAGAAGAGAAGAGTCATCGCATGGGACTACGAGTAAAATTCGATAAAGATGTTGATCCTGAAGTGAGAAGAGCTATTAAAGAGTTTTGTAAATGGATACGCCGAGAATATTTTTTTCCAATTAGAGTACCTATTTATGTGAAATCTTCATATAAAATAAAGGCGATGGATGGTGAGTTGGTCTATGGTACTTTCTTTGAACCATTTGATCGAAATGATGAGCCGTATATTCGTATTTCGACAGGAGATTATTACGATGAGCTAGAGAAAAGAGGGAAAGATGACGCTTTGGGAGGATATTTGTTTACTATTGCGCATGAACTAACACATTATTTTCAATGGATTAATGATATAAGACTAACGAGAATTGGATATGAGAGGCAGGCTACTGCTTATTCAGGATATATTATTGATGAGTATAAAGAAACTAGAGAGCATCCGTGAAATAGAAACTTTATGGATAATTGGAAGTATGATAATTAGCAATGGGCTTGAATGAATGCCCTAATATTTAGGGGCTATCCGGGATTAGATATCTGAGTTATTAAACAAAAATAAGTGTGGGTAATACGCTTTGACGAAAAGGTGTGTATATGAAATTTTATAACGCAGTATATCTTATAATTTCTTATGATGATGAGATATTGAAAGAGAGGTACGAAAATGCAAGATAATGTACTGGAACAATTGATAAAGAGTCTCTCGGTATTATCCCTTGAAAAAGAACACGAAATAGCAGCAGTTGATTTACATGATATATATGAGAGCACTGAAAGATTCGAACAATTACTTGAAAATATTATGAACTCACAACAGTCTAAAGAAGAATTAATAGATGCGCTAATTGAAGTGGAGATAGAATTAGATCACATCAATTGGCATTACAAAAGCTTGAAGAAAAAGTTGGAAATATTGATGAAAGATTAAAAAGCACAACCTTATTTAAAAAAATAAGGTTGTGCTTTTTTAATTTCCTTGCGGAGAAACAAGAGTAAATGTATCTTTCAAATCACTATCATTTATTTTAATATTTGCCTTTTTTAATTCCTCTTGTAACAATTTTTTGCTGAATACAGGATCAGCAGTACGTTCTTCCTCTAAGTTTTTGCGAATAGAGTTTTTTACCTCATCGTAAGGTTTTAAATCTTTTTTATCAGTTAATTTAATAACGTGATAACCGTTTGATGATTTTACGGGGTTGCTAATTTGTCCAACATTTAGTTTGTAGGCAGCCGTTTCGAATTCAGGAGCCATTGTACCTGAATTGAAGTATCCAAGGTCTCCGCCTTTATCTTTTGATAGTAGATCTTGTGATTCTTGTTTTGCTAATTCTTCAAATGAAGCACCAGCATCTAGTTTACTCTTTATTTCTTTCGCTTCATTTTCGTCACTTACTAAAATGTGACTCGCTTTAATTTCTGGCTTATAGTGGTCTTTTATGTCTTTTTCTGTAATGCTTTTCTTAATCGCTTCATTCATAGCAAGTTTGAACTTAATTTGATTTTTGAAATCCTCTTCATCTTTTAAACCATAATTTTCTAATACTTTTTTGAATTGATCTCCATATTGTTTTTTTACTTTTTCTACTTCTTTATTTACCTCTTCATCAGGTACTTTATATTTTTTTGTGATGACGTCTTGTGCCATCATTTCGTATAGCATGTCTTTTCCGTAACGATCTTTCAATTGTTTTTCGAAGTTATCCTTTGTAATGGTGGAGTCTGTTGCTGTAGCGACTGTAGCTGAGCCATTCTTTTGTCCGCAAGCAGATAGCATCAATATACTTATTAGTGCAGTAATAATGAAAATATGTTTCCCTCTCATGCCAACACCTCATCCGAATATGTTATCGCTATTGTAGAATATAGAAGTGAACATGAAGTGAATTTTTAATGTTTTTTTCCTTTAAAATGTAAAAAAGTACATCAACATAATTGTTGATGTACGATGGAATCAAAGGTGATCGGTCTTTTTAGAGTATGCACGTTTACCTTGCTGAATATTTTTTTGCTCTTGCTCATTTTTTTGTGTGCGTTTTGCGTTATTATCGCGTGCTTTTTTGTCGTTATCACTCGTATGTGGCATATGTATCAACTCCATTTCTAAACGTTGTACGTTTATCATTTCCTTTTTCGTAAAGACTATGTATAGCGGTGCATTTATGAAGGGTAAAGGTGGATTCGAAATGGATTTGAAGTTGAATTATACTGAACTTATAAAGAAGTTAATCGTTGTAATCATCGCAGGTTTATTAAACGCGATTGGGATGAATTTATTTTTAACGCCAGCAAAAGTGTATGCGAGCGGCTTTGCTGGATTGTCTCAATTATTATCACAAATATTAGGTGATTTTTTATCGATTCACATATCTACGGGAGTATTGTTTAGCTTATTTAATATTCCTGTCGTTATTTTAGCGTGGAAAAAGGTTGGAAAGGCCTTCACCTTTTTTAGTTTTCTTTGTGTTATATTTATGACTCTGTTTCTAGAAATCATCCCTGTTAGAGCGGTTTCGAATGATATTATATTAAATGCGATTTTTGGCGGGATTATTTCGGCAATTGGAGTAGGGATTGCTTTAAAGTGGGGTGCTTCTACAGGTGGATTAGATATTATCGCCATGATTTTATCAAAAATAAAAGATAAGCCTGTCGGTACATACTTTTTCTTTTTTAATGCAATTATCATTATCGCTGCTGGCTATGTATATGGATGGGAAAAAGCGTTGTATACGCTAGTGACTTTATATGTATCAACGAGAATTATTGATGCAATTCATACTCGTCATGTAAAGATTACAGCATTAATTGTTACGAAGAATGGGGCAGACGTAAGAAAGGCGATTCACTCGCGATTAGTAAGAGGGATTACAACGATACCAGCAACAGGTGCTTATACGAATGAAAATAAAGAAATGTTAATGATGGTTATTACCCGTTACGAGTTATACGAATTAGAGAGGATTATTAGACAAGTGGACCCAGGTGCATTTACAAATATACTGCAAACAGTTGGGGTGTTCGGATTGTTTCGGAAAGATTAAAGAGGACCAAAGTTGGTCCTCTTTTTTAATGTAAATTCGTAATGTTTTGCAATTGCTCTTGCATTTCACGGAGCTGAACTTTTTCAGCAGTTGAAGAGTTTGCGTAAGCGGATTGCAAAGCATTTTTTGCTCTATACACGAGATCTTGTTGCTCAGTACCGCTTGAACAAGATACGGCATTTTCAACAGCATCTCTAGCTTGTTGGAATAGTAAGTTCCCCATTTAAACCCCTCCAAAAGAAGAGTTACTTCTTGCTTTTTCTGCCTCAGCTAATGTACCTCTGTACGGGAATCTTGCATCATGCTTCATAACAGCATCGGCTCCTTGTTGGATAAAACGTTTTGATTTGTTCTTTTTACCCATTCGAAAAACCCCCTTTATTTAGCTGAAAACAATCGACGCAATGTCTCATGCGTCTACTTATAGTATGGACATTTGGCAGGAAACTATAAGTAGGGAATTTTTAGATTACAACCCAAGAACCTCTTCTAAATATAAAGCAATACCATCTTCTTCGTTCGTTAACGTCGTATGGTTTGCGAGTGATTTTAATTCAGGGATGGCATTTCCCATTGCGATGCCATGACCAGCAAATTCAATCATTTCAAAATCATTATCTTCATCACCGAAAGCGATAATGCGCTCTTGTGGAATGTTGTAATGACTAGAAATTTTTTGTAATCCAACTGCTTTATTTAATCCGCTTTTCACAATTTCAATAATCGGCCAAGGTGCGCCCCATTTTCTATGGTCGATTACTTCCGCATGCATATCCGTTAAATGTTGACGAATTGCAGTAGAATGCTCGTCATGTGCGTCAATTAATAAGCAAGTTGGATGATCGTTTAAAATATTTAATAAGTCTCCGGTAAAAATCTTAGGAGAGCCGAATTCGAAAATATGTTTTTTATCTTCATCAATTTCACGAACATACACATCGTCCATTACTTCCGCGTATATATTTTTTACGCCAAAATCAAAGCAAGCTCGGACAATTTCTTGCGCTGTTGCTAGCTCAAGAGGAGAGTGGTGTGTTCCCCAGCTTGAATCAAGAGGATGATGTACGTAAGCACCGTTAAAGTTTACGATAGGTGTGTTAAGAGCAAGTTCTTTATAGTAATCATAACTAGCACGGAATGGACGTCCTGTTGAAATAACAACAATATGTCCCTGTTCCTTTGCTTTTGCAATTGTATGTTTCGTTCGAGTGGAAATTATTTTGTTGTCTGTTAATAAAGTACCGTCTAAGTCTAATGCGATTAAATGTTGTTTGTTCATAATTTCACCTCTTATAATAATTTTTTTGTATCTATCTGTATTTCCGTTTTTAATATGCAGAAATAAGAGGTTAGACTCGGTGAAATCACCATAGATGGAAATTTCACTATATATCCATCTTACGTCTCAAAGTGCTGCGGTGTCTACTATTTATCGTTGGAAATTAAGAAAAGTCAACATCTTTTTAGAAAGTTCAAACAATGTTTCTTTCATTATGTACAAATTGTGAAAAGGGTTACATTGCTCGTGTGGTGAGGCATATAATGAACATGTAATCTTCTCGTATATGTTTGACTCTCCTTTGAAACTAGCCTAGAGTAGGTTGGTTTCTTTTTTTTTCTACAAGTAGGAAAGAAATCCCTGCTTACGCTTGTGTCATTCATATATATGTACAAGAATGAGATGTAGTACTGTTTCCTAAACATGACAGAAAAGCTTTCTTTTAAAATGGATATACTAATGAGGCAAGACGTCATGGAAGGAGAATGAAGATGGGACAAAATCGCAGGTTTCGTTCTGGACAAAAAGCGCCGAATGATGGCATTTACGTAGAAATTGGTGAAACGGGAAGTATGGTGAAAGATCCGCAAATGGTGAAATTAACTGCCGGTGAAAAGTTTCCGGATAACACGAATCATAACCGCCAGTGGACATATAAAAGAAAACCGTAACAGAAGCCGCAATCATTATTGCGGCTTTTTTGTCGTTACACATTGTAATTTCATTTACCGTATTTTTTAGCAGTATAATGAATGCTCTCTTTTTCTTTTTCAAATAATAAGTTTGAAAATACATAGGCAAAATTATTGTATAAAAAAGTCAGTTGGCGTATAATCAAATCAAAGGTCAAAGAAAGTCAAACTTTTGGAGGGCTGTAAAGATGGACTTAAATCAAATGACAACAAAAACACAAGAGGCGATTATGAGTGCCCAATCTTTAGCGGTATCTCATCATCACCAAGAGGTGGATACTGTTCATCTATTACTTGCATTATTAGAAGAGCAAGATGGATTAGCAGTACGTATATTTCAAAAAATGAATGTTGATATAGAAGCATTAAAGCAAGGTGCTGAAAGTTTAATTAAAAAGAAACCTTCTGTAACGGGGAGCGGTGCAGAAGTTGGAAAATTGTATGTAACGAGCGCTCTGCAACAACTGCTTGTAAGAGCAGGGAAAGAAGCAGAAAAACTGCAGGATGATTACATTTCAGTAGAACATGTATTGCTTGCTTTTTCTGAAGAAAAAGGCGATATAAATCAATTATTTACAAGATTGCATATTACGAAAGATAACTTATTACAGTCTTTAATGACAGTTCGGGGGAATCAAAGAGTGACTAGTCAAAATCCAGAAGCAACTTATGAAGCGTTAGAAAAATATGGCCGTGATTTAGTGGCGGAAGTGAGAGCAGGGAAAATCGATCCTGTAATCGGCCGTGATAGTGAAATACGACGTGTAATCCGTATTCTTTCACGTAAAACGAAAAACAATCCGGTTTTAATTGGGGAGCCAGGTGTTGGTAAAACAGCAATCGTTGAAGGGCTAGCACAGCGTATTGTGAAAAAGGATGTACCTGAAGGATTGAAAGATAGAACGATTTTTGCGTTAGATATGAGTGCACTCGTAGCTGGTGCGAAATTCCGTGGTGAGTTCGAAGAGCGTCTGCAAGCTGTATTAAATGAAATTAAAAAGAGTGAAGGACGCATTTTATTATTCATTGATGAACTTCATACAATAGTTGGAGCTGGTAAAACAGAAGGAGCCATGGATGCAGGAAATATGTTAAAACCGATGCTTGCGCGTGGTGAACTGCATTGTATCGGGGCGACGACGCTCGATGAATATCGCAAATATATTGAGAAAGATCCAGCGCTAGAAAGACGTTTCCAACAAGTATTAGCAGAAGAACCAACTGTTGAAGATACAATTTCAATTTTACGTGGATTAAAAGAACGCTTTGAAATTTATCACGGTGTAAATATTCATGACCGTGCGATTGTAGCAGCGTCAGTTTTATCAGATCGATATATTTCAGATCGATTCTTACCTGATAAAGCAATTGACCTTGTTGATGAAGCGTGTGCAACAATTCGTACAGAAATCGATTCTATGCCAACAGAATTAGATGAAGTAACGCGCCGCATTATGCAGCTGGAAATTGAAGAAGCGGCTCTTGGAAAAGAAACGGATCGTGGTAGCCAAGAGCGTCTAAAAACATTGCAACGTGAATTATCGGATTTAAAAGAAGTTGCAAGTGGTATGAGAGCGAAATGGGAGAAAGAAAAAGAAGAAATTCACAAAGTTCGTGACTTACGTGAACATTTAGAACGTCTGCGTCGTGAATTAGAAGAAGCAGAAGGTAATTACGATTTAAATAAAGCAGCCGAACTTCGTCACGGAAAAATTCCAGCAATTGAAAAAGAGTTAAAAGAAGCGGAAGAAATGGGCGGGCATAATAAACAAGAAAATCGTTTATTACGTGAGGAAGTAAGTGAAGAAGAAATTGCAGATATTGTTTCACGCTGGACTGGTATTCCTGTTGCGAAACTCGTGGAAGGTGAACGCGAGAAATTATTACGCTTAGAGCAAATCTTATCAGAGCGTGTTATCGGACAAGAGGAAGCAGTAAGCCTAGTGTCAGACGCAGTTCTTCGTGCTCGCGCTGGTATTAAAGATCCGAACCGCCCGATTGGTTCTTTCATCTTCTTAGGACCAACAGGTGTTGGTAAAACAGAACTTGCAAAAACGTTAGCCCAGTCTTTATTTGATAGTGAAGAGCAAATGATTCGCATTGACATGTCTGAGTATATGGAGAAACACGCAGTATCACGCTTAATTGGTGCACCTCCTGGATATGTAGGATATGAGGAAGGCGGTCAATTAACAGAAGCGGTAAGACGTAAACCATATTCCGTTGTTTTATTAGATGAAATTGAAAAAGCACATCCAGAAGTATTCAACATTTTATTACAAATGTTAGATGATGGACGCATTACAGATTCGCAAGGTCGTACAGTGGATTTTAAAAATACAGTTATTATTATGACTTCAAATATCGGATCTGCTCATTTACTAGATGGATTAGAAGAAGATGGTTCGATTAAAGAGGAATCAAGAGACCTTGTAATGGGGCAATTAAGAGGACATTTCCGCCCTGAATTTTTAAACCGTGTTGATGAAATTATTTTATTCAAACCTCTTACAACGAATGAAATTAAAGGCATTGTTGATAAAATTGTAAAAGAACTACAAGGTCGTCTAGCTGACCGTCACATTACAGTAGAATTAACAGATGCAGCAAAAGAATTTGTTGTAGAAGCTGGTTTCGACCCAATGTACGGAGCTCGTCCATTAAAACGATACGTACAGCGTCAAGTGGAAACGAAATTAGCACGAGAATTAATTGCAGGAACAATTACTGACAATAGTCACGTAGTTGTTGATGTAGAAAATAACGAATTAGTCGTTCATGTGAAATAAAAATAAAAAAGAGTTCGGATAAAATCCGGACTCTTTTTTAGTGTTGTTCTACTGGCTCGTTTGGAATTGCAGCTGAAATTGCTAGTACTAACACAGCAAGAACAACTGAGAAAATAGACGCTTGGTTAAAGTCGTATGTACCGCCAGTCATAGAGCCGATTACATAGCTCATCATATGTACAAGTAAGAACGACCAAATTAATGCCCAAATGAAACGCATATTTTACACCTCTATTCGTTCAATCTGTCCTTATTGTAACACAATTGAAAAAAGAATATAGAAAAATATTTGTAGATTTTTCAACGCAAATTTGCATTCCGTTCATACATTATAAAAGAGTACTTTTATATGTTTAGAAAATAAGGCGGGGGAAAAATGAGTATTACGGAACGTTTTTTTTACTTAGAAAAAGAACCATGTGTCATTTATTTACCGGAGAAGCCAAATGGATTTTCTGTTATGCTCCTCGGTGATTATAACTACTTTATTGAGAATGGTACAAGTTTATGGACACAACATGCGGGTAAATCTTATTTTTTACATGGTCTTATTGAACAAGGCTACACGGTCTTTTCCTCTAATTTATACGGAAGACATTGGGGAAACGATCAATCTGTTCGTCTGGCAAAACGTTTATATGATGTTGTTTTGAGAAAAGAGACGTTAAATGCGAAAATGCACATTATGGCAGATGGTATGGGAGCGCTTGTAGCACTTGAAATGATGAACAAATATCCTGAATGTATTCGTTCTGTTGTTATGCTAAATCCGTGTTTAGATTTACCGGAATATGTAAGTTTTGAGAAAGAGCATAAATTTTTTTACAAGAGACTCGTGAAGGAATTAAGTTTGGCGTATGATGCCAAAGAAGAAGAATTAGAATCAAAAATAAATAAGAAATCATTTACGCTTCTTCCATCTTGTGTACCTGTTAAAATTTTCGTATCAACACAAGAAAAAAGAGGAAGAAAACAGCAGTTGCGTAGATATGAGAAAATGAGGCAACTAAATCAATGTGATACTTCTGTCTTGTTCCATCTGCAAGATGTGAAATATAAAATGGTTAGGCAAACGACTGATTTCTTTAAAAAATATGAAGAAGAATTATGAAGCTCCCATATACATAAATGAGGAGCTATTTGTTTCAGAGGGAAAGGGTTGGTGGTATGGAACGCGTGCTGATAATAGGTGCACTTACGTTTGTAGGTTATCACCTTGTAAATAAAATGATTGCAGAAGAAGTGGAAGTCTATGGTCTTGATTTTGATGAATTCGATAGTATGACCAAAATTAATGAAGAGAAGTTATTATTAATTGGGCGAAATGCGTTATTTACGTATTATTCGATAAGAGATGAAGATGGATGGAGATCGGTTGAGGAAGAGAGATTCGATACTGTTTATTTTTGCTTATATGAGCCAAATCAGCAAAGTGGATTTCGGAATGAAAGAGTCATATTACAATATTTAAAGCGAATTATAAGAATGTGTGAAGAACAAAAAGTGAAGTTAAATTTAATTTCTTCTATTGAAGTAGGCAGTACAGATGAATCCGAAAATAAGCGCCTATTTTTGAAAGTAGAAGAAGGATTGAAAAAAGGGAATTTACAATATAGTGTATTTCGAGTTCCAACATTATATGGACCGTGGCAACCGTCCTTTATGATGTTTCATCAGCTTATTTTATCAGAATTAGTTGAAAAAGAGTGCCGTTGTACGATTGAGGAAAAGGGGAATGATTTACTTTACGTTGAAGATGTATGTGAATACTTATGGGAACATGGAACGAACGGGGCGCATCTTGGTATATACAATTTACTTAGTGGTAAACAGTCATTATGGGAAAAAGGTATGAATCTTTTACGCGCGGATGATAAAGTAAATAAAAATAATAGCGAAGTAAGAGATGAGGCTATCGAAGTAATTTCGATAAAAAGAAATACTCCGTTAGAATACGGTTTAAATAAGCAACTGGCACACATGAAAAAATATAAAGAGTTATACGAAGGGTAGTACGCGTGTTACACTATTGTATGTGAAAGTTTTAATGGAGAGGAAGAGTATAATATGAACGAAAAAAGCATGCAGTTTTTACAAATCGCAATGAAGCATTTACCGGAAGCAAAGGCAATTTTAGATGATAATGGAATTGCACTTGATATGGAGAAGGCACAGCCGGTGTTAGAGTTGTTAATGAAAGTTATGAACGAAGCTTACGAGCTTGGGAAAGCAGATAAAGAATAAAAAGCATCTTTTTAAGATGGAAGAGAGGCCCGAACCGTGGATAGAAGCGGTCAGGGCCTTTTTTATTCTCGCCTGGGGGAAAACCAGAGATATGAAGAGGATAAAGGAAAGGTAGTGAGGAGAACTCTCTAGTTTAGAAGAAAAGCAGATAAAGAATAAAAAACATCTTTTTAGATGGAAGAGAGGCTCGAACCGTGAACAGAAGGGTTTGAGTCTTTTTATATTTGAGAGGTATGTTTCTGTTTCTTTTAATGAAAAATAAAGTGGATAATGCGTTAGCTTTCTGTTTTATGCGAAATATATTCTAGACAAAAATACATTTATGTTTTAAAATTAGTACCAAGTCATAATAATTGATATAAAACGGAGGGCTGCGATGTGAACGTGGGCATTTTAGGGATCGGAAGATATGTGCCAGAAAAAGTAGTCACAAATCACGATTTAGAAAAAATAATGGATACATCCGATGAATGGATTCGTACGAGAACGGGAATTGCAGAAAGACGCATTGCCGATGATACAATAGATACTTCATATATGGCCGTAGAGGCTGCAAAAAAAGCACTTGAAGATGCAGGGGTTAGCGGAGAAGATATCGATCTTATTTTAGTGGCGACAGTAACACCAGATCGTGCGTTTCCAGCAGTAGCTTGTGTCATTCAAGAAACGATTGGAGCGAAACATGCAGCTGCAATGGATGTAGGTGCAGCATGCGCTGGTTTTATGTACGGAATGATTACAGCGCAGCAATTTATTCAAACGGGGACTTATAAAAACGTATTAGTAGTTGGTAGTGATAAGCTATCTAAAATTGTAGACTGGAATGATCGAAATACAGCGGTATTATTTGGAGACGGAGCCGGTGCTATCGTAATGGGAGCAGTTTCAGAAGGAAGAGGCGTTCTATCTTTCGAATTAGGAGCAGACGGAAGCGGCGGTAAGCATCTATATCAAGACGAGTATGTTATGATGAATGGCAGAGAAGTCTTTAAATTTGCCGTTCGTCAACTTGGTGAATCTTGTCTTCGCGTGCTGGATAAGGCTGGTCTTACAAAAGAGGATGTGGATTTCTTAGTACCGCATCAAGCGAATATTCGTATTATGGAATCTGCAAGAGAGAGATTAAATTTACCACAAGAAAAAATGAGTATGACAATTGAAAAGTTTGGTAATACATCAGCTTCTTCAATTCCAATTGCAATGGTAGAGGAATTGCAAAATGGACGTATTCAAGATGGTGATTTAATTATACTTGTTGGTTTTGGTGGCGGATTAACATGGGGAGCAGTCGCTCTTCGTTGGGGTAAATAAGGACTGAGAGAAAAAAAGGAGTGTATTTTGTATGGAAAAAAAGAGGGTCGTAATTACAGGACTAGGAGCTGTTACACCGGTCGGAACAGATGTTGAAACAGCATGGGAAAACATTAAAAAGGGTGTATCTGGAATCGGACGACTTACAAGAATTGATCCGGAACTATTTCCAGCAAAAGTAGCAGCAGAAATTAACGACTTTGAAGTCGAGAAATATATTGATAAAAAAGAAGCGCGCCGTATGGACCGCTTTACACAATATGCAGTAGCAGCAGCGAAAATGGCAGTTGCAGATGCAAAGCTTGAAATTACAGAAGAAAACGGACCTCGAATTGGTGTATGGATTGGATCAGGTATTGGCGGTATGGAAACATACGAAGAACAATTTAAGATTTTTACTGAGAAAGGCCCACGCCGCGTGAGCCCATTCTTCGTACCGATGATGATTCCGGATATGGCAGCAGGTCAAGTATCAATCGCAACAGGAGCAAAAGGAATTAACACTTGTTCTGTAACGGCTTGTGCATCTGGTGCAAACTCAATTGGTGATGCATTTAAAGCAATTCAGCGTGGTGATGCTGATGCAATGATTACAGGCGGAGCAGAAGCACCGCTAACAAGTATGGCATTCGCAGGATTTAGCTCAGCGAAAGCATTAACATTTAATGAAGACCCAGCAACGGCTTGCCGTCCATTTGATAAAAACCGTAGCGGTTTTGTAATGGGTGAAGGCTCAGGTATTCTAATTCTTGAAGAATTAGAGCACGCATTAGCGCGTGGTGCTCACATTTACGCGGAAATTGCTGGTTATGGTGCAACTGGAGATGCGTTCCATATTACAATGCCTGCTCCTGGTGGTGAAGGCGGAGTGCGTGCAATGCGTCAAGCTTTAGCTGATGCAGGCCTACAGCCAGAAGATATTGATTACATTAATGCGCATGGTACAAGTACGGATGCGAATGAAAAATATGAAACGATGGCAATTAAAGAAACTTTCGGTGAGCACGCGTATAAAGTAGCGATTAGCTCAACGAAATCAATGACAGGTCACTTATTAGGAGCAGCTGGTGCTGTTGAAGCGATTTTCTCTATTAAATCAATTACAGACGGAGTAATTCCGCCAACAATTAACTATGAGACACCAGATCCAGAATGTGACTTAGATTACGTACCGAATCAAGCGAGACACCAAGAAGTAAATGCAGTATTAAGTAACTCATTAGGATTTGGTGGTCATAACGCAGTGTTAGTATTTAAATCGTATAAATAATAGATGAAATAAGGAGTTTTTTCGCAATATATTGCGAAAAAACTCCTTATTTATTTTTACGCCTTTTTCTCCTGTAGCATATACATAAGAAAAAGGAGGGATAAAGATGGGGATTGTTGAAACAGCTGAATGGCTACATTTATATTATGGGCGGCCAGAAAAACTTTGTGAGAAATTTACGAAGTATATTCCGTTGCCAAAAGAAAGGTTGTATCGCTTTTTAATTTCAAAAGGGATGTATCGCCCGATCATGCGCGGAGAAAAGGAAATTAAAGAATTAGAGGAAAAGGAAATTTGGAAAGAATTGAGCCTGGAGTATGATAAACTGAAAAACTGGTTAAAAGGTCCAGATGTCCCTGTCTTTATTTTATTATCAGATTCCTATAATCGAACTGTACAAGAAGAGTATAACGGTAGGGCTGGATTATCTATGCGTCATGTTATTTTCTTATTCGTATGTGGACGGAATTCGGTAGAAGAATTAAAAGTGTTATTAGCGCATGAATATCATCACATATGCAGGTTACATCAAATTGAGACGAAAGAAACAGAATATACATTACTTGATACGATGATTATGGAAGGGCTAGCTGAACAAGCAGTAACAGAAAGGTATACAGAAAAAAACAATGCACCGTGGACGGCGTATCTTTCAAAGGAAGAGGCTATTTATTATTGGAAAAATATTGTACATGAAAGAATAAGTATAAAACGAGGAACAAGGGAACATGACATCTTATTAAATGGCTTTCACTCTTATCCGAAGATGCTTGGCTATGCGCTTGGATTTCATATTGTCAAAGATTGTGTAACTTTGGAAGGAGAAGATACACTTTCTTTATTATCTATAGATGCAAAAGAAATATTGAATAAAGCAAGTACATTTCATATATAAAAAAACAGGAGTTCTATTTCCTGTTTTTTTAGTATTAATAGAAGAAAAAATAATAATTAGAATATATTTCCTCAAGTGGAATAAAGTTAAGCGAAAATGAACATAATGATTGGTACAAACAGTAGTGAAGTGAGGGGTAGTGAATGTTATATCTACATGATGTATGGGTAAATTGGTTTGAAGGTGAAGAAAATGGGTATAACGTTTGTCATTTTTACGAATGGCGGAAAGATGATACGATTGAGTTATTAGATCAAGTGCCATTATTAAAAGTAGATGCCACATTATATCATTACATCGAGAACGAATTGTTAGAGCTTCCGCAAAAAATGCTGGAAGACGTACATCATAAGGCTTATATTCGTAAAAATCATGAACGTTTGCAGCAAGAGTATTGCTTTGTTGTTACAGATGGAAAAGGAATTATTGCGATTGACACAATTGGTTACAATGTACCAATTCGCAAAAGCAGACTTATACCACGCCAAGAGCAGATGGTATATGAGATGGTAGAAAACGTACAAGCAGAAAAGTATGAGTTCCAAGTAGAAGAAACAGAAAAAGAACATCACATTTTATCACCATCGCCTTTCATTATGAATGGCTTGACTCGTAAAGAAAGACAGCTAAAACAATTATTATTTATGGCGTTAGATCAATTACATACAACGAAAAATACAGCAGAAATTCGCTATTGGTTCACAGAGTGGGATCCATCAGCATATGGAATGGTTCAACATATGGAATTTGAAGATATTTGGGTTAAGCTGTATGATGAAGCGAAAACAGGCTGGTCTGATAAGCATGAACAATTATGCGAGCGTCTCGTAAAAGGACAGCCATTTTTTGAAAAGTTATGGGAAATGGAAAATGAGCAAAAGGTAAATTAAAAAACCGCCAATTGGCGGTTTTTTAATTTTGTAGTAATCCAGCTCCAGTGGCAAGAATGTTCGGTGGCTTCGCGCCTTCCTGCGAGGCAAAAAGCGCCTCTACGTCAGGAGCTCCATCCCCCTCACATTCTGAACGAGCCGCTTCCACCTTATATGTTACCTACGTTTTCTGCTTAGTCCCATTGCGTTTTCTACTTTGCGTAGTTGTTTGAATGCAACGCGGTTTGCTTTTTCTGCACCTTTGTCTAGAATTTCGTCTAGTTCTGGTGAGTTGATTAGTTCGTTATATTTGTCTTGGATTGGACGAATTGCTTCTACGACTACTTGCGCTAGGTCGCCTTTGAAGTCGCCGTATCCTTTTCCTTCGTACATTGCTTCAATTTCTTCAACTGTTTTTCCAGAGAATGAAGAGTAGATTGTTAATAAGTTAGAGATACCAGGTTTGTTTTCTTTATCAAATTTCACAATACCTTCAGAGTCAGTAACAGCACTCTTAATTTTCTTTTCAATTGTTTTTGGTTCATCAAGCATACTGATCATTGATTTTGGATTCGGATCAGATTTACTCATTTTCTTCGTAGGTTCTGTTAATGACATAACGCGAGCGCCTACTTTTGGAATACGAATTTCAGGAATTGTGAACACTTCACGGAAGCGTTTGTTGAAACGCTCTGCTAGGTCGCGTGTTAATTCCATATGTTGCTTTTGGTCATCACCAACTGGTACGATTTCAGTGTTGTAAAGTAAAATATCAGCAGCCATTAATGGTGGATACGTAAGTAATCCAGCTGGAACTGAATCTCTACCCGAAGCTTTATCTTTATATTGCGTCATACGTTCTAATTCTCCAACGTAAGCAACAGATTGCATGATCCATCCTAATTGAGCGTGTGCTGGTACTTCTGATTGTACAAATAAAGTAGCTTTTTCAGGATCGATGCCGCATGCTACATAAAGTGCAGCAAGACTGCGGATGTTTTTACGAAGTCCGACGGGATCTTGAGGTACTGTAATCGCATGTTGGTTTACAATACAGAAATAACAGTCGTGTTCATTTTGAAGCTCTGTAAACTGCTTCATTGCGCCTAAATAGTTTCCAAGTGTAATCGTTCCACTTGGCTGAATACCAGAAAAGATAACTGACATAAGTAATTCCTCCTAAAATTGAATGCGTGATGGGGGGGAGAGAAGGCAAACAAAAAAGCCCATTCATCCCAAAAACTATAGGGACGAATGGACCGCGGTACCACCCTAATTATTTCACTACTGTGAAATCTCTCTAATCCATAATAACGTTAGGATATAACGCCAAAGCCTACTACTTTCGGTTCGGTTTGGTGCTCAAAAGCCCATTCCATACTGTACAATTACTTGTTCACACCAACCACAAGCTCTCTGAAATTGCCTCAATATGTACTCTTCTTTATCATCGCATACATATAAATTTATTTATTGTTACTTGAGCTCTTTTAATATGAAAGAACTAAAGTTTTATAACAAAATGTTTTGCTGATTATTATATCATATGGGATAGTGTTTGCAAACTACATCAAAATAGTAAAGCTAATAAGGGTCGAGAACAACCCAAGGAAGATACCTGTAATACAAATTGGATATGTCCATTTGAATGAATATGTTTTATAAATACGTTCTTTCTTATCTGTAGGTTCCTCGACTTCTTCAATTAAAGAGTCAATCTTTTTGTTCGTACCAAATACTCTTTGGAATGCGTAAATGGTTACATTGAAAAAACCATTTTGAAATATGTATAAAAAACCGCCGATAAGAATAAAAAACAGTGCAATATAAAACAAAATGTTGACAAAGTTCAACAAAAATTGAGATGAAATGAGGAATGCACCAATACTAGAAGCAATCATCGCTATAAAAATTAGTATACAAGTATGAAAAAAAACTTTATTCAAAATATTCCCCTCCGTCAAAATATTACTAGAATTATTATACTATAAAAGCTATAATAAGTACTAGGATTAATTTTTTGAAAATTATACGCAATTAAAGGTCTGATTTTAAGATGATGGTAGCAATGTTAATGTATCCCTTTACGAAAAATTAAAAATATAAATATTTTATTAAAAATTTTAACAAAAAAACAAAAAACTATATTCACAATTGTTATATTATATGTATAATGAAAATTGTAGAAACTTGGAGATTATTCTTTCAATTCTACTTTTTAACAAGTGAGGGTACAGGAAGTGCAATTAGGGGAGGCAACACAACATGAAGAAAAAGATACCGTTATTACTTGCATCAACTTTAACTGCAAGTATGTTGCTTAGCGCGTGTAGCTACCAAAAAGATGACGCAAAAGCAAAAGGGAAAGAGAACGCTACGAGTAGTAGTAACGGAAAACAGATTCTTAATTTAACAGAGTTATCTGAAATTCCGTCAATGGATGCATCATTAGCATCTGATTCTTCATCTTCTACAGCATTAAATAATACGATGGAAGGTTTATATCGTATTGGCAAAGATCAAAAGAGAATGCCTGGAGTTGCAGAAGATGTCGAAAAGCTAGATGATGGGAAGAAATACATATTTAAATTAAGAAAAGATGCGAAATGGTCGAATGGGGAACCTGTAACAGCTAAAGACTTTGTGTATTCATGGAAAAGAGCAGTAAATCCAGATACAAAAGCAACGTATTCATACATTATGTTCGATATTAAAAATGCAGAGAAAATTCATAAAAAAGAATTACCTGCTGACCAATTAGGTGTAAAAGCGATTGATAATTATACATTAGAAGTAGAATTAGACAATCCCGTTCCTTACTTTATCGATTTAACAGTTTATCCAGTATTTTACCCACTAAATGAAAACTTTGTAAAAGCACAAGGTGATAAATTTGGTTTAGAGGCAAATACAACATTATATAACGGTCCATTCGTTATGAGTGATTGGAAACATGAACAAAGTTTCCAATTCAAGAAGAATCCTTCATATTGGGATAATAAAACGGTTAAAATCGAAGAAATCAACTTTAATATTGTAAAAAATACAGCAACTGATGTAAATTTATATGAGACAAACGCGATTGATCGAGCGGCTTTAACGTCTGAATTTGTTGATAAGTTTAGAAAAAGCCCAGAGTTCCAAACAAGAAAAGAGGCAGGGGTTGCTTACTTAAGATTTAATCAAAGTAATCAGTACTTAAGTAATAAAAACTTAAGAAAAGCAATTTCAATGTCCTTTGACCGTGATAACATTGCAAAAGTTATTTTAAATAACGGCGCAATTGGAGCTTACGGATTTGTTGGAAAAGATTTCGCTGAAGGTCCAAATAAAAAAGATTTCCGAGCTGAAAATGGAAAGCTAGTTGAAACAAATCCAAAAGAAGCAAAAAAGCTTTGGGAAACAGCGAAGAAAGAGCTTGGAACTGATAAAATCGAACTAGAATTCTTAAACTTTGATAATGAAGATGCTAAAAAAGTTGGGGAATTCTTAAAAGGTGAGATGGAAAAGAACTTACCAGGTTTATCAATTAAAATTAAACAGCAACCATTCGCACAAAAAAATAAATTAGAAGATTCTCAGCAATATGATATTGCGTTTGGTATTTGGGGACCAGATTTCCCAGATCCAATCTCATATTTAGATATGTTTGTTACGAATGGTTCTCAAAATAAAACAGGGTATTCTAATCAGAAATATGATGAGTTAATCCTAAAAGCTAAAACAGATACAAAAGATTTACAAGCTCGCTGGGACAACCTTCTAGAAGTAGAGAAGATGTTAATTAAAGAGGATGCAGTTATCACTCCAATCTTCCAAAAAGGTTCAGCGTATGTAGTAAAAGGTGCCGTAAAAGATATTATCCCAATTAACTATGGTGGTAAATTAACTTACAAATGGGCATCTGTTGAACAAAAATAATCTTTTTTTTCCATCGTTTACAAGGGTATATGCCTATGATGGGCATATGCTCTTATTTTAAAAAAATAAAAGTAAGAATATTTTAAACTATCTTATTGCTTTTGAGAAAAACGGGGAGGTGCTTGACTATGGGACGTTATGTATTAAAACGTTTCGTGTACATGGCTTTGACATTATTTTTAATTACTACAATGACTTTCTTTTTGATGAAATTACTTCCGGGTTCTCCGCTTAAAAACCAGGAGAAGCTATCACCGGCACAAAAAGAAATCATTCTTGAAAAATACGGATTGAATGATCCGGTACCAGTTCAATATGCACGTTACTTAGGTAACTTAGCAAAAGGTGATTTAGGGGTATCATTCCAATATGATAACCGCCCAGTAACAGACATGATTGTGGATCGTATTGGACCATCAGCCCAATTAGGTTTACAAGCGATTATATTAGGAACATTTATCGGTTTAATTTTAGGTATTGTTGCCGCACTTCGTAATAATACGTGGGTAGATTATAGTGCAACAGTTATTTCGGTACTCGGAATGTCGGTACCATCATTCGTATTCGCCGCATTACTGCAATATTTCGTAGGGGTAAAACTAGGCTGGTTCCCAGTAGCATTCTGGAAAGGACCAGAGTTTACTGTAATGCCTACAATTGCATTATCGATGGGAGTTATCGCGACAATCGCACGTTTCTCTCGTGCAGAATTAATTGAAGTTATGCAAGCCGATTACATTTTAACAGCGAAAGCGAAAGGAATTAGCCAAGGCGTTATCATTGTCAAACATGCACTTCGTAACGCGTTAATTCCAGTTGTAACAATTTTAGGACCAATGGTTGCGGCATTAATTACAGGAACACTTGTTATCGAGCAAATTTATGCTGTACCAGGACTTGGGGAACAATTCGTTAAATCGATTACTTTAAATGACTATACAGTTATTATGGGAACTACGATTTTCTATAGTGCGATCTTCATTTTAGTTATTTTCATTGTCGATATTTTATACGGAATTATTGATCCTCGTATTCGTTTAGCGGGAGGGAAAAAATGATGAAAGATGTACAAAAATTATCTCCAGATTTATTTCAACAAGCCAATCAAAATAATGTTGATAATGAAGTCATTGCCCGTCCAAGCTTAACGTTTTGGCAAGATGTAAGAAGACGTTTATTCCAACATAAAGGTGCGATGCTTGGCCTTGTATTGTTAGTTATCATTGCGCTATTAGCGATTTTTGGACCGATGGTAAGTAAACACTCGTATAAAGAGCAAGATTTAGGTCGTGCGAAATTACCACCAAAAATTCCAGTTATTGAAAATGTTCATTGGTTACCATTTGACGGTACAGATCAATATGGTGTTGACCAATATGAAAAACGTGATATTAAAGAGTACTTCTGGTTTGGTACAGATGACCTTGGCCGTGACTTATGGACAAGAACATGGGAAGGTACACGCGTATCATTATATATCGCTCTTTTAGCGGCAGCAATTGACTTAGTAATTGGGGTTGCATACGGAGGTATTTCAGCATTCTACGGCGGTAGAGTAGATAACATTATGCAACGTATTATGGAGATTATTAACGGTATTCCATACTTAATCATCGTTATTTTAATGGTAATCATTATGGGATCTGGTATTTGGTCAATTACACTTGCGATGGCGATTACAGGTTGGATAGGGATGTCGCGTATTGTTCGTGGACAAATCTTAAAGTTAAAAAACCAAGAATATGTATTAGCATCTCGTACATTAGGTGCAACAAATACACAATTAATTGTGAAACATTTAATTCCAAACGTAATGGGACCTATTATCGTAATGACAATGTTTACAATTCCATCAGCGGTGTTTGGTGAAGCGTTCTTAAGTTTCATCGGTTTAGGAATTCAGCCACCATTTGCGTCACTAGGTTCTCTTGTAAATGATGGTTATAAATCTATTCAAACGTATCCGCATATGATGTTCATCCCTGCGGTTGTCATCAGTATATTAATTTTAGCGTTTAACTTAATGGCAGACGGATTACGCGACGCGTTAGATCCAAAAATGCGTAAGTAAAAGAGGGGAGAGGCAAAGATGAAAACATTGTTAGAGGTAAAAGATTTACAAGTCTCCTTTGATACACATGCAGGTGAAGTACAAGCTGTACGCGGCGTTACTTTTGATTTGAAAAAAGGAGAAACATTGGCGATTGTAGGAGAATCTGGTTCAGGGAAATCAGTTACTTCTAAAGCGTTAATGGGATTAATTCCGAATCCTCCTGGACGCATTAAAAATGGTGAAATCGTATTTGAAGGTCGTGACTTAACAAAATTAACAGAAAAAGAAATGCAGCAAGTACGCGGTAAAGATATTGCGATGATTTTCCAAGATCCAATGACATCATTAAACCCAACGATGACAATTGGAAATCAAATTATGGAAGGTCTAATTAAACACCAAGGGATGAGTAAAGCAGATGCACGTAAAGTTGCTTTAGAGTTAATTGACCTTGTAGGTATTCCAAATCCAGAAGCTCGTTTAAAACAATATCCTCACCAATTCTCAGGTGGTATGAGACAGCGTGTAGTTATTGCGATGGCGTTAGCTTGTAACCCGAAATTATTAATTGCCGATGAGCCGACAACAGCGCTAGACGTTACGATTCAGGCGCAAATTTTAGAACTTATGAAAGACATTCAGCAAAAAACAGAAGCAGCAATCATTTTCATTACGCATGACTTAGGTGTAGTAGCAAACGTTGCGGACCGAGTGGCAGTTATGTACGCTGGTAAAGTTGTTGAAATTGGAACTGTAGATGAAATTTTCTACAATCCGAAACATCCATATACTTGGGGTTTAATCGCATCTATGCCAAGTTTAGATGGTTCAGAAGAAGAGTTATATGCAATCCCTGGAACGCCTCCAGATTTATTGAAGCCGCCAAAGGGAGATGCTTTTGCACCACGTAACCCACAGGCACTGAAAATTGATTTTGAAATGGACCCACCTTTATTTAAAGTAAGTGATACGCACTATGCGGCAACTTGGTTACTTCACGAGCAAGCTCCAGAAGTAAAACCGCCGGCAGTCGTTGAAAAACGCATTCTTCAAATGAAAGCAGGTGAACAACATGACTAAACAACGTGAGAAATTAATTGAAGTAAAAAATGTAAAGCAGCACTTCGACGTGAGTGGTGGTGTTGTCAAAGCGGTTAATGATATTTCATTTGATATTTACCGCGGAGAAACATTTGGTCTTGTAGGAGAATCAGGTTGTGGTAAATCGACAACTGGAAGAACGATTATTCGTTTATATGATGCAACTGCTGGTGAAGTGTTATTCGATGGTGAAAATGTACATGGTAAAAAATCACGCGCAGAGCTGAAGAAATTCAACCGTAAAATGCAAATGATTTTCCAAGATCCATATGCATCATTAAACCCTCGTATGACAGTAGGGGATATTATTGCAGAAGGTATCGATATTCACGGACTAGCGAAAAGTAAAAAAGAGCGCATGGACCGTGTTCATGAACTATTAAACACAGTTGGTTTAAATAAAGAGCACGCAAACCGTTTCCCACACGAATTCTCAGGTGGACAACGTCAGCGTATCGGTATCGCTCGAGCGCTTGCTGTAGACCCAGAATTTATCATTGCCGATGAGCCGATCTCAGCACTTGACGTATCGATTCAGGCGCAAGTTGTAAACTTACTGAAAAAGTTACAAAAAGAAAAAGGTTTAACATACTTATTCATCGCCCATGATTTATCAATGGTAAAATACATTAGTGACCGTATTGGTGTAATGTACCGTGGCCAAATCGTTGAGTTAACAACAAGTGATGAATTATATGCGAATCCAATTCATCCATATACGAAATCACTATTATCAGCGATTCCACTTCCAGATCCAGATTATGAGCGCAATCGTAAACGTATCGTATATGATCCATCACAGCATAATTATGGTAGTGAAGCACCAACAATGCGTGAAATTCGCCCAGGACATTTCGTACTATGTTCGGAAGCGGAGTACAAGAAATATAAAGAGATTTATCAATAAGAAAAAGAGCCATTCTTCTGTTATGGAAGGATGGCTCTTTTTCTACTATATAAAAGAATTGTATACATTTGTCGGTCAGTCGATATATTTAAAGAATCGCCGGTATAAATCTCATGTATCATTAGTGATATCCATATGCAAAATTACTGAACTTGAACAGAAACATTCTCCTCTTGTTCTTCAGGTTTAACAAGCGCATAACGCTCCCATGCTCTACTTTTCCAGCGGAAGAACATAATAATGGCACGTGTCCATTCGTCGATGGCGATTGCTAGCCAAATACCAACGAGCCCCATATCTAAATGAAAGGCGAAAAAGTAACCTAGTGGTAAACTCATTAACACCATAGAGAATGCACCGATTAAAACAGGATATTTTGCATCACCAGCTGCACGAAGCGAATTAATGATGACGATGTTCATCGTACGTCCCGTTTCAAGTAGTACACTTAGTAAAAGAACACTTGCGCCTAACCCGATAATGTGCGGATTATCTGTAAACAGTCCCATTAATTGTGTACGGAATGTAATAACGAGAGCGACCATACATAAAGTTACACCAATTGCCCATTTTACACTTTTCCACAAGCGTTCGTATGCTTCATCTTTTTCGCCACCACCAACGAGGCGGCCAATAATAATGGCTGTTCCCATACCAATTGCAATTGCAAATAAATAAGTGAACATGGAAATGTTAGTAGCGTATTGTCTAGCAGCTAATGATTCCGTTCCTAAGTACGTTGCGTAATAAAGGAAGACGATTTGACAAGCTTGATACATCACTTGTTCAAATGCAGATGGAATGCCAATTTTTAAAATTTTCCCAATGTATTCTTTGGATAAAGTGAAGTAATATTGTAATTTCACACGATATTCCATAACGCGGTATAGTAACCAGAAGAAAACAATAAGTGCGATCAATCGACTGATAGCGGAAGAAATTGCAGCCCCTTGTACACCGAGCTCAGGGAAACCAAATTTCCCGAAAATGAGTACGTAGTTTCCAGCGATATGAATCATATTCATTCCGAGTGAAATAAACATCGCTTGCTTTGTAAAACCGTGTACACGGATAATTGCGGCTAATGAGTTAATAATAGCTTGTAGGAAGATGGCTCCTCCGACGATAGATAAGTAGTTTTGCGCATACGTTAGTACATCGCCTTGTAAGTTCATTGCGAGCATCATATGTTTCGAAAATAAAAGAAAACCAGCGCTTATAACGAGCCCAACTATTAAATTTAATGTGACGGCTAATGCTGATATTTTAGATGCTTCCATAAAGCGTTTGGCACCGAGGTATTGAGATACAACGATAGCAGCGCCGTTCCCGATGACTTCTAATACCAAAATCGCAATATGAAGATATTGATTCGCTGCACCAACCCCAGATACAGCATCGTCTGATAATGCACTTAACATGAAAGTATCAGCGATCCCCATTAACATAAAAAGAAAAACTTCTAGAAAAATAGGCCATGTTAATAAGAATAAACTTAATTTCTCAGTAGGCCCGTTTTTTGCCTGAATTGCTGCCATGTCCGTCCCCTCTTTACCGATATCTATTTTTAGCAAAATGTATCGTAACATACTTTCTTAACCTTTGCACTCATTTTAGCCTACATATTTTTATTATGAAGAGAGTGCTATTTTATGATAAAAACAAAAGGATAATTATACATAAAATATTATGAGATATAAAATTCATTTTTCTCTGATAATTTAGAAAAGTATAAAAAATATTATTTTTAACACTTTAGTATGAATAATCAGCAATATGAAACGTTTACAAAGGTATATTTTTTAACGAAAAATTTTAATGAAATAGAAATATAAATATACAAAAAATACATTTGTGTGTATAATATGAATTATTAGAACATATATATATTTCTTTTTGTTTGAAAATGAAAGGGTTAACATTTTTTTGGAGGGTGGAAGTATGAAAAAAAAGATACCAGTTTTTGTAGCATCAACAGTAGCGATGAGCATGATGTTAGGGGCATGTAGCTATCAAAAAGATGAATCGCAAGCAAACGCTAAAGGGGATAGCGGAAAAAGCGGCGCGAAGCAAGTTATTAACTTAATTGAAACACAAGAAATTCCAACGATGGATCCAGCGTTATCAGCTGATGCAGTTTCTTCAAGAGTAATGACTAATACGATGGAAGGCTTATACAGTTTAGGAAAAGATGATAAGCTAGTTCCTGGTGTAGCGAAGGAATTCAAAAAATCAGAAGATGGTAAAAAATATACATTTAAATTACGTGAAGACGCAAAATGGTCAAATGGTGAGCCTGTGACGGCAAAAGATTTCGTATATGCATGGCAAAGAGCGATTAACCCAGATACAGCTGCGAAATCAGCGTACATTATGTATGATATAAAAAATGCAGAGAAAATTAATAAAAAAGAGATGAGTCCGGATCAATTAGGGGTAAAGGCGATTGATGATTATACATTAGAAGTGGAATTAGATAATTCAATTCCATACCTTGTAGATTTAATGGTATATCCAATCTTCTATCCTGTGAATGAAAAGTTTGTGAAAGAGCAAGGTACGAAGTTTGGTTTGGAAGCGAATACAACGCTTTATAACGGGCCATTTACATTAAGTGATTGGCAACATGAACGTAGCTTTAAAATGACAAAGAGCGCGTCATATTGGGACAATAAAGAAGTGAAGATTGAAGAAGTAAACTTTAATATTGTAAAAGATACATCTACGCCAATTAACTTATATGAAACAAATGCAATTGATCGAGCGTCGTTATTAGCGGAGTTTATTGATAAATATAAAGGAAAACCAGATTTCCAAACAGTAGAAGATACATCTGTATTCTTCCTTCGTTTAAATCAAAAAGATCCAGCTTTAGCAAATAAAAATATTCGTAAAGCAATTTCACTTGCTTTTGACCGTAAGCCATTCGTGGATACATTATTAAATAACGGTTCTAAGCCAGCGACAGGATTAATTCCTGATAACTTCATTAAAGGACCAGATAAAAAAGATTTCCGTGCTGTAAACGGGGATATTGTAAAACCAAACGTGAAAGAAGCGAAGAAATATTGGGAAGCTGGTAAAAAAGAACTTGGTAAAAATGAAATCGAATTAGAATTATTAAATGAAGATGTAGAGTTATCAAAGAAAACTGGTGAATATTTAAAAGGTGAATTAGAAAAGAATTTACCAGGTTTAACAGTAAAAATTAAACAACAACCATTCGCACAAAAACTAAAATTAGAAGATGCGGGCGATTATGTCATGTCATTCTCTGGATGGAGTGCGGACTTCCCAGATCCAATTACATATCTTGATATGTTTGTAACAGATGGGTCACAAAATAAGATGAAGTACTCTAATCCAAAATACGATGAAATCATTATGAAGGCGAAAAAAGATGGAAGCGATGTAAATGCTCGTTGGAAGAACTTATTAGAAGCAGAAAAAATGTTACTTGATGATGCTGCGATCGTTCCAGTATATCAACGTGGTAGAGCATATTTACAAAGAGATTCAATTAAAAATATGTATAACCATAAATATGGCGGCGATTTAAGCTTTAAATGGGCGTCAGTAGAGAAATAAGAAAAAAAGCAGGTGATCACCTGCTTTTTTTAATACGTTCGTTTCTTATAAATGCCTTTTCCGCCAACTTGGTTCCAGCCAGATTGTACATCCAAACTTTTGTTAACAAACTTCATTTTTTCTTTTCCACCAAAGAGCTTTTCGCCGATGCTATTTGTAATGACACCAATCAATGCTGTTATTCCGATGATGAGGGCAGCAACCGTAATAAAATCAATAAAAAAAGCAATCATTTGAAAACTCCCCCTTTGCCTGTCTGTATGTTTATTGTATGAGATAAAAAATGAAAAAGAAAGAAATGTCAGAAAAATATTTAATTTACTTTAGAAATCATGTAGACAGGAGGGAGGATATTTGTTAAAATAAGAACAAATGTTCCTTTTTATTCTCATTTGTATAGTCTTACATTTCTTAATTGATTTATCAAGAAAAAGTAAGAAAACGTTCTCTTTTTCATAGGGAAGATTATAGATAAATAACTATATATTATATGAAAAATCTATGGGAAGTGAGTAGTAAAAGGGTTGAAAGTTATTGTTAAAGTACAGCTGAAATGAGCGTAATCATGTTACATAGCAGTGAAATACACGGGAGAGTTTTCTCAACTAGCAGGAAATTTACTGTATATTTCTTGCAAAATCTATTGTATAATGATTATAGAAGTTACTTATTAAAAGTAATTGTTGTTTATTATAAGTTGTTGCTTACATGAAATGTGATTTTTGTACTTTTCAATAAGACAAGTTATCACGAAAAATTGCTGAAGTTAGAAATTAAAACTGTATTTAGTACAGAATTTGTACTCTTTAAGGAGAGTGAGCTTTGTATGGTAACATTATATAGTTCTCCAAGCTGTACGTCTTGTAGAAAGGCGAAATTATGGCTAGAGGAAAATCATATTCCCTATACAGAACGTAATATTTTCTCAGATCCATTAACGATTGAGGAAATTAAAGAGATTTTACGTATGACAGAAAGCGGAACGGATGAGATTATTTCTACTCGTTCGAAAGTTTTCCAAGAATTGAATGTAAACTTAGAGTCTTTACCACTTCAAGATTTATATAAGATGATTCGTGACTATCCAGGGATTTTACGTCGTCCAATTATGATTGACGAGAAACGCCTTCAAGTTGGTTACAACGAAGACGAAATTCGTCGTTTCTTACCACGTACAGTAAGAACGTTCCAATTACGTGAAGCACAACGTCTTGTAAATTAATTATAATAATATGAAAACCTTCTACCTATTATATAGTAGAAGGTTTTTTTTAATGTTTCACATTGCGTAATCGAACTTGTTGTACAATAAAGCCGATGCATAAAATAGTGAAAATGAACAAATAAGGAATGCTTGCAGTGAAACTTGGATTGTTATGAAAAAAGGTTGCAAGTCTGTCTTCATGTGTAACCATTTTTCCTGCAGTATAGGCAAGAATTGCTGCACCGCAATAAATGAGGAATGGAAATCGCTCCATAAGTATTAAAATAAGTTTGCTGCCCCAAATAATAATCGGGATAGAAATGAGTAAGCCGATTATGACGAGTAAAAATCTCCCGTGAGCTGCACCTGCAATGGCAATAACATTATCAAACCCCATAACGAGATCCGCGAAAACAATTGTCCGCACAGCTTGAAATAAAGTTGTTTTTCCTTGAATAGAAGAAAGATCGTTGCTATTATCGGTTAATAAATTGACTGCAATTAATGTAAGTAAAACCCCGCCAATCAATTGTAGAAATGGAATGTCGAGTAAATAGACAGCTAGTATAGTAAGGACAATTCTTAGTACAATCGCTAAAAGAGTACCGATCAAAATAGCCTTATTTCGTTTCGATTCAGGTAAATTTCGGCTAGCTAGTGCGATGACGATTGCATTGTCACCACCTAATACAACATCGATACCGACAATCATTAGTACGGATGTTAAAAACTCTAAGTCCATTCGTCTGCCTCCATTTATGATGTTTTAATAAGCGAACTATATGTATGTGATGAAGAAAGTTGTTGTTAAATAATCTCTTCTAATAGAAGTTTCACTTTATTACAGTGTACGGGGGAATGTGGAAATGTATGTCCAAATTTTTTGTAAGTAAGAAATCGCTATAATAATATATTTATGTAGTTTATCGAGTAAAGATAGGCATATAACTATTTTTGTAAAATAAATCGATTTTATTTCCATTCTGGAGAATCTTATCATAAAATGAGAGTACAAGAATCTATTGATTTGTCATATGAGTGGGGAATCCCTTCATAACAATTCTAAGCAGGAAGGGAGAGTTGTATTTTGGATATTGAAAGAATTAATGATCATACGATGAAATTTTTTATTACGTACATTGATATAGAGGATAGAGGATTTAATCGTGAAGAGATTTGGTATGATCGCGAACGAAGTGAAGAGCTCTTTTGGGAGATGATGGACGAAGCTCGTGATCATGACGATTTCTTTATTGATGGGCCGTTATGGATTCAAGTGCAAGCAGTCGATAAAGGGATTGAAGTACTTGTCACGAAAGCAGAGCTTTCAAAGGACGGGCAAAAGCTGGAACTACCGATAGGGGTAGACAAAATTATAGATATTCCTCTAGATGAAGGCATCGAATCATTATTCCAGCAAGAATTAGTCGAAGAGGTAGAAGAACAAACAGGAACAAACTTTAATGAAGATGGTACGTTTGGCTTTTTAATTAAGTTTAATGATTTTGAAGATGTCATTTCATTAAGTCATCGTCTTATCTTTGAAGATATAAAAGATGAGCTGTATTCATTTGAGAACCGCTATTATGTATATGTGGAATTCGATGAAGTGCTACATGATGAAGAAGAAATCGATCGTATTTTAAGTATTATTTTAGAATATGGAGAAGAATCAACTTTAACAATTCATCGTGTAAGTGAGTATGGAAAACAAATTGTGAAAGAGCATGCGCTTGAAACGATTCGCAATAATTTTCCTGCTAAAACGTAGGCCGATTTCTGTAGTATGAAATCGGCTTTTTATATGAAGAATAGGAAAGCTTTCTTAGTTAGGAGGTAAGAGATGAAAAATACGTTAAAGCTGATTTTCTTTATACTGCTATTGTTCGCATTATTTGTTTCGTTACGTATGTTTATTGATGTAGCATTTTATTCAGATGTGATTGGGATAAAAGATGTTTCGGTTTTAGGTATTATTAGTATTTTATTTACAGTATCTGCGTTTTTAATTGGTTGCGTTATTTTCTTAGAGAACCGTCATCCGTCAAAAACACTTACATGGCTCATTGTGTTAGGTATTTTTCCGGTATTTGGATTCTTCGCTTATTTATTATTCGGACAGAACTTTCGGAGGAAGAGAATGTTCCAAAAGAAGGCGTTGCTCGATGAACAAGCGTTTTTACAATATAAGGGGCATGAAGATTACGAAGAACGGATTTTACGCAATCATAAGCATCAAGAGCTGTTATTTCGTTTAGCGGATCGCTTAGGCGCTTTAAATATTTCATTTCAAACTGAAACGAGAACATTAACAAATGGAGATGAAACGTTTCAGGCCATTTTAGATGGATTAAAACGAGCGAAACATCACATTCATATGGAATATTACATTGTGCGTGATGATAAGCTTGGAATGGAAATTAAAGATATTTTAATACAAAAATCAAAAGAGGGCGTAGTCGTTCGTTTTTTGTATGATGCGGTTGGAAGTTTTAAATTATCAAAATCGTATATTGAAGAATTAAACGATGCAGGAGTCGAAATGATTCCGTTCTTCCCTGTACGCTTTCCGATTTTAAACGATAAAATTAATTATCGAAATCATCGAAAAATCGTTATTATTGATGGAAATGAAGGCTTTGTAGGTGGATTAAATATTGGTGATGAATATTTAGGGAAGGATAAGTACTTCGGCTTTTGGCGAGACACACATTTATATTTGCGTGGTGAAGCTGTACAAAGTTTGCAGCTTATTTTCCTTCAAGATTGGTTTTATATGACTGGTGAGGCTGTGCTAGCCCCTGAATATTTACAAGCGAAAGCAGTTGAGGGGGAGCATTGGGGAGGCGTGCAGCTTGTTGCAGGTGGGCCTGATAATAAATGGGAAACGATTAAGCATTTATATTTTGCCATGATTGCTTCTGCTCGGAAATCCATTTGGATTGCAACGCCGTATTTTATTCCGGATGATGATATTTTATCCGCATTAAAGGTTGCTGCACTTGCTGGTATTGATGTTCGTTTATTAATGCCGAGTAAACCGGATAAGCGTACTGTCTTTTACGCATCGAGATCTTACTTCCCAGAGCTTTTAGATGCAGGTGTAAAGATATATGAATATGAAAAAGGTTTTCTTCATAGTAAAGTTGTCATCGTCGATTCTGATTTAGCTTCAATTGGGACAGCTAATATGGATATGAGAAGTTTTCATTTGAATTTTGAAGTAAATGCCTTTTTATATGATACAGATAGCATTCGAAAACTTGTTCAAGACTTTAAAGATGATTTAGAAGAATCAAGTGAAATTCATGTTGATCATTTTCATAAAAGACGTCTTCATAGACGAATTGTTGAATCAACATACCGCTTATTATCACCTTTATTATAAAAAGAGATGTCCGAAATTGGGACATCTCTTTTTTAAAAGGAATTTGTAACAAATTGTAGAATATAAGGAGCTGAAAGGGTGTGATTACGATATTTATCGCTAAAAGAGAAAACGGAGAGAAAATTCATTTACTCTATAATTGTAATGAAAAGCTTTTGCGCCGTATGTGTCAACAAGAACGATTCTTTTGTGTAGCTTGTGGAAAGGAAGTGCAAATGAAATTAGGGAAACAAAAAAGTTGGCATTTTGCTCATAAAAAAGTGAATTCATGTCTTGCCTTTTATGAAGCGGAATCAACGTATCATATGCATGGTAAAGAATTGTTATATAGATGGTTCAAGCGTCAAAACTTTCAGGTGGATATAGAGTACTACCTTCCAGAAATTAAGCAACGACCAGATGTTTTTGTAGAGAGGGCGGGCAGAAAAATTGCAATTGAATACCAATGTGCAAACCTCGCTATAGAGCAGCTGTACAAAAGAACATATTCGTATTGGCAAGCTGGTATACAGGTCATTTGGATCGTTGGTGGAAATCAATTGAAAAAGCAATCTGCATATTGGATGAAATTTTCCTCACTTATGGCTTTCTCCTTACAATCTTATCCTCAGCCACTTCTTATTTTCTTCTGTCCGAAACAAAAATCATTTATGAAATGTGCATTTGTCACTCCCTTTTCTACAAATGTTTTTTTCTCACATACTATATATTTACCAACTGATACGACTACTTTTGAAATGCTTTTTTCTCCCGTTCCTTTCGGGAAAGAAAGATTGGGTGAAGAGTGGGAGAAGAGAAAGAACTACTTCCGCAAAAATGCCCTGCCGATTTGGAATTATAATTATAAGTCATTATTACGCCTCTTATATCAATTTAAATGTACCCCAGCAAGCTTTCCTTCTGAAATTGGTGTTCCACTCCCTTCTGCATTTGCTTTACAAACAAACCCATTTATATGGCAAGCTTTCCTCTATATGAAGTGTATAGGGGAGCTTGCAGTGGGAGAGTGTATTTCTCTTCAATACGTGTGTAGTTATGCAAAAAGGTATACGAAAAGGCGGATACTTCCGTACTTTTCAAAGCACATATGGAAAGTGGCAGTTACTGAATATATGACATTTTTATGCTATATAGGTGTTTTGTGTAAAGTGGGAACTTATACGTACCGGAAAATAAGGGATGTCGTGATGTTAAAATCAGAGGAGGAAATTATGAAACATGATGAGATTTGCTTAATACATGCGCTATCTTTATTTGAGGCAAATTTTAACATGAGAGGAGGAAAAGGGGATATAATAAAGAATGATTGTGAAGGAATTACATAAGAAAAAACGAATTGTACTTAAGTAGAGATATTAAAAGGAGGGCTTAAAGAATGTCTGAACAAAACAAAGCGAAAGCATTACCAGATCGCAACGAGATTGAAGAAGCAAGTACGTGGCGATTAGAAGATATTTTCCAAACGGATGCAGAATGGGAAAAAGAATTCCAAGCTATTAAAGAGCTATTGCCGAAGTTAACTGAATTTAAAGGGAAACTTGGTGACTCTGCGGACAATTTACTTGAGGCATTGCAATATGAAGATGAAATTTCAATGCGATTAGGTAAGTTATATACATATGCTCATATGCGTTACGATCAAGATACAACAAACTCTGTATATCAAGCATTAAATGATCGCGCAACAAATTTATATTCACAAGTATCTAGTAGCACAGCGTATATTGTTCCTGAAATTTTATCGATTTCAGAAGATACACTGCAAACATTCTTGAAGGAAAATAGAGATTTAAGTGTATATGAACATGCATTAGAAGAAATTACACGTCAACGCCCGCACGTATTATCAGAAGCTGAGGAAGCTTTATTAGCGGAAGCGTCTGAAGTAATGAGTTCATCAAGCAATACATTCGGTATGTTGAATAACGCGGATTTAAAATTCCCATCTATTAAAGGGGAAGACGGAGAAGAAATAGAAATTACACATGGCCGTTACATTCAGTTTTTAGAAAGTGATGATCCTCGTGTTCGCAAAGATGCATTTAAAGCTGTATATGAAACGTACGGAAAATTTAAAAACACATTCGCAAGTACGTTAAGTGGAGCAGTGAAACGTAATAATTTCAATGCGCGTGTTCGTAAATATGATTCTGCTCGCCAAGCTGCATTGAGCAATAATAATATTCCGGAAGCAGTATACGATCAACTCGTTGAAACAGTAAATGACAACTTACATTTATTACACCGTTACATCGATATTCGTAAGCGTGCACTAGGACTTGATGAGCTTCATATGTATGATTTATATACACCACTTGTACCAGAAGTGAAAATGAATGTGAAATACGAAGAAGCGCAAGACCTTTTATTAAAATCTTTAAACGTACTTGGTGATGAATATGTTGATATTTTGAAAGAGGCATATGAAAATCGCTGGGTAGATGTGTATGAGAATAAAGGAAAACGAAGCGGGGCATATTCATCTGGTGCATATGGAACAAATCCGTATATTTTAATGAACTGGCATGATAATGTAAATAATTTATTTACACTTGCTCATGAGTTTGGTCATTCGGTGCATAGTTACTATACAAGAAAAACACAACCGCACGTATATGGTGATTATTCCATCTTCGTAGCAGAAGTGGCATCTACTTGTAATGAAGCACTTCTAAATGATTATTTATTAAAAACGACAGAAGATAAGAAAGAGCGTCTATATTTATTAAATCATTATTTAGAAGGGTTCCGTGGTACTGTATTCCGTCAAACGATGTTTGCAGAGTTTGAACATATTATTCATAAGAAAGTACAAGAAGGACATGCTGTCACGCCAGACATGCTAACGGAAATTTACTACGATTTAAATAAGAAATATTTCGGTGACGCTTTAGTAATCGACGAAGAGATTGGTTTAGAATGGTCTCGTATTCCACACTTCTACTACAACTATTACGTATATCAATACGCAACAGGATTTAGTGCAGCGACAGCTCTATCTAAACAGATTTTAGAAGAAGGACAACCAGCAGTAGAACGTTATATTAACGAGTTCTTAAAAGCAGGAAGCTCTGATTATCCAATTGAAGTGCTGAAAAAAGCAGGAGTAGATATGGTATCTCCTGAACCAGTAAAAGAGGCGCTACAAGTATTTGAAGAGAAATTAAATGAATTAGAAGCATTATTATTTGAAGAAAAGTAATGAAAAAGACGAGGGATTGTATCCTCGTCTTTTTTGTTGAATAGATTTAATGTCGATATTTGTTGAAGAGAAAGGTGGATTTTTTTGTTTTTTCTAACTGAAAGGATAGCTTGACGGCTGATTTTTGAAATTAAAACCCTTTGAATCGTTTTTTATAATTGAAATAAGAGAGTGTGATAACGATGATTCCGAATAAAAGAGGTAAGGCAATAATTTTAGGAAAAGCTTGTAGTAGAGAGAGGATGTACAAGAAAAAAGAAACGATGACAGCTAGAAAGAGAAGAGCAATATAAGATTTTTTCATAAATAAACCCCCTAAATGACCTTTTTTATAGCTTATTCAAAAATGAAAACGTTTAGAATGTGACAAAAGTGTGAAATTCGACAAAAGGGGTTGTCATCTGACGTCGAATCTTGTAATATAATAAGCGTGAACGAATTCACATACAAACATATACCCCTTTGTTTGAACGTGAAAATTTCTCCCATCCCCTTTAATATTTTTATAAGCCGTAAAGAAGAAGACCTGGTGTTTACACCAGGTCTTTTTCTTTTGCTATCCATTTCCAATAACGTTCGCATTTTACTTCTATCATTTGTACTTTTCGTTTCAGTTGTAATTTTTTTAGTTCGCGTTCAATTTCTTGTTGCGGACAGTCATAAATAAATGCTACTTCTTTTGAAGATATAAATTGTGTTGCTTCTAGTAGCACTTCTAAAGGTGGTAATGGTTCTGGCTCAATTTCACATTTTACAAGTTCTTTCAATAATTGTACGTATACATCGTAGGAATAATTTCCAGCGATTTTAATACCTTCTTCATCTGAGTTCGCATGAAAAAAGACGAGGGAAGGTATTTCTGTAATATGCATTTCATTCGTGAATTTCAAGTCACATTGGAAAGCTTTTTTTGCACTAGCAGAATGTAGATCTTTTTTAAATTCTTCTACATCAATATTGCTATCTCTCGCACATGCAAGTAATAGTTCGCAATCAGGGTTTGATACATTTTCAAGGAAAATGTATTCTTGGAGTTTTCGCAAAAACTTCGAACCTGCTTTTCGGCCTTGCAACTCCGCTGCCTTAATTGCCATCGAAACTAAATATGGTGTTGACGATGCTTCTTGCATATGTACCTTTCCATCACATGAAAAACCTTGTAAACTGGTTGTCTTTTCCCACACAAATCGAATATTAGCAGGTTTATTCCATTTGTGTGAGGAAGCGTTCGTTCCATCCACTTTCCCTGTTACGATATGACGAATAGAGAAGTATTTCCCGTATTCAAGCCATAGTTTAATAATAAAAGGCTCAATTTCCCAGCAATCTTTACAAAGTGGATCAATAAATAAATATGCTTCTACAGACTTATGCTCGCATGCGGAAGGAGATGGCATATTTATATGCTTTGCTTCCTGCTTATCCATTACACTTCACCTGTTTCGTTTGGAGTATTAACCATATGCTGAGCGGTTAATGCTAAACGTTCAAAAACAAACTCTCTTATATGACCATGCACTCCAGTATCATCCATTGCTTGCTCCATACATGATAGCCAAGCCTCTGCTCGTTTTGGGGTAATCTCAAACGGGAGATGGCGTGCTCTTAACATAGGATGACCATGTTCTTCAGTGTACAAATTAGGACCACCTAAATATTGGGTTAAAAATTGCTTCTGCTTCCTAGCGGTTTCTGTTAAATCTTCCGGGAAGATGGGAGATAAGTCAGGGTGTTTACTGACATAGGAATAAAATGTATCTACTAATATTGCAATGCATTGTTCACCGCCAATTGCTTCAAATGGTGTCATCGGTTGCTTGCTCATCCTTTATAAACTCCTTTTTCCATGAAATGTATATCTATTGTAGCAATGGAATGTTCGAGAGGGCAAATAAACAGCCTTCTCAAAGATTCTTTGCTTATTCTACGGGTGTAACCTTTTTTAGTGAGATGTATCCACTAGTGAAACATATTCACTAGTGGAATTTTCACTTTAGCGTGCTTTGTTTTGTTTGGCAAGGAAAAAGCGTTTTACTTTGTTATTTGTATGGCGAACAGGTATGTTATGTTGCGTTAATAAATCAATAAATGCAGCTTTTCCTGTTTCTTCATCTTGCACTTCAAATTCAATTTCATAATCATCGTGATTGTAATAGAAACTATGATCAAAGACAAGCGTTCCGCCTTTAAATAATGTTTCTGCTCTTTCTGTTGTTAAACTACCCATATATGTTAAAGCAGAAACAGGAATTTGTAATTTGTGTAATTGATCTACTACTGCTCCTTGAATGATTGTGTTAGTTTCCATCATCATTTTTGCTTCGTCTTCTGTTACGACTTGATGCGTTTCTAATAAACCGATTTCTGCAGGTTGTTTCAACGTTAACGTATAAGTTTCTCCTTTATGACGAATACGAAGTGCAGAGCCAGCTTCTTTTAACGAGAAGTCAGGTGTTTCAAAGTAGTGATTCACTTGTTTTGTAAATGCTTCAATAGAAAACGATTTACATAATGTATCGAATTCTTCTTTTGTAACGATATTTTTGAATTCAATTTCAATTTCTTGTGTCATTGTATAATCTCCTTTTGAAAAATAATTCTTTACACATTATCGCTTTTTCATAAATTTGGTTCAATGTTTTATTTGTTTGCGTCCATGTTATGATACAATAATACTGTTAAGTAAGACAGGAAGTTGAGATGGAGGAGTTAGAGCATGCAAAATAAAATCCAAGTTAAGAGCGTAGAAAAGAGAGAGAATGCTCTTATTTTTTGTGCGGAAAATAGTGAAATAGAGGTAAAGGAGTTAAGTGCGCGTAATCACGTACTTGTAGACTCAGACAATTTATTATTTTTATATATCTTAGAAAATGAATCATCTTTCATTTATGTAAGTATTCCGCACACATGCTGGGAAGCAATGCATGAAGCGATGAATAACGATGTGGTTATGTTCGTTCGCGTGAATGACATTGAAATGGAATTAGAAGGATTAAAAGAAGAAGTAGAATATTTAGTTGAAAATATTGAAGGTAATGCAAATTACGGAGAAGAACTAGTAACTGCTGTAGAAAAAGTATTTCTATAAGCAAATGGATTGATTTTGGTGGTGGTTGAAATGAATCGAAATTGGGAAGAATTTTTAGCACCTTACCACCAAGCGGTGGCAGAGCTGAAAGTGAAACTAAAAGGAATGCGTACTCAATTTGCAATGTTAACAGAGCATTCTCCAATTGAGTTTGTAACAGGAAGGGTAAAGTCGGTTGCAAGTATTATTGATAAAGCGGAGAAGAGAAATGTACCGCTAGACCGATTGAGAGAAGATATGCAGGATATTGCTGGGCTTAGAATGATGTGTCAATTTGTTGATGAGATTAAGCCTGTTGTAGAATATCTTCGAAAACGAAATGACTTTGAAATCGTGGAAGAACGTGATTATGTTACGCAAAAGAAAGATAGCGGTTATCGTTCTTATCATGTTGTCATTAGTTATCCTGTTCAAACGATTCAGGGTGAACAAAAAGTATTGGTAGAAATCCAAATACGCACGCTAGCAATGAACTTTTGGGCAACAATTGAGCATTCTTTAAATTATAAATATAGTGGACGTTTTCCTGAAGATATTAAAATAAGGTTGCAACGTGCAGCTGAAGCGGCGTTTTTATTAGATGAAGAAATGTCTTCTATTCGTCTTGAAATTCAAGAAGCGCAAAAGGCTTTTTCAAGAAAGCAAGAAACGAAAGATTCTGAATCATAAACTAAAGGGTGTTGGGCGATGAAATTTACAATTATGTCAAAGGGAGATCAATCATCAGATACACTGGCAAGCACGATGAAAGAGTACTTGCTAGATTTTGGATTTATAATGGATGAAAAGGAACCCGATATTGTAATTTCTGTTGGGGGAGATGGAACGCTTTTATATGCGTTTCATCGTTATTATAATCGATTGGATGAAACAGCATTTGTTGGTGTACATACAGGACATCTAGGTTTCTATGCAGATTGGTTACCGACAGAAGTAGAGAAATTAGTAATTGCAATTGCGAAAACACCATTCCAAGTGGTGGAATATCCGCTTTTAGAAGTTATTATTCGCTATGTGAATGGAAGTAAAGAGTCACAGTATTTAGCGATGAATGAGGCGACTGTAAAAAGTGCAGAAGGTACATTAGTAACAGAAGTAGAAATACGCGGAGAATATTTTGAAACATTCCGCGGAGACGGCCTTTGTATCTCTACTCCTTCAGGAAGTACCGCGTATAATAAAGCGCTTGGCGGAGCGATTATTCACCCATCTATTGAAGCGATACAAATTGCAGAAATGGCGTCCATTAACAATCGTGTATTTCGTACTGTAGGATCGCCACTTGTATTGCCGAAGCATCATACATGTGTGTTAAAGCCAGCTGCAGGAATGAACTTACAAATTACAGTGGATCATTTAACGATGGTTCATCAAGATGTGAAATCAATCCAGTATCGCGTCGCAAACGAGAAAGTACGATTTGTTCGTTTCCGTCCATTCCCGTTCTGGAAACGAGTTCGTGACTCGTTTGTTGCAGATAAATAGAAAGGGTTATATATTTGAACAGATTTACATTGAAATGGGATATAGGTCCGGCTGAAGAGGGAACTTTAGTTAGGGAATTTTTGAAAACGAAATGTATTTCTAAAGCCGCTTTAACGGATATAAAGTTTCACGGCGGGGCAATTGAAGTAAATGGTCAACATGCGAGTGTTCGTCATCAGTTGCGTGCTGGTGAAGAATTACGTGTCTTTTTTCCAGTTGAGGAAAGAAGTGAAGGGATGATGGCAGAAGATATCCCTTTAAGCATTGTATATGAAGATGACGCGGTTCTTATCATTAATAAAGAGGCGAACATGTCAACGATTCCGTCTAGAGAACATCCGACAAGGAGTGTTGCCAATGCGCTTTTATCTCATTATAATAAGCAGCACCTTGCAAGTACAGTGCACATCGTAACACGTTTAGATCGTGATACTTCGGGGCTTATGCTTATTGCAAAAAATCGTTTCGTGCATCATCTTTTATCGAAGCAGCATCAACAAAAAGCTGTGAAACGAACGTATGAAGCAATTGTTCACGGAAAGATTGTAGAACGAGAAGGAATGATTGATGCACCAATTGGTCGAAAATCTGATAGCATTATTGAGCGAACGGTTTGTGAGGATGGACAAAGGGCAGTTACTCATTTTAAGGTAATTGATAGTACATATCATAAGACACATGTAGCGCTTGAGCTTGAGACAGGAAGAACGCATCAAATTCGTGTGCATATGGCTCATATAGGACATCCGTTACTTGGTGATAGCTTATATGGAGGGAGAAGGGATGAAATGAAACGGCAAGCACTTCATAGTAAATCTTTGACGTTTTATCATCCTATTTTAGAGAAAGAGATGTCTTTCACTATAAAGCTTCCAAGCGATATGCAAGAAGTGTTGCGGCATACTTAAAAAGGGGACAAAATTCTTATATTATAAAGAATTTTGTTCCCTTTTTTCTTAGCGGAATAATATTAAAATTTGGTTTTCACCCGTACGCTTTATAACGAAAAATCCACTTTCGGCTTTTGTAGCAATGCCATTGTCATTTGGACGACAATATCCATGTGCTTCGCAAGTGCCGTCATCACGTACTAACATTTGTCCAATTAATCCGACAGGAAGCCACTCGGCGCGATCTTTTCTTGCTACATATTTGCAAGTTGGATCCCATTCTGTATTTAAAAGAGGTTGTATTTCTTCGGCTTCCGTCCATACATATTGGCGTTTTCCAAAGTTATCTGTTTTATAACGTTTTTGCCAACTTAAAGCCCCGCTATTTCCTATAAGGGCAGGGGTTGCACTAGATATTCCTAAAATGAACGAATCGCGTGAAGTAGCTATCCGAATTTTTTCTTCGTTACTAAATGTAACGAAATAACCGACATCAATAGGTTTATAACCTTCGGTTTCAAACATTTGTGCAAAATCCGTTCCGCTTGCATTGTAAGACGCGCCCTCAATGTACATTTCTCCATTATGAGCAAGCCATTTAGCCCCGATATTATGGTCGGTGTCGCTTACACCATTTGCAATAAACCAAGAATAAGCTTCTTCTGCAGTGCCGAAGCGCCCCATAATATGGCTACCTGCAAAATGAGCTGTTGATGTATGATGACCTTCCGCATGAGAAGAGGATCCGTTAGCGATAGTTGCGTTTCCTTCTGCGTGTGCTGCTTCGCCTAAAGCAATTGTCTGTTTACCCTCCGCATGAGAATAAGCCCCGCCTGCTGTCGTTTCACTTCCCTCACTATGCGAACTATGTCCAGTTGCTTTTGAGTTTGATCCTTCTGCATGAGAGAAAGAACCTTTTGCGTGTGTTAATAAGCCTTCCGCATGTGCTGCCATGCCCTCCGCATGAGAGTGAAGCCCCTCTGCATATGCATATCGGCCGCCCCTTTTAACTTTTGTATTTTCAGGTGTAGGTGTCTCAATTATGAGTGGTTTTTCAATTTGTATATCATTCGATGAAGCTAATGCTTCTTTTATTTTTTTTACTTTGTTTATAATAGCAGCTGGAATTTCTGGTTCCACTTTTTTATTCATTGCTACAGAAATATTTTCTTCCGTCTTTTCTTCTGTTTGGTTAGAATGTAGTATCTGTTCATCTTGATTTGAAAGCTGTTTATTTTTTTGTTGCATCTTTATTTTTCTGCGATCGATTATGCGGCTCATCACAGCATTTTCTAAAGAGACATATGTTGGTTTTACTTTGCTTTTTTTTGATGACTCTTGTTCTTCCAGTTCTTCTATCGCTGCAGCCCGAATACTACACCAGTTGTTAATTCCGTACATGGGCAGATATAAAGGGGGGAATTTTCTTTTTTGTTTAGAAGATTTTTTCTTCATTCTGTCACCTCCTGCGACATTATATGTAGTGTAATTAAAAAAAGATGCACTTTATTGCATCTTTTTTTAATTACTTTACCTAGTTTCATATGAAATCTGCCTAAATAATATGGTAATTTCTCGCTAAGTAAGGTAGTTATGAAATTGGACGGAATTTCTCAGCGACAAAAGGTAAAGAAGAAGGGACAGAGATAGTCTCCATTTCAGGATAACGTAATCCGGTTAATTTGCCACCAAATACAGCACCAGTATCAATATTGACTGTCTGATTGACGAATCGAGGTTCTGCTACTGGTGTATGTCCATATACAATCCAAGCTTGCCCCTTGTATTCTTGCGCCCAATCGCGACGGACAGGTGAGCCATCGGCATGCTTTTCTCCTGTAATATCACCATATAATACAAAGGTTTGTACTTTTTTATCTCGTCTTCCTATGTAATCTTGCCGAATCCCAGCGTGACATACGATTACTCTTTTTTCATCTAGTATGTGGTAGAGCGGTGATTGTTCATAAAGAGTGATAAACTTTTCTTTTATAATGTTTTGCTTATTAGGAGGAAGTGCCTCATATTCAGCAACAGTTGTTTCAAGTCCGTGAGCGACTGTTACATTACGCCCAAGAAAAAATCGATATAGTTTATTACAGTGATTTCCAGGAGCGTAATAAGCTTCTTTTTTATGTATGACAAGTTCCCATACAATTTCAATCATACGTAATGAATGAGGACCACGGTCTGTAATATCGCCAACGAATGCAAGTTTACGTTGGTCAGGGTGAACCGGTAGACCGCTACTCCAGTTATATCCTAGCTTCTCTGTTAAATTTTGAAACTCTTGGAAGCATCCATGAATATCTCCTATAATGTCATATTTCATATTTAAACCTCCATCGTATTTTTCATTAGTATATCTAAAAAAGGATAGAGATAAAAATATAGCGTTTTTGTGTTGTTCATTTAAACATAAAGATTTTCGTTCTTGAGCGAACATTTAAAATGAATCCAATCGCAATCATGTATGTAAGCAGTGAACTTCCTCCGTAGCTCATAAGAGGTAATGTTATCCCTGTAATGGGGAGTAATCCGATTGTCATCCCGATATTTTGGAATACTTGGAAAGTAAACATTCCGATTGTACCAGCGCAAATGTAACTACCGAAAGGATCATTACTTTCTAAAGCAATATGAATCATTCGAAAAATGAGTAAGAAAAAAAGAGAAATAATGACACTTGCGCCTAGAAATCCAAATTGTTCAGCGACATTAGTGAAAATAAAATCTGTATGTGGTTCTGGAAAATATACTTGTCCATTTTCCCACCCTTTTCCTTGCATTTCTCCGGATCCAGTCGCTAAGAATGCTTGTCTTAATTGATAGCCTTGTGCATCATATTTGTAAGGTGCTAACCATCCGTAGAAGCGATTTAATTGATATTCTTTTAAAATGTGTGCTTTAAAGAAATCTGTGTGAGTAAAAAAAATATATATTAATGTAGTTCCAGCAACGAAAGTAGCTGAAACTAATCCGAAAATAAAACGCCATCGTATGCCAGAAACTAGTATCATTGCTGCAAGCATCGCTGAAATGACCATTGTATTTCCTAAATCTGGTTCCTTTGCGATGAGTAGTAGTGGTGGCAAACTTGTTGCAAATATTTTTCCAAGTAGTAAAAAATCGTCATGTATTGTTTGGGAAAAATATTTCTCATTATGGTTTGCTATAATTCGTCCAATGACGATAATTAAAAATAATTTCATAATTTCAGAAGGCTGAAAATTTCCGATGCCTGGGAGCCTGTACCAAGCGGTAGCGCCTTTAATTGTAACGGCACCTGGTACTTGAAGTTCTAGTCCAATAAGTAGTACCATTGCAAAGCTGTACAAATACCAAGCAATTTTTTGATAACGATCGAAGTCGATAATCATAATAACACCAATGGCTATAAATCCAATGAAATACCATTGGATTTGCTTTAGTACAAAATTGACGTTTTGTAAAAATGGCGGTAAAGAGGCTTGCGCACTTGCAATAGCACAACAACTAACAATCCCAATGGCAAATAAAATAAATAGTAATACGTAGTCTATTTGATATTGAGAATTTGGATCTTTCAATGTAGGTATTCCTTTCTACTGCTCTTTATAGTAATGGATTTTATCCCGCATTAATGGGCAGTAAGACCCCTACCTCAAAATTCAGCGAAAGCGAAGAAGTTAGGTGGGGGATCAACTGCCCGTAAAAGCCCGATTGGTGAGAGCTGATTAAAGTTTCACTTTATAGTATGAGAAAGAATGTATGAACTATACGAATGATTCACATATAGTCCATACACTTTTAATTTTGCAGAGTAGTTTAATTGTTTAACTCTTTAATAATTATATCCAAACAATGGGAAAGACGTACATGTGCGTCAGGAAAAATATCTAGTTGATGAAGATAGTATTTTAAGGAACTTTTACACCATTGGTAAGCACTAAGTAGAGCTGCTCTATAGTCTGTAGTATTTTGTAAAAAGCCATATTCTTTTGCTGTTATAACGAGGTGTGTGAAATCTTCACAACCTTGAAGGAGCTTATTGTGTATTTGTTGTCCAGCATGGTAGCGAAATTGACTTAAAGGCTCAGAAATGTATATTGCATTTCCTTTAGAAAGTAAAGAAATCCATGAGGCCATATCAACACTACAAGAATATTGTCGCTCTTTAAGGGTGCCAAAAGGTTCAGTGAGCAATTCCTTTCGGAACAAGGTAGTTGTAGGCTCACCGATAATGTTGTGTCCACCCTTTAACATCCAATTACCTAAAAATATCCCGTTTAATGGGGTGTCTTCACTATATAACTTTTGTGTTGGATGGGAATCACCTATTAGATTTCCATGATCATCAATGCGTACTCGATAAGAAGTAACAAGAGCAAGATTTTTATTGGGATCTTGCTCAAAATAGGTCATCATTTTTTGTATTTTATGCTTATAAAACACGTCATCGTCCATTAAAAAATTTATATACTCACCATTTGATTTTTCTATGAGCATAAGGTCATTGTGAAATTGTCCTAGAGTAGGGATATTTCGAATGTATGTTATATTTTTATAATTTGGTAAGTATTGTTCGCGTATTAAAGTTGCTGTTTCATCATTTGTACTATCATCTCCGATGATGATTTCAATATTAGAATAAGTTTGTGCCAATGCACTTTCTAGAGCAATTTTGAAATAATGAGGCCGATTATAAGTGGGAATAAGGATGGAAACGAGAGGTGGATTTTTTTCATTCATCATACATAACTTCCTTTCAGAAGCTTTTTTTTGTAAGAACAATATCTTGGTAACTTGTATATTCATGTCTGCCGCACCATAAACCGTAATGCGGCTTATTGATTATTTCTAGGCCGTACTTATTCAATAGATTGCAAATATCTGTCTCAGGATAAGCAACTGCGAAATTCGGAATATCTTTATTTACAACGTAGCAATTTTCGATTCGATGATAAAAACCTAATGTACTTTGTCCTGCATTTAAATAATAGGACGATTCAGGATTTATAAGAAAGAATGTAATGAAACATCTCCCGTCTTTTTTTAATACACGTACAATTTCAGATACGTAATGTTCTAATTCTTTTGGGAGAAGATGCGTAAATACAGAAGTTAAAAAGATAAAATCGAATGTCCCGTCTTCATAGGGGAAACGATATTGAGAGGCATCTTCTTTTCCTTCTGGATTATAGAATTGATTGTATATGTCAACATGTTCAAAGTGAAAATTATTACGCATAGTTGAAATGTTATTTTGACACCAAGTAATTCCATCTTTAAACAAATCAAATCCATAATACGCTCCATCATCATTTAAGTAATTCAATAATGGTACAGCCATTCGACCGACGCCGCAGCCTACATCTAATACTTTTTCATTTGGTTTTAAAGCGCCAATTTGAATAAAATGCTTTAGGAACTCTTTTCCAACTTTTTTGAAGTCGCCACCTACATATTGGACGAGTTCAGGAGGGGGGAGTAAAGTCATTTCTTTGTTAAGTTCACTCATGAGTATACCCCTTTCTTGTATGAGAAGATGTAGTAAATCTATTAATAAAATTTTCAATTTGTATTGAGAGAACACAGGAAAACAATTGTTATATGTAAGGAGATTCCGAAAAAGAATACTTAATTGGATTAGAAGTGAGAGAAGGATGAGTGAAAATGAAATCTCCTATAGATTAAATCTTTTTTATTCTTTTCTCCAATAAACGCCAAATACATCAATTTTAGTAATAGGGGCTTTTAAATTTCGTTGGTTTCTAAAGTCTGTCACAGCCTCAGCGCATGGCGGTAGCCCGTAGTCATCGATAATTATATAGCCACCTTTAGAAACTTTATCATATAAGTTCACGAGACCATCCATTGTGGATTCGTACATATCACCATCAAGCCGTGCAATTGCTATTTTTTCAATTGGTGCTGTTGGTAAAGTATCTTTAAACCAGCCTTTTAAAAATTTCACTTGATCATTTAGTAAATCATATTTTTTGAAATTCTCTTGTACTTGTTCTAAAGAGACGCGTAAATAATCGAATGTGTGCAAATAATCACCGTAATCTTTTGGATATTGTTCTAGATTCGGTGCTGGCAAACCTTCAAATGAATCAGCGACCCACACATTACGATTTGTAATGTTGTTTGCTTGTAAAAAACCATTCATAAAAATGCACGATCCTCCGCGCCATACACCTGTTTCAATAAAATCTCCCTCTATATTTTCACGAACAACGGTTTCCATTGCCTCTTGTAATTGGTTCATACGTTCTCGACCGATCATGCTATGTGCTGCTCTTGGCCAATCCATTCCATCATGGCGTTCACTTTTTGAAACATTTGGTTTTACAATTTTTAAGTTATGGTTTTCAGCATATTGCTTAATGAATAAAGGGAGGGGGACTGTAACTGGCTCGAATTCTAGTTCTTTTGAAATATGTAGAGATGCGGGTAAGTATGCCTCATATTCTAACCATATTTCAAATAAAATGGTCTTCTTTAGCAATTCGAGATAAAGCTGAACAGCAGATTTACTTTCCATATTTGTGCCTCCTGCAAAATGTCATACAACAATATGATTATGTAGATAGCGAATGTTTCATGATTGAATTTGAAATTGAAAAAGCAGTAAAACTGATATCAGTTTTACTGCTAAGTAAAAAATTAAGCGATTTTTTCAATAATAATAGATGCATTTGTACCAACAGCTAATGATAGCCCAAGCCCTGTAACGATTACTTCAATTAATGATGGAGTTGTCGTAATTTGCGTAATTGCTTGAACAACGATAGGTGCTCCAACTGAGATTAAAGTGGCCCCAGTACCTGGAACAGATACCCCATTTACTTGGATTGTAAGTCCTCCTAATAGACTTACTGCTGCAGTGTATACGATAACGGTAATTTTATAGAATCCAGTTTGACTAATTACGAAAGTATCAGGATCTAATTGAGAAATTGCTGTACCAAACTGAGATCCAACAGTATTAAATGGTACTGGAGCATTAAGTCCAATATCCAAAGAAATCCCAGCGGAGTTAAATGCATACAATCCTGCTGGAAGCCCTAGTCCAGATGGTCCAGTCGGTCCAGTCGGTCCAGTCGGCCCCGTAGGTCCAGTAGCCCCAGTGTCACCAGTCGGCCCTGTAGGTCCAGTAGCCCCAGTGTCACCAGTCGGCCCCGTAGGTCCAGTAGTCCCAGTGCCACCAGTCGGCCCCGTAGGTCCAGTAGTCCCAGTGCCACCAGTCGGTCCTGTAGGTCCTGTAGGTCCCGTAGGTCCAGTTGGCCCGGTAGGTACAGTCGGCCCCGTAGGTCCAGTAGGTCCAGTCGGCCCGGTCGGCCCAGTCGGCCCAGTCGGAAGGGTAAACGGTGGTATCGGTGGTAATGTAGGTCCTACAAGATTAGGGTCAAATGCACTAGCTGATAAAGATTCATCGGGATTTAATCCATTTGAATAATTATTATTTGACATAAATTCACCTCCATAAAGCGTTCATTATATAGTAGATGCAAAACCGAAAGAAAATGACACGGACATTTGAATTATTGAAAAGAAATCTTAAACTACTTGAACAATTTAAAAAAATGGAAAGTTTAGTATATGTATAACATATGATTGATTTGGAAGAGGGTGATTATGTTGAACAAGCAAGGAATTACAATTAGTTTATGTATGATTGTTCGAGATGAGGAGGAGACAATAGCCCGTTGTTTAGAAACAGTTGAAAAAATTGTGGATGAAATTATAGTAGTTGATACAGGTTCCGTCGATCGAACGAAAGAAATCGTAGAGAAATACACTTCTAACATATATGATTTCCAGTGGATTGATGATTTTGCAGCAGCAAGAAATTTTTCTTTTTCAAAAGCGACGCAAGAGTATATATTGTGGCTAGATGCAGATGATGTCTTATTAGAAGATGCTCAAGAAGCATTGAAACTTTTAAAAAGAGAATTAGATCCTAAAATTGATGCTGTTTCGATGCCTTATCATCTTGCAATGGATTCTAACGGGAAACCTTTATATTGTACAAAAAGAAATCGACTTGTAAAGCGTGAAAAACAATTTCAATGGTTTGGAAAGGTTCATGAGTATTTAGCTATTTCTGGTGAGGTTTTTAGTAGTAATGTTGCTATTACACATAAAAAAGAAAAAAAAGTAACAAATCGTAATTTGAAAATTTTTCAAAATACTGTAGCGGCAGGTGAAGAATTAAGTCCGAGAGATTTATTTTATTACGCAAATGAATCTACGGATAACCAAAAATATGATGATGCAGTTCTTCTATATGAAACATTTCTTAATCAAGACGAAGGATGGTATGAAGAGAAAATTTATGCATGTGGTAAGTTAGGAGATTGCTATGCAAAGCTAGGAATGTGGGAGAAGGCAATCGAATCTTGTGTGAAGTCGTTTCGGTATGACGTCCCTAGAGGAGAGAATTGTACAAGAATAGGATATATATATATGGAACAAGAAAAATATAATGAAGCGATATTTTGGTTTAAACTTGCCACGGAAGTACCAATGGCAACGGAAAGTCCTTTCCATAGTCCAGCTAGCTACACATGGCTACCCTATTTACAAATGTGTATTTGTTATAGCAGGTTAGGGGAGCAGGATAAAGCGTATTATTACAATGAATTAGCAGCTTCTTATGTTCCGAATAATGCTGCAATTGAATATAACCGTAAATATTTTCGGGGAGTTTTTGATAAACCATATAAAGTGTAATAGGTTTCGTTTTTTAGAAATGATTTATCGCTATTCTAACTCTAATAGATTGGTTATATATTAGAGTATCAGTAACGTAACCAATATAAATAAAAGATTTTATACTGCTATTTGCGGGCTAATAATCATTGGGGGATGAACAAAATCTGCACTTTATAGAATTCATATGAGATTTATATTTCTAATTCAATTTGCATAAGGAGTGTGTGAAATGAATCGCGAAAAAAGTTCTTTATATGAAGAAAAATCCGAGCATTATTATAATGCAGCGAATCCGAATTTATTAAAGCATATAAAAAAGGAATGGAAAGAAGTTCTTGATATTGGTTGCTCGAGCGGTACATTGGGAGCAGCTATTAAAGAAAACGGTACACGTGTATCAGGAATAGAGGCATTTCCAGAGGCGGCAGAAAAAGCGAAGGAAAGACTAGATCATGTTATTTTAGGGGATATAGAAAAAATAGATCTTCCTTATGAGGAGGGGCAATTTGATTGCGTCCTATTTGGGGATGTATTAGAGCATTTATTTGATCCGTGGGCTGTGATTGAAAAGGTTAAGCCATATATAAAGCAAAATGGTATGATTTTAGCAAGTATACCAAACGTTGCTCATATTTCAGTATTAGCTCCCTTACTTGCTGGAAATTGGACGTATACAGAATATGGTTTATTAGATAAAACACATATTCGTTTCTTTACATTCAATGAAATGCTAAGAATGTTTTTAAAAGCAGGATATTCAATTAGTAAAGTAGATCGTGTATATGTTGATCATAAAATGTATGAGCCGCTTATTGAGGAGTTATATGGAATTTGTAAAAAATATCGTCTTGGAAGTGGCTTCATGGCTGAGACAGTTGTATTTCAGTATATTATTGAAGCTGAAAAATCACAATTATGAGTGCTGCAGACAAAACAATATTATTTGTTACATGCATAAATGATCGGAAATTGTATGCAAACTGCGTGCGACATATATTGCAATTGTTAGTACCGCCAGGGTATATTGTCCAATTTATGCCGATTCGAAATGCGAAAAGTATGACGAGTGGATACAATCAAGCCATTTCGCATCCAGCGAAGTATAAAGTGTATTTACATCAAGATGTTTTTATTATAAATAGGGCTTTTTTATACGGATTACTTCAATTATTTGAGGAACATGAAAACCTTGGGATGATTGGGATGGTTGGAGCGCAATATGTTCCTCCGACTGGCGTATGGAACGAAGGGCGTGGAATTGTAGGAAAAGTCATTGGTTATATGAATGATTTGTTTTATATGGCAAGTTTAGAACAACCGTATCATGAATCAAAAACATTTATTCCTGTAGAATGTATTGATGGTTTATTAATGGCGACACAATATGATGTTCCGTGGCGAGAAGACTTATTTGACGGATTTGATTTTTATGATGTATCTCAATCATTTGAATTTAAAAAAGCAGGATATACAGTCGGTGTACCTGTACAGCGCGATGCTTGGTGTATCCATTATCATTTTGATGTGAATATGACGAACTATGAAAAGTATCGGAAAATATTTGTGGAACACTATATGTCAGATGTAAATAAGGAAGAATAAAAGGGGGGACAAAAATGAAAGATCATACAATATTAGTCGTTGTTTGTGTAAATAATGAGGAGCTTTTCAAACAATGTGAGAGCCAAATAAGAAACATTTTTGTTCCCTCTGGTTATGTCGTGCAAATTTTTCCGATACGAGATGCGCAAAGTATGGCAAGTGCATACAACCGAGCCCTTTCATATCCAGCGAAATACAAAGTGTATATACATCAAGATACATATCTTATTAATCGAGACATGTTTTCTACACTTATATCTCTTTTTAAAGAAAATGAAAAGCTTGGTTTAATAGGAGTCGCTGGGGCTCAGTTTTTACCGAATAACGGGATATGGTGGGAAGGAAAAAATTTAGTAGGGAAAGTGATTGAGTATAGAAGACGGAATTATCAATTATTAAATTTAGATCAGGTTTTTTATGGTAATCAACCATTTTTGTCAGTTCAGGCAATTGATGGTTTATTCATGGCAACGCAGTATGATATTCCGTGGCGAGAAGATTTGTTTCAAGGGTTTCACTTTTATGATGTGTCACAGTCTTTAGAGTTTCAAAGGGCTGGTTATTTAATTGGTATCCCAAATCAAGCAAATTTATGGTGTATTCATTACAACGGGGATGAGTTTGATGTGGATACATATGAGAAGTACCGGAAAGTGTTTGTAGAACATTACAAAGATATATTATCTCCATCATAAAGGAGAGATGAAAAGTGAAAGGAATTATTTTAGCAGGTGGTACTGGATCGAGATTATATCCAATAACGAAAGTAACGAATAAACATTTACTTCCTGTTGGTCGGTATCCGATGATTTATCATGCGGTATATAAGCTAAAACAATGCGATATTACAGATATTATGATTATTACGGGTAAAGAGCATATGGGGGATGTTGTTAGCTTTTTAGGGAGTGGTCATGAATTTGGAGTGTCCTTTACGTATCGTGTGCAAGATAAAGCGGGCGGGATCGCACAGGCGTTAGGGCTTTGTGAAGATTTCGTCGGGAATGATCGTATGGTAGTTATATTAGGGGATAATATTTTTTCAGATGATATTCTTCCGTATGTTGAAGAGTTTGCAAATCAAAAAGAAGGTGCGAAAGTGCTATTGCAATCTGTAGAAGATCCCGAAAGATTTGGTGTAGCACATATTCAAAACCGAAAAATAGTTGAAATTGAAGAAAAGCCGAAAGAGCCGAAAAGTTCTTATGCGGTTACGGGAATTTATTTGTATGATTCGAAAGTCTTTTCTTATATTAAAGAATTAAAACCTTCTGCACGGGGAGAACTTGAAATTACAGATATAAATAATTGGTATTTAAAACGAGGGGTACTTACTTATAATGAAATGAGCGGCTGGTGGACTGATGCGGGAACTCATGCTTCGCTTCAAAAGGCGAATACGTTAGCGCGTGATATTAATTTTGGGAAACAGTTTAACGGAGAATAGGTGAGAATATGAAAGTTGTAGAAACAAATTTTACCGATGCAAAATTGTTAGAACCGAGGTTGTTTGGAGACGAGCGTGGCTTTTTTTCAGAGAGTTATAATAAGCAGGTGCTAGAAACATTAGGGATAACGTATTCATTTGTACAGGATAACGTATCTTATTCGGCTAAGGCAGGAACGATTCGGGGACTACACTTTCAAAAAAAACCGAAAGCACAAACGAAACTCATTCAAGTTATGCAAGGGGCAATTTATGATGTTATCGTTGATTTACGAAAAAAATCACCAACATTTAAACAATGGAAAGGATATATTTTAAGTGCAGATAACCATCGGCAATTACTAGTGCCAAAAGGGTTTGCGCATGGATTTTGCACGCTTGTTCCGCATACTATCGTTATGTATAAAGTAGATGAATATTATAGCGCAGAGCATGACTCAGGATTACTTTGGGAAGATAAAGATTTAGCAATTCCTTGGCCAGTAACCGATCCTATATTGTCCGATAAGGATCAGATATTACCATTATTAGAGAAATATGAAGATAGTTTTTAAGTAGGAGCGTTGTTTATGAATATATTAGTGACAGGTGGGGCTGGATTTATTGGAAGTAATTTCGTTCATTACATGCTACAAAGTTATGAAACATATAAAATTATTAATTACGATGCCTTAACATATAGCGGGAATTTAAATAACGTAAAATCTCTTCTGGATCACCCGAATTACTCTTTTGTAAAGGGAGAAATTCAAAATGGAGAGCTATTAGAACACGTTATAAAAGAGCGAAACGTACAAGTGATTGTAAATTTTGCAGCCGAATCACATGTGGACCGTAGTATTGAAAATCCGATTCCTTTTTATGATACAAATGTAATTGGGACGGTCACTTTATTAGAACTAGTTAAAAAATATTCGCATATAAAACTTGTGCAAGTATCAACGGATGAAGTGTATGGCTCTTTAGGAAAAACAGGGAAGTTCACAGAGAAAACGCCGTTAGCTCCAAATAGTCCATATTCTTCAAGTAAGGCGAGCGCGGACATGATAGCTCTATCTTACTATAAAACATATCAATTACCGGTTATAGTAACGCGTTGTTCTAACAATTATGGACCGTACCAGTATCCTGAAAAATTAATTCCATTAATGGTTACGAATGCACTAGAAGGAAAAAAACTACCGTTATATGGTGATGGTTTAAATGTAAGAGATTGGTTACATGTAACGGATCATTGCAGTGCGATTGATGTTGTTCTGCATAAGGGACGTGTAGGAGAAGTATATAATATAGGTGGAAATAATGAAAAAACAAATGTAGAAGTTGTGGAACAAATTATTACTCTTTTAGGAAAAACAAAAAAAGACATTGAATATGTTACAGATCGTTTAGGGCACGATCGTCGTTATGCGATTGATGCAGAGAAAATGAAGAATGAATTTGATTGGGAACCGAAATACACGTTTGAACAAGGATTACAAGAGACGGTGAAATGGTATGAAAAGAATAAGGAATGGTGGAAACCACTAAAAGATTAGTAAGGGGCATGTTAAATGAAAGAGAGGGTTATCATAACAGGAGCAAACGGTCAATTAGGAAAGCAACTATTTGAAGAGTTAGACTCTGAAGAATATGATATATATCCATTTGATAAAAAGTTATTAGATGTGACAAATATATCCCGAATACAACAAGTGGTACAAGAAATAAAACCACATATAATTATTCATTGTGCTGCCTATACGAAAGTAGATCATGCGGAGAAAGAACAGGATTTTGCGTATAGAATAAATGCAATCGGAGCTCGAAATGTAGCGGTTGCTTCACAATTAGTAGGGGCGAAGCTAGTTTATATTAGTACTGATTATGTATTTCAAGGTGCCAGACCAGATGGATACGACGAATTTCATAGTCCAGCGCCGATAAATATATATGGGGCCTCTAAGTATGCGGGGGAGCAGTTCGTCAAAGAGTTACATAATAAATATTTTATCGTTCGCACATCGTGGCTATATGGTAAATATGGAAATAATTTCGTGAAAACGATGATGCGATTAGGAAAAGAAAGAGATGAAATATCCGTTGTAGCGGATCAAGTTGGCTCTCCTACGTATGTGGCGGATTTAAATATGGTTATTAATAAGCTCATTCATACTTCTTTATACGGTACATACCACGTATCAAACAGTGGTTCATGCTCTTGGTTTGAATTTGCACAAAAGATATTTTCATACGCCAATATGAAAGTGAATGTATTACCTGTTTCAACGGAAGAATTCGGGGCTGCAGCTGCGAGGCCCAAATATTCTATCTTTCAACATAACATGCTACGATTAAATGGTTTTTCACAAATGCCGTCTTGGGAAGAAGGATTAGAGCGGTTTTTTATAGAAACCAAAAGTCATTAACAAATTTTGAAGTGCACCCCAATTGTTAGACACAGTCTAACAATTGGAGGTGCATTTTTTATGGCTAAATTTTCTTCA
>NZ_JASNGE010000100.1:0-511 GCF_030164735.1 Bacillus sp. RB3
GTTTGGTTAGCTTGAGAAAGCATGCTGATGCCTGCTTCGTTTAAAATTTTGAACTTTGTCATGTTAGACATTTCTTTTGCCATATCAGCATCTTCAATTTGAGAAGCAGAAGCTGCCATATTAGTAGCTTGGCTCGTTACGTTGTTTAAGTTATGGTCTAAACGGTTTAATTGAGAACCGAAAGTTGCTCTAGCGTCAGCAATTTCTTGAATAGCAGTGTCAAGAGCTGTGATTTGAGCTGGTGCAGAAGCTGCATTTAAAGCCTTATCTGCGCCTGTAGCTGTAGGTGTAGCTAAAGTTGCAGTTGTTATAGCTTTTGTATCGATAGCTGTGATTTTCATTGTATCATTTGAAGCGTCAGAAAGCTGAATTGTGATATCTTTCCCACCACCACTTAAAAATGCGTTACCGTTGAAATTTGTTTTGTCAGCAATATGATCAATTTCTTGTGCTAATGCTTGATACTCTTTGTCCATAGATGCGATATCTTTATCGTTGTTAGTACCGCTTG
>NZ_JASNGE010000101.1:0-497 GCF_030164735.1 Bacillus sp. RB3
CCCCACTTTCACTTCGTTTAGAAGTGAGGGATTCCTAAGTAAAGAGTTCTATCGAACTCTAATTGATTAGGCTAACCCCGCAGTCCTTGCGGTTAGAAGCCTTATTGCTTCATTCTTTAGATTGATACTTGCGTTAATATCCCTATCATGGTGTGTACGACAAGAAGGACAGTCCCATTCACGTAGGTTTAGATTTTTAACGTCTTTATTTTGATATCCACAACAAGAACATAATTGGCTGGAAGCAAATGTTTTCGATACGACAATGACTTGTTTGCCATACCATTTTGCTTTGTATTCTAACATTGATCGAAATTACGACCAAGATACATCACTAATTGCTTTTGCTAACTTATGATTCTTTAACATATTCGATACTTGCAAATCCTCTATACCGATAACATCGTGGTTTTTGATGATTTCAGTTGAAATTTTGTCCAAGTAATCTTTTCTAGCATTTGATATGTATTCATGAATTCTAGCTACCTTTACTCGTT
>NZ_JASNGE010000102.1:0-491 GCF_030164735.1 Bacillus sp. RB3
TGAATTCGAGTAGCTTCATCCATCTTTTTTAAGAGTTGTACAGGATCTGTATTAGAACCCAACAAATATTTCTTAACACGTGCAGGGCTGGCCGTAATTAATACACGTTCGCCTTTTAACTCCACTGCATGTGCATTAGGATATTGGTCCAGCATGTTTATTAAATCTTGTTTCGTATGCTTTCCTAGTTCAAAGAAAGGCGTAGTCGTTCCACCTGTTGTAATTGTTGTTCGAATGCTACCTCCTTGCTGTTTATTATAAAAATAAATCAGCCCCCCATTTGGAGATTGGATTGTGTTTACACCAGGTTTTAATGTAAATGATTTTATCTTAGAATCTTCTCTCCAAGAAGCATCATACGAATACGTTCCAATATATACCTGAATATCTTGATTACCTTCTACATTAATCGTTATTTGTTCATTTGGCTTTGCATATAAACCAGTTGGTTCATATGGACTAAATGCCATACTTTTTCTTTCCTGTTGTTT
>NZ_JASNGE010000103.1:0-464 GCF_030164735.1 Bacillus sp. RB3
TCCGCGATTTGAAGCAACCATCGGAGTGGATAGGCTTGGCGTAATGAATCGATAAGAGAAAATCGTTCTTTCTTTAGGACCATTCCTTCCCGTGTAGATTTGGATTGCGCTTTTTTAAATACTCAACCTGTGCCTTCAAATAAGCATTTTCTTCTTCTAGACTATTAAAATTCTTTCGATTCCAGACACCACGTTGATCATCAAAGGACTCCCCTTGTTGCGCACGTTTTACCCACTCAATAATCTGGGCATCGCTCTTCACACCGAGTTGTTCACGAATTTCTCGCAATGATTTTCTCTCTTCTAATCGAAGACGAACTGCTTCTCGCTTTAGTTCTTCTGTATATTTTTGAAATGATTGTCCTTTTCTTGCCATAAAAAAATCCCCTCCAGATAAAACAGTATTGAGTCCATCATATCAGATGGACTCTTTTTTTACTGTCTACCTATAGGGGATAATACCA
>NZ_JASNGE010000104.1:0-464 GCF_030164735.1 Bacillus sp. RB3
GCATTATGACCTCCGAAACCAAATGAGTTAGATAGACCTATATTTATTTTCACTTGGCGAGCAACAGATGGTACATAATCCAGATCACACAATGGATCAGGGTTTTCTAAGTTAATTGTTGGAGGAACTATCCCTTCCTTTAAGCTCATTGCTAAAGCAATTGCTTCAACTCCACCAGCTGCCCCTAACATATGACCAAGCATAGATTTATTAGCTGTTACCGGAATCTGATAAGCTTGTTTTCCAAACAGTTGCTTAATAGCCATCGTTTCAGAGATGTCCCCCACTTTTGTACTTGTTGCATGGGCACTAATAACATCAACTTCTTCAGGCGATATATTGGCATTTTTTAAAGCTGCTCTCATTGCAAGATAAGCACCTTTACCTTCCGGATGTGTAGCTACGATATGGTATGCGTCTGAACTTGCACCATATCCAATGACTTCTGCATAAATCTTTGCCTC
>NZ_JASNGE010000105.1:0-461 GCF_030164735.1 Bacillus sp. RB3
TTTGCTTTCCATATATTTCTCAACTTGCAACACGGTTGCTCTTTCTTTTCCCTATTTCTTCTTCCTACATTTCTTTTGCGCCTTGCTTTCCTTAACTCTTTAACTTGCAACAGGTTGCTCTTCCTCTTACCTATTTCTTCTTACTTACATTCCTTTTGCGCTTTGTTTGCCTTAACTCTTTAACTTGCAACAGGTTGTTCTTCCTCTTACCTATTTTCCTTTACTGACATCCTTTTTGCGCTTTGCTTTCCTTAACTCTTTAACTTGCAACTTGCTGCTCTTTCTTTTCCCTATTTCTTCTTCCTACATTTCTTTTGCGCCTTGCTTTCCTTAACTCCTCAACTTGCAACAGGTTGCTTTTTTTCTTACCTCTTTCTCCTTACTTACATTCTTTTTGCGCTTTGCTTTCCTTAACTCTTTAACTTGCAACTTGCTGCTCTTTCTTTTCCCTATTTCTTCTT
>NZ_JASNGE010000106.1:0-439 GCF_030164735.1 Bacillus sp. RB3
ATGTCTAACATGACAAAGTTCAAAATTTTAAACGAAGCAGGCATCAGCATGCTTTCTCAAGCTAACCAAACTCCACAAATGGTTTCTAAATTATTACAATAATCCATTTGAACATATACTCTCTGTAGTATATAAAGAGTTTTCTTTTAAATAATTAAAAATTAATGGGGGTTCTTAACATGAGAATTAATACAAACATTAACAGCATGCGTACTCAAGAGTACATGCGACAAAACCAAGACAAAATGAATACATCTATGAACCGTTTATCTAGCGGTAAATCAATCAACAGTGCAGCTGACGATGCAGCTGGCTTAGCTATCGCTACTCGTATGCGTGCCAAAGAAGGCGGATTAAACGTTGGGGCACGTAACACACAAGACGCTATGTCTGCTTTACGTACTGGTGACGCTGCATTAGGTTCTGTTTCAAACATCTT
>NZ_JASNGE010000107.1:0-431 GCF_030164735.1 Bacillus sp. RB3
GTACCAATTGTAACCCCATTTTCCTCTAATGCACTAATTGCACCGTAAGACCAAGAATTTTTATCAACATCTGCAAATTTTGTTGTTTTCGTTGCCTTAAATTTAAAAGCATTTGTAAGCACTTGTGCCATTTGTTCACGAGTTAAAATATCATCTGGACCATACTTCCCATCACCAAATCCATTTACAAGTCCTGCTTTAGCAAGTGCTAAGATTTCTTTTTCAAACAAATGTCCTTTAATATCAGTAAAAGGATTTTTGAAGCTAGCATCTGCATCTGCTGGTTTTACGTACATATAAATCATACGAGCAACTTGCCCACGAGTTACATTATCACCAAAGCCAAAGATATTATTTCCGTACCCTTGCACTACTTTACGATTTGTTAAATCATAAATTGCTTTTGTAGACCAGTGATTTGCTGGAACATC
>NZ_JASNGE010000108.1:0-412 GCF_030164735.1 Bacillus sp. RB3
CTTTTTACAAGATTGTTGTAATTGAGATTTTATGTTCTCTGTAGAAATATCATGTTGAAACTCGCTTGAAAATTGATTGAAAAAAGCTAGTGTGTTTGATGTATCTTGTTTCGATAGCCTTTCATCATTAGAAGTGCAATATAGAGACTTAACTTTCTTATTTGTAGCTAGTATTACACCATTTTTATCAAAAATCTTTCCTCTTTCAGCTGAAGAAGTTGCGATAGTAATTGAAATGAAGTTGATTTTTAATAAAATTAGTAAAATCAAACCTACAATAGAAAGAACCGCAAAAAATCTCCATCTTTTTGTATGTAACATATAACCCTCCCTTATGTAGCCTATTTCATCTTATATTTAATTATTTTTTTTGTAAATGTGGAACAACTTTATTGTTTAGGTTGTCTATTAA
>NZ_JASNGE010000109.1:0-404 GCF_030164735.1 Bacillus sp. RB3
TGTTTCTACTTCTTTTTGTACGATCTCTTTTTCGTATTCAGTCAAAATGGACACATAGTATTTACCAGTAGGTGTCATAGAAATCGTACATGACTTGATTATATGGCCTTGTGGTATTTCTCTATGCTGTTTGATACGTACCATTTTCAGTTTTGGCAATTTGATATGACCGTTAAGCAACATAATATTTCCGTTCACTACATTCGTTGTATAAGACTTTCTGTCTTTTTTGCTTTTGAATGTTGGGAAGTCATTTTGACCACGAAAGAAATTTTTATAGGCAGTTTGCAAGTTTAGTTGAGCATTTGCCAAAGCTAATGAATCAACTTCTTTTAACCACTCAAATTCTGCTTTGTATTTTGCAGGAGTGGGAAGCTTTTGTTTCTTTAGTTGATCCTTATCAT
>NZ_JASNGE010000011.1:0-185528 GCF_030164735.1 Bacillus sp. RB3
ATGCCAATTATGGATAACAATCAAATGCCGAATATGATGCCAATTATGGATAACAATCAAATGCCGAATATGATGCCAATTATGGATAACAATCAAATGCCGAATATAATGCCGATTATGGATAATAACCAAATGCCGAATATGATGCCAATCATGGATAACAATCAAATGCCGAATATAATGCCAATTATGGATAACAATCAAATGCCGAATATGATGCCGATTATGGATAACAATCAACCACCAAATATGATGCCCTATCAAACGCCGTATCAACAGCCCATGATGCCGCCGAATCCGTATTATCAACAACCAAATCCATATCAAATGCCATATCAGCAAGGAGCGCCGTTTGGACCGCAACATACGTCTATGCCAAACCAGAATATGATGCCAATGGATAATAACATGCCGCCGCTTGTGCAGGGTGAGGAAGATTGTGGATGCGGAGGAGAAAGTAGACTATATAGTCCACAACCAGGCGGTCCGCAATATGCGAATCCTTTATATTATCAACCAACTCAGTCTGCATATGCACCACAGCCAGGAACGATGTATTATCAACCAGATCCACCAAATGTATTTGGAGAGCCCGTTTCAGAAGAAGAGGACGAAGAAGAAGTTTAAAAAGGCGGGAGTATTCCCGCCTTTTTTGCATTCCTGTTAATTAAGAAAAGGCAGTTTTTTTATGAAGTGCTAGAAAATTCCCAGTGAAATATTAACAGTGTAAAAACCTTCTCTGTTACTCATCATAAGAGGGAGCTTTTCAGTAGAGAAGCTCATTCTAACAGAGGGGGTTTTTGTATTGAATACGAAAGTAAAAGTGATTGCTGCTTCTTTGTTAGTTACTAGTGCATTAGCTGCATGTGGTACACCAAAAAACAATGCAATGGATGGACGTAACTACAATTACGAGCGTACATCTTATAATGATACACATCAGTATCGTGATAATGTGACGCGTAATGATCGTTATACAGATTATGTAACATATAGAAATGGTCGTAACGATACAGGATACAATTATTACCGTGATGTAAATTACAATGGACAAATTGCTAATCCGCATCCAACTCGTAATATTACAATGAACAATTCATACATTAACAATGATGGTAAAACAGCTGAAAGAATAACAAATCGTGTGAAACGTATGAATAACGTAGACCGTGTATCTACAGTTGTATATGGAAACGATGTAGCGATTGCGGTAAAACCACGTAACACAGTGACAAATGAAACGGCGATGGCGAACGAAATTCGTCAAGCTGTTGCAAATGAAGTTGGAAACAGAAACGTATATGTTTCTGTAAGAAATGATATGTTTACTCGTGTCGATGCAATGAGTACGCGTCTACGTAACGGTACAGTTACAAACGATTTTAATCGTGACATAGTGAATATGTTCCGAGACATTCGTTACGGTTTAACTGGTACAGTGCGATAGCAAAACAAAAGAGGAAGGGGGAGCCCTTCCTCTTTATTCATCGTTGTCTTGTAAACGACGTTTTTTAATAAAATAACTAACGGAATAAGAAACTAAAAAGCAGATGAAAAGAATACTACCTGTTAAAATAGCTTCAAATAGAGGTCTTTCTGGACTGAAAATGATATAAATAATAGCCATAACGATTCCTACAATAAGGGAGCGGAAGACAAGTTTATAATAAGGAGTTAACTTTATTTCCTTTTCGCCTTCTTCTACATCGATTGAAACACTTAACTGTAAATAACTAAGGATCATACTCGTAAGAATAAATACTAGCCATAATGGAGATTTCGTAATTTGATCTATTCCTTCAGTGAATCCGATATAGCCTAAAACACCGATTATACCAAGTGATTGAAAAAGAAAGACAATACGTATGTTTTTTAACGTTTGCAGAATGAGACGTTCATCCTTTATTTTTTTTACACTACCCATCTCCTGTTTATTATGATTTCGCTGTTACATTAATTGTAACATATACATTACATTTATCAATTTATAATTTACATATAATTTGTTTAGATGAAAGAGGAAATAAAATATTTTTATAAACATGTTGCACTTATACTTTATTAATGTTATATTAGCAAAGCGATGAGCTAATTTACGTAAGACGAGAGATATGCTTAAGTGCTAAACACGCGAATGTGGTCGCCTGGTCTCTCGCCGTAAACGCATCAAGACGCCTGCTTTGCAGGCGTCTTTCATTTTATATAAAAGTAAATGATACATGCAGATGAGGTGAATCCTTATCTGCATTTTTTATATTTTCGAAAGAAATGTAATATGGATAAAACCCCCATTTCCGGAAAAACTACTAATGAAAGTTTGATTTTGCCTAAAAGAGGTGAACGGAAATGAAATGGATACTGATTGCGATGCAAGCTTTCGTTATGATGTTTTGTTTCGTTTATGAAACGAATGTGAAGGCGGAAGGGCCAGTACCAGAGGTAACGAAAAAAGAACCTGAGGTTACAATTTTATTAGAGCGTATGTATGTTGATGGCGAAGTAAGCGAAGAAATACTTACAGAAAAAGTGACGGATTTAGAAAAGTTTTTACAGCAGTATAAAGAATGGCAGCTCGTTGATCGTGATGATGTACAAATTGTATTGCAAAAGAAAGTTGATGATATTTCTCCGTTATTGAAAACGAGCGGGTATTTTGGTGTTTCAGAGGAAGGGATATTACAAATTTTCAAAGGTGTGCCAAAAAATGATAATGCGATCCATTCTTTCTTTCAAATTGATATGAAAAAGCTTGAGAGCTATGAACGTGCGAAATTGAAACGTGGCATTCGTATTAAATCAAAAGAAGGTTTTGTGAAGACGATTGAAAAAATGAAGCAATACGCAGTTCAAAGTAAGAAAAAAAGCAGCTCATGGTGAGCTGCTTTTTTTCTTATTTATTTTTAGCTAAAATTTCTTTCGCGATTTCATCAATTAGCATATCTTTTCCGATTGGATTGAATGCTTTCGTATTGAAGACTTCATTTGATACTTCATATACGTGATTGTTTTTAACTGCTTTATTGTCTTTCCAAACGGCACTGTTTTTGTAGTCTTCGTAAACTTTATCAGCTTCGCCGCCGAAGTTTACAATAAACATTTGATCAGGCTGGAATGCAACAAGACCTTCTAGCGATACTTGCGCCATCGTTTGTTTTAAATCTGTGCCTTTTGTTGCTGGAAGTTTTAAGTCGTTAAAGATGATGTCACCGTATCCGAAGCTACCGTATACGCGGAAGTTTTGTGGTGTAACTGCGACGAACATAAAGTTCTCATCTTTTGTTTTCTCTTTAATTTTTTTAGATAGAGAGTCTGCTTTTTTATCGTAGTCTGCAATCCATTTGTCTGCTTTCTTTTCTTCGTCAAATAGTTTACCTACTTCTTTAAACTTACCGCGCCAGTCTTCTAAGTTTGTTTCTAGAACAACTGTAGGTGCAACCTTTTCTAGTTGATCATAAATTTTTAATTGACGGTTGTTTAAAATAATTAAGTCTGGTTTTAAAGCAGTAACAGCTTCTAAATCAACTTTAGGTGCCCAGTACCAACCTACTGCTTTTACTCCATCTAACTTGTCTGTTAAGTGATTTTGGATTTTATCTTTATATGTATTTGCTGTACCAACAGGTTTATGTCCAAGAAGTAATAGTTCTTCTGTTGATCCAGATAAGTCAACAATTCTCTTTGGATTTACTGGAATTGTAGCTTCACCTTTAGCATGTTTTACAACTTTTGTTTTCGGTTGTTCTTTTGCTTTCGATTCTTCTTTTTGAGAAGAACAGCCAACGATAGAAAGAACAACAAGCATAATAGTAAATAAAATAAATAGCTTACGTTTCATCCTGATGTAACCCCTTTAATTAGTATTGATAATCATTATCGACTTCTGTATATTAAGGTGCTTTAACCTTTCTGTCAATGGAAAATAACAGAAGTTTCAAGTGGAGAACATTTGTTGGGGCAATCTCGCTTTTCTATCATTAAATATGTTAAAATGGAATACATGATTTAAGAGGGAGAGATCGTATTTTGTTTGAATATGTTACAGGTTACGTGGAGTATGTAGGGCCGGAATATGTCGTAATTGATCATAATGGAATTGGTTATCAAATTTTCACACCAAATCCGTATGTATTTCAAAGAAGTAAGCAAGAAATCCGTGTCTATACATATCATTATGTGAGAGAAGATATTATGGCACTTTACGGTTTTAAAACACGTGAAGAGCGTTTATTATTTACAAAGTTGTTAGGCGTGTCTGGCATTGGGCCAAAAGGCGCTCTTGCAATTTTAGCTTCTGGTCAAACAGGACAGGTCGTTCAAGCGATTGAGCATGAAGATGAGAAGTTTTTAGTGAAATTCCCAGGCGTCGGAAAGAAAACAGCACGCCAAATGATTTTAGATTTAAAAGGAAAACTAGCAGATGTCGTACCAGATGCATTTGTTGATTTATTCTCAGACGCAGAACGTTTTGATGAGAAGAAAGGTTCATCAGCTGAGCTTGATGAGGCACTGGAGGCTCTGCGCGCACTTGGATACGCAGAACGCGAAGTTTCTCGTGTTGTACCAGAGTTATTAAAAGAAGCATTAACGACGGATCAGTATATTAAAAAGGCACTTAGTCTTTTACTAAATGGTAAGAGGTGAGTATAATGGACGAACGTCTCCTTTCAGGGGAATCTGCATATGAAGATGCGGATTTAGAATATTCATTACGGCCACAGACGCTCCGTCAGTATATTGGCCAAGATAAAGCGAAACATAATTTAGAAGTATTTATTGAAGCGGCGAAAATGCGTGAAGAAACGTTAGATCACGTGCTTTTATATGGACCGCCAGGTCTTGGTAAAACGACGCTTGCGAATATTATTGCCAATGAGATGGGCGTTAATGTTAGAACAACTTCAGGTCCCGCAATTGAAAGACCAGGAGATTTAGCTGCTGTATTAACAGCGCTTCAGCCAGGGGATGTATTATTTATTGATGAAATTCATCGTTTGCATAGATCAATTGAAGAAGTATTGTATCCTGCGATGGAAGACTTTTGCCTTGATATTGTAATTGGAAAAGGGCCTTCAGCACGTTCTGTACGCCTAGATTTACCGCCATTTACATTAGTTGGAGCAACGACACGTGCTGGAGCATTATCGGCACCGCTTCGTGACCGCTTCGGTGTACTTTCAAGGTTAGAGTACTACACAGTAGATCAGCTTTCTGCGATTGTTGAACGTACAGCAGAAGTATTTGAAGTTGAAATCGATTCATTAGCTGCATTAGAAATTGCAAGACGTGCTCGTGGTACACCTCGTATTGCGAATCGTCTTTTAAGACGTGTACGTGATTTCGCGCAAGTTCGTGGTAATGGAACGGTTACGATGGAAATTACACAAATGGCATTAGAGCTACTGCAAGTAGATAAATTAGGTCTAGATCATATTGATCATAAATTACTGCTTGGTATTATTGAGAAATTCCGTGGCGGTCCAGTTGGATTAGAAACGGTTTCAGCAACAATTGGAGAAGAATCTCATACGATTGAAGATGTGTATGAGCCGTATTTATTACAAATTGGCTTTTTACAACGAACACCAAGGGGCCGAATTGTAACGCCGCTTGCGTATGAACATTTCGGAATGGAGATACCAAACGTATGACGGAGATGCCAAAGCTGCTTATTACAGCCGGGATCTTACTCATCGTTGTTGGATTAGCTTGGAAGTTCATTGGAAGGCTTCCAGGCGATATTTTTGTGAAAAAAGGAAACGTTACCTTTTATTTTCCTATCATTACATGTATTGTGTTAAGTATTGTATTATCTTTTATTATGTATATAATAAATCGATTTAAATAAGAAATAGGTGGATATAGCTATGGATATAAATCTGTTTGATTTTCATTTACCAGAAGAACTTATTGCACAAGTCCCGTTAGAAGAGCGTGAAACATCAAGATTAATGGTGTTAGACCGTGAAACAGGTGATATTGAGCATAAACATTTTACGGACATTCTTTCTTACTTACATGAGGGGGATTGCTTAGTTTTAAATGAAACGAAAGTTATGCCTGCTCGTTTGCACGGTGTGAAAGAAGATACAGGCGCGCACATTGAAGTACTTCTTTTAAAACAAGAAGAAGGTGATAAGTGGGAAACGCTTGTAAAGCCAGCGAAACGTGTAAAAGAAGGAACTGTTATCTCTTTTGGCGAAGGGAAATTAAAAGCAACTTGCACAGGAACTGCAGATCAAGGTGGACGTCAGCTTGAATTTTCATATGATGGCATCTTCTATGAAATTTTAGATGAACTTGGGGAAATGCCACTTCCTCCATATATTAAAGAGACGCTAGAAGATCGCGATCGCTATCAAACAGTATATGCGAAAGAAATTGGTTCAGCAGCAGCGCCGACTGCGGGACTTCACTTTACAGAAGAGTTACTTGAGAAGTTAAAGCAAAAAGGCGTTCAGTTAGCATTCATTACACTTCACGTAGGACTTGGAACATTTAGACCAGTTTCTGCAGACACGATTGAAGAACACCATATGCACGCAGAATATTATCATATGTCTGAAGAGACAGCGGCATTATTAAATCGTGTGAAAGAGAATGGTGGACGTATTATTACTGTAGGTACGACATCAACTCGTACGTTAGAAACAATTGCAACAGATCATGAAGGTAAGCTTTGCGCCGCTTCTGGATGGACAGATATTTTCATGTATCCGGGATATGAATTTAAAGCAATTGATGGTTTAATTACAAACTTCCATTTACCGAAATCAACATTAATTATGCTTGTAAGTGCATTTGCAAATAGAGATAATGTACTTCATGCTTATAATGAAGCAGTAAAAGAAAAATATCGTTTCTTTAGCTTCGGTGATGCAATGTTCGTTGCATCTCACGCTAAAATGAGAAACAAATAAAAGGAGTAAGTTATGACAGCAATTCGTTATGAATTTATTAAGACATGTAAACAAACGGGTGCCCGTTTAGGTCGTGTGCATACGCCGCACGGTTCATTTGATACACCAACATTTATGCCAGTTGGTACACTTGCAACAGTTAAGACAATGTCACCAGAAGAATTAAAAGCAATGGATTCTGGCATTATTTTAAGTAATACGTATCATTTATGGCTACGTCCAGGTCATGAAATTATTCGTGAAGCAGGCGGTTTGCATAAATTTATGAACTGGGATCGTGCAATCTTAACAGACTCTGGTGGTTTCCAAGTATTCAGTTTAAGTGACTTCCGTCGTATTGAAGAGGAAGGCGTTCACTTCCGCAATCACTTAAATGGAGATAAATTATTCTTATCACCAGAAAAAGCGATGGAAATCCAAAATGCATTAGGTTCAGATATTATGATGGCATTTGATGAGTGTCCACCATTCCCAGCTACTTTTGAATATATGAAGAAATCTGTAGAGCGTACGAGCCGCTGGGCAGAACGTTGCTTAAAAGCGCATGAACGTCCGCAAGATCAAGGTTTATTCGGTATTGTACAGGGGGGAGAGTACGAAGAGCTTCGTCGTCAAAGTGCGAAAGATCTTGTTTCAATGGACTTCCCTGGTTACGCTGTAGGTGGTTTATCTGTAGGCGAACCGAAAGATATTATGAACCGTGTACTTGAGTTTACAACACCACTTCTTCCAGATAATAAGCCTCGTTACTTAATGGGTGTAGGTTCTCCTGACTCGTTAATCGATGGCGCAATTCGTGGTATTGATATGTTTGACTGCGTACTTCCAACTCGTATCGCTCGAAATGGTACATGTATGACAAGTGAAGGTCGCCTCGTTGTAAAAAATGCGAAATTCGCAAGAGACTTCGGTCCGCTTGATCCAAACTGTGATTGCTACACATGTAAAAACTACTCTCGTGCGTACATTCGTCACTTAATGAAATGTGATGAAACGTTCGGAATTCGTTTAACGTCTTATCACAACCTTCATTTTCTGTTAAACTTAATGGAGCAGGTGAGACAAGCTATTCGTGAAGACCGTCTTGGCGATTTCCGCGAAGAGTTCTTTGAACAGTATGGCTTTAATAAACCGAATGCTAAAAACTTCTAATACATAATTTAAAAGGAGGAACAAAAGATGAATGCAGGTATGATGAATATCGTTATGATCGTTGCGATGTTTGCGATTTTCTATTTCTTATTAATTCGCCCGCAACAAAAACGTCAAAAAGCAGTTGCTCAAATGCAAAGTGAGTTAGCAAAAGGTGATGCTATCGTAACAATCGGTGGTTTACACGGTACAATCGAATCAGTAGATGAGACGAAAATTGTTATTAAATCTGGTGGTTCACACTTAACGTTCGATCGCAATGCGATTCGTGAAGTTGTGAAAAACTAATTTGGAAGGCCCTGCATGAAATATGCAGGGCCTTTTTTAGTTACTTTGCTTTGACATATTTACACCGAAAATACCACCGAGTGTACTCGCCCCCATTAATGCTAATTGATAAAGTAATTGTGAGTTCGATAAAGTTTGAGAAAAGCCTAAATAGTTAACTAGAAAAACGAGTATAGTGAACGTGAGACCTGTTGTGAAACCTACTAGCCAACCTTTTCCTTGAGCCTTTTTGCCGGCAGTAAATCCAGACATAAGCATAGATAAAAGAGCGAGTATAAAAATAGTAACGGTTAATGTCCCTTCGTTTATATTCGTAAACTTTAATAAAAGAGCCATAATCATACTAGTAATAGATGCGAGAATTAGTAGTGTAACAATACCGAAGCCAATTGCAGTTGATAATTTTTTCGTTCCATCCATTTATGCATTCCCCCTTTTTAATACAAGCATATTTTCCTTTTGTCTAAGTTAGACTAGTTTCTTTTTTATAGGGGAGTCTATACGTAAAAAAGGAGATGTAGAAATGGAATGGATATCAATAATTGGACGGACAATGCTTTTATATATCATCATCTTAATTATTTTTCGTCTTATGGGTAAACGTGAGATAGGAGAGCTAAGTGTATTAGATTTAGTCGTATTTATTATGCTTGGAGAAATGGCTGTAGTGGCAATTGAAAATACCGATAAATCACTTTGGCATCAATTAGTTCCGATGACTTTTCTTATGTGCATCCAAATTATTTTGTCAGTCATTTCCCTAAAGTATCAACGCTTTCGGCATTTAATAGAAGGTGAGCCGGCTATTCTTGTAAACGCGGGAAAGATTGATGAAAAGAAGATGAGAAAGCAACGTTATAATATAGATGATTTAATGATGCAATTAAGGGAACAAGGAGTTGGAGATATTCGGGATGTAGAATATGCTATTTTGGAACCGTCTGGGAAGTTATCTGTCTTTCAAAAACAAAAAAATAAACAAGATACATTGCAGTTTACGCTTCCTCTTATTATTGATGGAGAAATTCAATCTAGTCATTTACAAATGATTGAACATACAGATGCATGGCTTATTGAGAAATTAAAAAACTTAGGTTATAACGATGTAACACAAATTTTATACTGTAGTTTTCAAAACGGGAAATTTTTTGTTGATGTAAAAGAAAATTAGAGACTTATTCTTTGAAAGAGTAAGAATGATTAGTGTAACTAATAATCAGTGGAGATTACCCCACTGATTAAAGTTTCACCTTATTTCAAAAATGAAAGTTTACGAATGATAGGGAGACGACTTAACTCTTCTTTTCGAATGAGTTTGAAAGTGAAGAGAAGTACGATATAAACAATTGTTGTTAAAGTGATTTCCCATAATGTTTGTATGCCAAGGGCATGAGAGAAAATAATATATTTATGAAGATAAAAACCGAAGGCACCTGCGATACCGATGGCAAGTCCGCCGAAAATATAGTCTTTTGCGTAAATGGTAAATGTAATCTTTTTTAAAACAGTAGCGTAGTGAAGAAATGTTACTGTTACAATATTTGCTGCAATAGCGAGAGCAACCCCCATCATTTGAAATTCTGGCCTTGATGCTAGTACAAAAATAACGATTAATTTCACGATGGCTCCAATAAATGTATTCATCATTGCAGCTCTTGCTAAGTTTAAAGCTTGCAAAACAGAGGTAAGTGGACTTTGGAAATAATGAAATAAAAAGCAAGGCGCAAGAAGTTGAATGAATGCTGTTGCGCTGTCTGATCCATACATAAGAGTTAAAACAGGAGAAGCGAATACGTATAATATAACGACAGACCATCCGCCGGTAATTAATGAAATTCGAAGTGCTTGTTGTAAACGGTGCTCCACTAATTTATGTTGTCTTTTTGCCATTGCTTCACTAATAGAAGGGACGAGCGCTGTAGAGAGAGCGTATGTAATAAAGGCGGGTAGTGATAGAAGCGGGAATGCATAACCGTTTAATATACCGTATTGCTGGGTTGCAACAGAAGCAGCGACACCAGCGATTGCTAAGCTTTGCATAACGACAATAGGTTCAAAAAAATATGAAACGGAGCCGATTAAACGACTTCCTGTAGTTGGAAGGGCAATATCCATCAGAGAATAAAATGTCTCTTTGCTTTCCTTTACAGTAGTGAAAAATCCAGAGCGTATTGATAAATGTTTTTCTCGCTGAAATAACGTGAGTAAAAATAATAACGATGCAACTTCACCGAGAACAGCTGATAACATAGCGCCGGCTGCAGCGTATTCTATGCCGTAAGGTAAAAATAATTGAATGCATATAGCGATAATGGTAATGCGGACGACTTGTTCTAGAACTTGCGCATAAGCGCTAGGTTTCATGTTTTGTTTCCCTTGAAAATAACCACGCAAAACAGAAGAAACAGCAATAACAGGAACAACGGGCAAAATGGCCATTAATGGATAGTACGTTCTTTCGTCGGTTAATAATGTTTTTGCTAAAATAGGTGTGAGGAACATAATTCCGATTGTTAAAATGATACTAATAACGGATGTAACAGCTAGTGATACGGTTAATATTTTTTTAACTCTTTGTTTATCGTTCACAGCTTCCGCTTCTGCTACAAATTTTGCGATTGCGACAGGAAGACCAATTTGTGTCAATGTAATTGCTAAAATGAATGTAGGAACGGCCATCATATAAAGACCAACGCCTTCTTCTCCCAAAATACGTGCCATTACTATGCGGTTGATAAAGCCGAGTATTTTTGTAATAAAGCCGGCTATCATTAAAATAAATGCGCCTTTTAAAAAGCTTTGTCTCGTCATGTTCTTCTCCTACCTTCTCAAAATCAATGGAATGATTTACAATAATTTATATGCACGTACGAGACAAGAATGACAAGCATTTAAGAGAGTGAAATATGATAGTGCTCTTGAAAGTAGTTATTGCTGTCCATTAGAGCGGGAATAAAAGCGACTTTTCGTGCGAAATAAGAAGGAGATGTTATAGATGTTAGATAGAGAGGCTTTGGTAGAATCATACCGCGGACAGTTACAAGTCGTTTTAGAAAGTAAAGTAGAAGAGTTTCAAATGTTCGGCTACGACAGAGTGACAGATGATGACATTTGGAAGTTTCTTAAAGTGAAAAAGTGGAAGAAGATAGACAGCGATGTTAGATTGTATGAATTAGTTAATGACGTATTAACAGTAAGTGCTAATGAATATATGACATATTTAACTGTTGAAGCATATCAAGCGCCACTTTGGTCATTTGATGAATATGAAAATAAATAACCGACTGCAATTGGTTTGTTCTTCCTTTTGCAGTATAATGATAGGTATTGATAATCAGGAAATAATTATGTCTAAGATCATATATAAAGGAGGTAGTGAAGAGAGAAAACAAATAATGAAAGTGCAGGTATCGTGAAAACGTACCGGCACAGCTAGTGATGAGCTAGCAAAATTATAGAAAGGAAGTCTACTAACTAGACGTATGCACACGTGTAAAAGTGAATCGTAAGAGATTTATTTAAAGTGTTAGTAGCGGAAAGAGGGTACATATGGCAAAGCGTGGTACGAGAATTGCCGCCTTTTTCCTCATCGTTTTATTAATCGGTGGAGTAATTGGTGCGGCAGGAAAAGACATAGCAAAAGGAATTAGTCTAGGACTAGACCTTCGCGGTGGTTTTGAAATTCTGTATGAAGTAAAACCAGCCAAAAAAGGTGACAAAATCGATCGAGACGTACTTGTAAGTACAGTAGGTGCTCTTGAGAATCGTGTCAATGTTCTCGGTGTAAGTGAGCCGAACATTCAAATCGAAGGGCAAGATCGAATTCGTGTACAGCTTGCTGGTGTACAAGATCAGCAAAAAGCACGTGAAATGTTATCAACACAAGCGAAATTAACATTCCGTGATGTAGATGATAATCTTCTTATGGACGGAACGGATTTAAAAGGCGGCGGAGCGAAGCAAACATTTGATGAGCAAGGCCGTGCGAGCGTAGGTCTTACACTAAAGAGCGCTGAAAAATTCCGTGAAGTAACTGAAAAAATTTCAAAAATGCCACCACCAACGAATTTAATGGTAATTTGGCTTGATTTTGAAGAAGGAAAAGATTCGTACAAAGCAGAATCTGCAAAACCGAATCCGAAATTCTTATCAGCAGCAACAGTAAACCAAGTATTTAACCAAGCTGAAGTATCTATCGTAGGTGGAAACTTCACAGTTGAAAGTGCGAAACAACTTTCATCTTTATTAAATGCAGGTGCACTTCCTGTTGATTTAAAAGAAATGTATTCAACATCTGTTGGAGCGAAATTTGGTCAACAAGCGTTAGAGCAAACGATTTTCGCTAGTGCGATTGGTATCGCTCTTATTTTCTTATTTATGCTTGTATTCTACCGTTTACCAGGACTTGTAGCGGTTATTATGTTAGGTTTATACATTTTCGTTACATTACTTGTCTTTAACTGGATGCATGCAGTTCTTACGTTGCCAGGTATTGCGGCGTTAGTGCTCGGAGTAGGTATCGCAGTTGATGCGAATATTATTACGTACGAGAGACTGAAAGAAGAGTTGAAAATTGGTAAGTCCATGATGTCGGCATTCCGCGCTGGTAACCATCGTTCATTAGCAACAATTCTAGATGCAAACGTTACAACTCTTGCAGCAGCTGGTGTGTTATTCGTTTATGGTAATAGCTCTGTAAAAGGATTCGCAACAAGTTTAATCGTAAGTATTTTAGTTGGTTTTATTACGAACGTATTCGGTACTCGTTTCTTACTAGGTTTACTTGTAAAGAGCCGTTACTTTGATAAAAAACCAGGATATTTTGGTGTGAAACAAAAGGATATTATTCCATTAACAAAAGGGGTAGTACATCCGCCAACGAGATTTGATCGTATTAATTTCGTAAATATCGGTCATAAATTCCTTATCTTCTCGATTGTAGTTGTAATTGCGGGTGCAATTATCTTACCAATTTTCAAATTGAATCTTGGTATTGACTTTGCGAGTGGTACACGTATCGACTTGCAATCAAAACAAGCCGTTACTGTGTCTGATGTTCATAAAGATTTTAAAGAATTGAACATTGATGTGAAGGAAGAAAATATTGTACCGACTGGAGATGACAATAAAGGTTTCGCAGTTCGTACATTAGGTGTTTTATCAAAAGATGAAATTGCGAAAACAAAAACATTCTTCCACGATAAATATGGTACAGATCCAAACGTAAGTACAGTTTCACCGACAATTGGTAAAGAAATTGCACGAAATGCATTTATCGCAGTATTAATTGCTTCTGCGGTTATCATTTTATACGTAAGTATTCGTTTCCGATTTACGTATGCGTTATCTGCAGTGCTTGCATTATTACATGACGCATTCGTTATGATTGTTATGTTTAGTATTTTCCAACTAGAGGTAGACTTAACGTTTATCGCTGCAGTACTAACAATCATCGGTTATTCTATTAATGACTCGATTGTTACATTTGATAGAAACCGTGAATTATACAAACAGAAAAAACGAGTGCGCGATATAAAAGATCTAGAAGAAATCGTAAATGCAAGTATTCGCCAAACGCTTGGTCGCTCGATTAACACCGTATTAACAGTGTTATTCCCAGTAATTGCACTGCTTATCTTCGGTAGTGAGTCACTACGTAACTTCTCGTTTGCGTTACTTGTTGGATTAATTGTAGGTACGTACTCTTCTGTTTTCGTTGCCTCTCAAATTTGGTTAATGCTTGAAAACCGTCGTTTGAAAAAGGGAAAAAACAAGAAGAAGGTTGAGAAAGTAGAATCTGAACCGCAAGTATAGAAAAGATGATGTCTCTTTATGAGGCATCTCTTTTTTCGTTTGTGGATACAATAAGATAGCAACTTTTTAACAGAAAGAAGATGGAAGAAAGTGGTGGTGTTATCGCTGTTTTTGTTAAAATAAAAAGATAGGTTAAGAAAAGAAGGGATTTTAATTATGGAAAAAGATGAACGTTTTAAACAGGCCGAGTTTGGTGCTATTGTCGGGATCGTTGGTAATATTATATTAGCGATTGTAAAGGCGGTAATTGGTTATATTGGGAACAGTAAAGCGTTATTAGCGGATGCCGTGCATTCTGCATCAGATGTAATAGGTTCGCTAGCTGTACTTTTTGGACTGCGAGCGGCAAAGCAGCCACCTGATGAGGATCATCCGTATGGTCATGGTAAAGCGGAATCGATTTCAGCGATTATTGTTGCGGTATTATTATTTATTGTGGGACTTGAAATCGCGATTTCGTCTATAAAAGCTTTTTCGCAAGAACTAGAACCGCCGAAAGGAATTACGATATTTGCTGTTGTTCTTTCAATCGTCGTGAAAGAAGGAATGTTTCAATATAAATTCCGATTAGGGAAAAGAGTAAACAGTGATGCAATTATTGCAAATGCATATGAGCACCGTTCGGATGTATTTTCTTCAATTGCAGCTTTAATCGGTATTTGTGCAGCTATAATCGGTGGTAAGTTTGGTATAGACTGGCTCGTATATGCTGATCCGATTGCAGGATTAGTTGTTTCACTTCTTGTTGTAAAAATGGCATGGAGCATTGGAGCGGAAGCAATTCATGCAACGCTTGACCATGTTCTTCATGAGGAGGATGTTATTCCGCTTAGAGAGGCCGTTCTTCAAGTAGATGGTGTGAAAAAAATTGGTTCTTTATATGCACGGGAGCATGGTCATTATGTTATTGTCGATATTAAAGTGTCTGTAGATCCATACATTACCGTAGAAGAAGGACACCGTATTGGAAAACATGTGAAAGAAATACTTATGAAACAAGATAATGTACAAAATGTATTCGTACATATAAATCCGTATTCTCCAAATTAAACATCATTAACATTTTAGTATATAGATATTGCATCGTAGTTTGCATTATATTGTCACCCCTTAATCTGTCTTGTATAATGAACAGGTTAAGGGGTGATTTCGTGTTACAACCGAAGACGCGTTGGAAAGAAAAAGAATATAATGACGAGCGAGTGAGTGAATTAGCAAGTAAATTACAGTTATCGCCACTTGTCGTTTCATTATTCCTCGGTAGAGGACTAGATACAGAAGATAAGATTTTAGATTTTTTAAATACAGAAAATCAAGAATTTCATGATCCATTTTTATTAGAAGGAATGGATAGAACGGTAGAACGTGTAAATAAGGCGATTCAAAATGGAGAGCAAATATTAATATTTGGTGATTACGATGCGGACGGAGTAAGTAGTACGACGGTTTTATATCTTGCTCTTCAAGAATTAGGTGCAGAAGTAGAATTTTACATTCCAAATCGTTTTACAGAAGGGTATGGACCGAACGAAGAAGCATTTCGTTGGGCGCATAGTGCAGGTTTCTCACTGATTATTACTGTCGACACTGGCATCGCAGCAGTACATGAAGCGAATGTAGCGAAAGAGCTTGGAATAGATCTAATTATTACAGATCACCATGAGCCACCGCCAGAATTGCCAGAAGCGCTTGCGATTATACATCCGAAATTAGAAGGTGGCGTATATCCGTTTCACTATTTAGCTGGTGTAGGTGTTGCGTTTAAAGTTGCGCATGCACTATTAGGCCGTGTACCAGAACATTTATTAGAGATTGCAGTAATCGGTACAGTAGCCGATTTAGTATCACTTCATGGTGAAAATAGGTTGCTAGTGAAACGCGGTTTAAAACATATGCGTATGACGAGAAATATTGGTTTGAAGGCATTGTTTAAAGTTGCTAACGTTTCGCAAAGTGAAATTACAGAAGAGAGTATTGGCTTCTCAATTGCACCTCGTATTAATGCGGTTGGGCGTTTAGAAGATGCTGCGCCGGCTGTACACCTTTTATTATCAGATGATCCAGAGGAAGCGAAAGAGTTGGCCGAAGAAATTGATGAGCTGAACAAACTGCGAAAAGATATTGTAAAGCAAATTACAGAAGAAGCTATCGCTGAAGTTGAAAATAACTTCCCGCCAGAAGAAAACAAAGTATTAGTACTTGCAAAAGAAGGCTGGAACCCAGGGGTAATTGGAATTGTTGCTTCTAAATTAGTTGAACGTTTTTATCGTCCGACGATTGTATTAAGCATCGATCCTATAAAAGAAACAGCAAAAGGCTCAGCACGTAGTATTGCAGGATTTGATTTGTTTGCAAACTTATCAGATTGTAGAGAGTTATTGCCACACTTCGGAGGGCATCCGATGGCAGCGGGAATGACGCTACATATGAATGATGTAGATGAATTACGTCGCCGATTAAATGAACAAGCAGATGCGATTTTAACAGAAGAAGATTTTATTCCAATTACAGCAGTTGATGTTTTTTGCAAAGTAGAGGATGTAACGCTAGCGGCAATTGAAGATATGCAAAAACTAGCCCCGTTTGGTATTGGAAATCCGAAACCACGTATTGCAGTAAAAGATGCAGAGTTAGAAAGCATTCGCGCAATCGGATCAGATGGTTCTCATTTAAAAATGGCTCTTCGTGATGGACAAGCAACACTGGATACAATTGGATTTGGTTTTGGTGCATATGCGAAAGAAATCTCTCCAGTTGCAAAAGTATCTGTAATAGGAGAAGCATCCATCAATGAATGGAATAATTTTAAGAAGCCACAACTAATGGTACAAGATATTGCTGTAGAGGCGTGGCAATTATTTGATTGGCGTAGTATGCGTAATGCAGAAGCAAATTTAGCAGAACTTCCGAAAGAAAAAATAACAATGGTGTATTTTTCTGAAGAGGTATTGAATAAATTTTCTTTAGAGAGCTATAAAGAAAAGCTCATGCATGCTTCAGAAGTAACGCATTTAGATGATCAATATATCGTGTTACTTGATTTACCAAAAGGAACCGATGAATTACGTGAGTTATTTAAGGCAGGATTCCCAGCGCGAATTTATACGCTATTTTATCAAGAGAATAACCACTTATTTAGTACAGTTCCTACGAGAGAACACTTTAAATGGTATTATTCTTTCTTAAACCAAAAAACACCATTTTCTTTAAGACAATATGGAGAACAACTATGTCGTCATAAAGGTTGGTCAAAAGATACAGTAAATTTTATGACACAGGTGTTTTTTGAGTTAGAATTTGTTACAATAAAAGATGGCGTCATTTTTATGGCAGACAAAAAACAAAAGCGTGATTTAATTGAATCGAACACATATCGTGAGAAAATGAACCACTTACAATTAGAAAAAGAATTGGTTTATAGCACATATCAGCAACTATATACATGGTTTGAAACGATTCGTAATCATAAAGAAGTAGAACAGTTAGGGTAAAGGATTTGTATTTACAAACCTTTTAGATCTGAGGAGGATTCAGAAATATGGATTTCAAGCAACATATCGCAATTGTACCGGATTATCCGAAAGAAGGTATTGTGTTTAAAGACATTACACCTTTAATGAATGACGGTAAAGCATACAAAGCAGCAACAGATGCAATCGTTGAATACGCAAAAGAAAGAGATATCGATGTTGTAGTAGGACCAGAAGCTCGTGGTTTCATTATCGGTTGTCCAGTTTCTTATGCGTTAGAAGTAGGATTTGCGCCAGTTCGTAAATTAGGAAAATTACCACGTGAAGTAATTACAGTTGACTACGGTAAAGAATATGGTAAAGATGTTTTAACAATCCATAAAGATGCAATTAAGCCAGGTCAACGCGTATTAATTACAGATGACCTATTAGCTACAGGTGGAACTATCGAAGCGACAATTAAGCTAGTTGAAGAACTTGGCGGAGTTGTAGCAGGGATTGCATTCTTAGTAGAGCTTACTTACTTAGATGGTCGTAAAATGTTAGATGGTTACGATGTATTAGTATTAGAAAAATACTAATCACTATATAGGTAAAACTACGGTGATAAAAAGTACCCGTGAATCTCTTGGAGAGGAGCGGGTACTTTTGTATAATTGAACAAAAAATCATGGTGAAATGTCAGTAAAATCTTTTCCTTTTCACAATTCACAATCATTGGGTTATAATGATAGAATATAATTTATTCTATTAAATAAAGATAAAGTCAATTTTCAATAAAAGGTGATTCGATGGCAAATGAGCAGGTACTAACAGCTGAACAGGTACTCGAGAAAGCAAGTCAATATTTAGTGGATGAAGATATTGAGCTAGTAGCACGTGCCTATGAATATGCACGCGATGCGCATAGCGAACAATACAGAAAATCGGGTGAACCGTATATTATTCATCCAATTCAAGTTGCAGGTATTTTAGTTGATTTACACATGGATCCAGCTACGGTATCAGCAGGTTTCTTACATGATGTAGTGGAAGATACAGAGATTACGTTAGAAGATATTGAACGGGAATTTAACAAAGAAATTGCTATGCTTGTTGATGGTGTTACGAAGCTTGGGAAGATCAAATATAAATCTCACGAACAACAACAAGCAGAAAACCATCGCAAAATGTTTATTGCAATGGCTCAAGATATTCGAGTTATTTTAATTAAACTAGCTGATCGTCTTCATAACATGCGTACATTGAAACATTTGCCTCAAGAGAAGCAGCGTCGCATAGCGAATGAAACGCTAGAAATCTTTGCACCTTTAGCACATAGACTCGGAATTAGTACTATTAAATGGGAGCTAGAGGATACGTCACTTCGCTATTTAAATCCACAACAATATTATCGTATTGTAAATTTAATGAAGCGTAAACGTGCAGAACGTGAAGAATACTTAGACGAAGTAATGACTGGTATTCGTGAGAAATTAAAAGAAGTTGCAATTCAACCTGAGATCTCTGGAAGACCGAAACATATTTACAGTATTTATCGTAAAATGGCACTGCAAAATAAACAGTTCAATGAAATTTACGATTTATTAGCTGTACGTGTTGTTGTAAATAGTATCAAAGATTGTTATGCAGTGCTTGGAATTATTCATACGTGCTGGAAGCCGATGCCAGGTCGTTTTAAAGATTATATTGCAATGCCAAAAGCAAATCTATATCAATCTCTTCATACGACTGTAATTGGACCGAAAGGTGATCCACTTGAAGTGCAAATTCGTACGAAAGAAATGCACGAAATTGCAGAATTCGGGATCGCGGCACACTGGGCATACAAAGAAGGAAAAACAGCAGAAACAACAGGTACATTAGAGAAGAAACTCACGTGGTTCCGTCAAATATTAGAATGGCAAAATGAAGCTTCTAATGCAGAAGAATTTATGGAGTCATTAAAAATTGATTTATTCTCTGACATGGTATTCGTCTTTACACCGAAAGGCGATGTAATGGAATTACCACTTGGATCGGTTCCAATTGATTTCGCGTATCGTGTCCATTCGGAAATTGGGAATAAAACAATTGGTGCAAAAGTAAACGGGAAAATGGTAACGCTGGATTATAAATTAAAAACCGGCGATATCATTGAAATTTTAACGTCGAAACATTCATATGGCCCAAGTCAAGATTGGGTAAAACTTGCTCAAACATCTCATGCGAAAAATAAAATTCGTCAATTCTTTAAGAAACAACGTAGAGACGAAAATATTGAAAAAGGCCGTGAACTTGTTGAAAAGGAAGTACGTGGTCTAGAGTATGAGATGAAAGAAGTATTAGCGCCTGATAACTTAAAACGCGTCGCTGAGAAATTTAACTTTGCAAATGAAGAAGATATGTTTGCAGCAGTTGGATATAGCGGAATTACAGCTTCGCAAATTGTTACGCGACTAACGGACAAGTTCCGCAAGCAACGCGAAGAAGAAGAAATTGTTGAAGTCAAAGAAGTTCGTAAACCGATGAAAATTCGAAAATGGGATTCTGGTGTAAAGGTAAGCGGTGCTGATAATTTATTAATCCGTTTATCGAAATGCTGTAACCCAGTTCCGGGTGATGATATCGTTGGGTATATTACGAAAGGCCGAGGTGTATCGATTCACCGCCGTGATTGTGTAAATGTTCATACAGAAGAAGCGATAGAACGTTTATTAGAAGTTGAGTGGGAAGGTAGCCCTGAAAAAGAAATAGAGTATAACGTTGATATTGAAATTTCAGGTTACGATCGCCGCGGTTTATTAAATGAAGTACTGCAAGCTGTTACAGAGACGAAAACATACATTTCAGCTGTTTCTGGTAGAAGTGACCGTAATAAGATGGCAACAATTAATATGTCAATCTCGATTCGTAACTTACAACACTTGAAAAAAGTAGTAGAACGCATTAAACGCGTTCCAGAAATTTATGCAGTACGACGCATGATGCATTAATAGGGAGTGTAGAAAGATGAGAGTTGTTTTACAACGATCAAAGAAAGCGTCTGTCACAGTAGACGGTGAGATGGTAGGACAAATTCCGTTCGGTTTAACATTACTAGTTGGCATTACGCACGAAGATACAGAAAAAGATGCAACTTACATTGCAGAAAAAATTGCAAACTTACGTATTTTTGAAGATGAGAGCGGAAAGATGAATCATTCTGTACTTGATGTAGAAGGACAAGTTCTATCTATTTCGCAATTCACATTATACGGAGATTGCCGCAAGGGAAGACGTCCAAACTTTATGGATGCTGCGAAACCTGATTATGCAGAGCGTTTATACGATTTCTTTAATGAAGAAGTTCGTAAACAAGGATTACATGTGGAAACAGGGAAGTTCGGAGCAATGATGGATGTTTCTTTAATCAATGATGGTCCGGTGACCTTAATTGTAGAAAGTAAATAGTGTTGATAAAAAAGAGAGGGTTATATAATCCTCTCTTTTTTATACATTGTTGTATGTTTTGTTCATTTATTTGGAATCAATAGCAGTTTCGTTTATGTATAACTCTTTCATCAATATGGAACAATAAAAAGTAAAACATCCATATTGAATGTGAGGGATATACGTATGCGTATGAATGAAAAAGGGCATTCTGTTACAAATGGTGCAAATCAACTATTTAACGTGAATTTTCATGATTTTATTTCAAAAGAGCAAAACAATACTTCAATGGAGCTTGCTTCCGAGTTTGGGATTTCTCTTCAAGATGTAAAGCGTTTAAAGAAGCAGATTGAACGTTCTTAGAGCACTTGACAATCCTACTTAACAAACGTATAGTAATTTTATATTTACATATGAATATAACCGTTGATAGAGAAGAGTAAATGAGACACACATGGAAAGAGAAGGAATGTCTTAGGCTGAAAACATTTCTGCATGATGACTGATTGAATGACACTCTAGAGGTTTCAACTTGAACGGCATATACGCTTAGTAGGGATGAACGCACATTTAAGCGTTATTAAAAAAGTGGAAGCATACGTGCTTCAATTAGGGTGGCACCACGGGTATAATACTCTCGTCCCTACTGTTTAAACAGTAGAGGCGGGAGTTTTTTTATTTTTATTAAGATTAAAACAATTTGAGGAGGAACTGAATATGTCTATTCAAATTCCACGCGGAACGCAAGATATTCTTCCAGGCACTGTTGAGTTATGGCAGTATATCGAAGGGCAAGCACGCGAAATTTGCCGTCGTTACAATTATAAAGAAATTCGTACACCAATTTTTGAGCACACTGAGCTATTTTTACGCGGTGTTGGTGATACGACAGATATCGTACAAAAAGAAATGTACTCATTCCAAGATCGTGGAGAGCGCAGCTTAACATTACGTCCAGAAGGTACTGCACCTGTTGTACGTTCTTACGTTGAAAATAAAATGTTTGGTGATGCAACACAACCAACGAAATTATACTATATTGGTCAAATGTTCCGTTATGAAAGACCACAAGCAGGTCGCTATCGTCAATTCGTACAATTCGGTATCGAAGCAATCGGCAGTAATGACCCTGCAATTGATGCAGAAGTAATTGCACTTGCTGTTGAATTTTACCGCGGCATGGGCTTGAAAAATATTAAAGTTGTATTAAACAGCTTAGGTGATGCGGCGAGCCGTCAAGCACACCGTGATGCATTAATCGCACACTTCGAGCCACGTATCGGTGAGTTCTGTTCTGACTGTCAATCTCGTTTAGAAAAGAACCCTCTTCGTATTTTAGATTGTAAGAAGGACCGTAACCATGAATTAATGGGAACAGCACCATCTATTACAGAATACTTAAATGAAGATTCAGCAGTATACTACGACAAAGTTCAAGAGCTATTAACGATGATGGATGTTCCGTTTGAAAAAGATCCGAACTTAGTGCGTGGTTTAGACTACTACCAACACACTGTTTTTGAAATTATGAGTGAGGCAGACGGTTTCGGTGCGATCACTACATTAAGCGGTGGTGGCCGTTATAACGGACTTGTACAAGAAATCGGTGGACCAGAAATGCCAGGTATCGGTTTTGCAATGAGTATTGAACGTTTAATTATGGCGCTAAAAGCTGAAAACATTGAATTACCACTTGAACATAGCATTGATTGTTACGTTGTGGCGCTTGGCGAAAAAGCGAAAGATCATGCTGCAAAAGTTGCGTTCGATCTTCGTAAAGCTGGATTGTCAGTTGAAAAAGATTATTTAGATCGCAAAATGAAAGCACAATTTAAATCAGCAGATCGTCTAAAGGCGAAATTTGTAGCTGTATTAGGAGAAGATGAGCTAGATAAAGGCATCATTAACTTAAAAGATATGGCAACAGGTGAACAAGAAGAAGTAGCGTTAGATGTATTTGCTTCATACGTAGCAGAGAAATTAATATAGGGGGAACTTACAGTGGCTGAAAGAACACATGCATGTGGAAAAGTAACAGTAGAAGCTGTTGGACAAACAGTTCAATTAAAAGGTTGGGTACAAAAACGCCGTGACTTAGGTGGATTAATCTTTATCGACTTACGTGACCGTACAGGTATCGTGCAAGTTGTATTTAACCCAGAAACATCAAAAGAAGCGTTAGAAGTAGCAGAAACAATTCGTAGCGAATACGTATTACACGTAGAAGGTACAGTTGTTGAACGTGGTGAAGGCGCAATTAATGACAATATGGCAACTGGTCGTATTGAAGTACAAGCAACAAAAGTAAATGTACTAAATGCAGCGAAAACAACGCCAATCATCATTGCTGATGATACAGATGCATCAGAAGATGTGCGTTTAAAATATCGTTATTTAGACTTACGTCGTCCAGTAATGTTTAACACATTCAAAATGCGTCATGACGTAACGAAAACAATTCGTAACTTCTTAGACACAGAAGAGTTCTTAGAAGTAGAAACACCAATTTTAACGAAAAGCACGCCAGAAGGAGCTCGTGACTATTTAGTGCCAAGTCGTGTACATGATGGTGAATTCTATGCATTACCACAGTCACCACAGTTATTTAAACAGCTTCTTATGGTCGGCGGATTTGAGCGTTACTATCAAGTAGCACGTTGTTTCCGTGATGAAGATTTACGTGCGGATCGTCAACCGGAATTCACGCAAATCGATATCGAAGCTTCATTCTTAACACAAGATGAAATTTTAGATATGATGGAGCGTATGATGACGAAAGTTATGAAGGATGCAAAAGGTGTAGAGGTTAGTGCACCATTCCCTCGTATGAAATATGCTGATGTAATGGCTCGCTACGGTTCTGATAAGCCAGATACACGCTTTGAAATGGAACTAACAGACTTATCTGAGTTTGCAGCAGGTTGTGGTTTTAAAGTGTTTACAAGTGCTGTAGAAAGCGGCGGACAAGTAAAAGCAATTAATGCAAAAGGTGCTGCAAGTAAATATTCTCGTAAAGACATCGATGCATTAACTGAATTCGTGAAAGTATACGGTGCAAAAGGTCTAGCTTGGCTTAAAGTTGAAGAAGATGGCTTAAAAGGACCGATTGCGAAATTCTTCAGTGAAGAAGATGCAAATGTGTTAATGAGCACATTAGAGGCTACTGCTGGCGACTTATTACTATTCGTAGCAGATAAGAAGAGCGTTGTTGCAGATAGCTTAGGTGCACTTCGCTTACGTCTAGGTAAAGAGCTTGAATTAATTGACGAAAGTAAATATAATTTCCTATGGGTAACGGATTGGCCACTTCTTGAGTACGATGAAGATGCAGATCGTTACTTCGCAGCTCACCACCCATTCACAATGCCATTCCGTGAAGACGTTGAGTTACTAGAAACAGCACCAGAAAAAGCACGTGCACAAGCATATGACCTTGTATTAAACGGTTATGAGCTTGGTGGTGGATCACTTCGTATTTACGAGCGTGACGTACAAGAAAAAATGTTCAAAGCACTTGGATTCTCACAAGAAGAAGCGCAAGAGCAATTCGGGTTCTTATTAGAAGCATTCGAATACGGTACACCACCACACGGCGGAATCGCATTAGGTTTAGATCGTCTTGTTATGTTACTTGCAGGCCGTACGAACCTTCGTGATACAATTGCATTCCCGAAAACAGCAAGCGCAAGCTGCTTATTAACAGAAGCTCCAAGCCCAGTTGCAGAAGCACAGCTTGAAGAGTTAAACTTAAAATTAAGCTTAAAAGAAGAGAAGTAAGAATAGGGTCTAGATGGTTATACTATAACCGTCTAGACTTTTTTTGAGAGGTTGTTTAAAAAGTCCGGTTTAGATAACTGTCGCATCTCATCGTTGCTTCGCCAGTCCGGTGCTCGAGTAGTATTTTTCTACACTGCGCTCCTCCTGGCTTCAGCGCCTCGATCTGCTCGGTTCTCTAAATCCTCCTTTTTAAACGTGTATTTAGGAAGAAATGAAATTCTGGTCTATGTTTTCATTTTCGAAATATGTATTTTTAGGAATTCTATAACTTTTTCTATACAAATAGTCGGAAAAACGCTAGAATACATGGTAGACCATTTTTGTAATAGGAGTGTAGAGCTGAATGTTACATCAATTTTCACGTAATGAATTAGCCTTCGGTAAAGAAGGACTTGAAATATTAAAAAATAGTACAGTCGGTATTTTAGGAATTGGCGGCGTAGGCTCTTTTGCAGCTGAAGCGTTAGCACGTTCTGGCGTTGGACGTCTTGTATTAGTTGATAAAGACGTTGTAGATATTACAAACGTAAACCGTCAAATTCACGCTTTAGTATCTACTGTAGGACGTTCAAAAGTAGAATTAATGAAAGAGCGTATCGCAGACATTAATCCGGAATGTGAAGTAATTGGACTAGAAATGTTTTATACAGATGAAACATATGAAGAGTTCTTTAAACACGGTTTAGATTTCGTAGTGGATGCATCTGATACGATTACGTTCAAAATCCATTTAATTAAACAATGTTTACGTCGTAAAATTAAAATTATCTCATGTATGGGTGCAGCAAATAAAATGGACCCAACTCGTTTCCGTATTGCGGACATTTCTAAAACACACACAGATCCGATTGCGAAAGTCATTCGTACGAAGCTTCGTAAAGAGGGTATTAAAAAAGGTGTAAAAGTTGTCTTCTCTGACGAAAACCCAATCGTAATTCGTGAAGAAGTACGTAAAGAAATCGTACCAGACGAAAATGCAAAAATTCGTAAAGCGAAATTACCGCCTTCATCAAATGCATTCGTACCATCTGTGGCAGGCTTAATTATGGCAAGTCACGTTGTACGTGAACGTATTAAAAATGTAGAAGTGAAACGTGTAGGGCAAGAATAAAGTAAAAGCATATATCCATTTTGGATATATGCTTTTTTATATGTATTAAAGAAATATGGATATTTGCATTACTACTAGTTCAAATGTAAGTAACGCTAGTAAGTGATGATCATATTTATCTGATGTATAGGCGGACGTCTTTTTTAGACTGTTAATGGTGAAAAGAGCTAAAGTCAGGACGAGAAGGCCAAGAGTTATTTTGAAGATTATTAATGAAATAGCAACCATCCCCCTTTAAAGGTATATGTTTATAATAATATTTTAGTAAAAAATATCTAATCCGTTTTAGGAGTTTCCTTGTATGACAAGGAGGAATGTTATTGTCAATCTTTGTCGTTAAATCGATATCCTTTATTGAATCGTTGATATATTGCAAGTTGTGATAGATATATTCGAAAAATCGTTGATATATTGCAAGTTACGATAGATATATTCGAAAAATCGTTAATATAATTTCATTTACCGACATGTATATATATGATTTACCGAAAACAAACAAGGATGTCACTCAGTCAAAAAAGTGACATCCCTGTTTTTAATTCTCAGCAGAATAAATAATATCTAAATTCCCGTTTTGATCGGTTTTGAAAATCGGGGCAATTTGCTCTTCTTGCTCTTCGACCGAAACAAGTTTTCGAGCACGATCCATAATTCGAACAAGCATCGCGTAATCTTCTTCGATTGCTTGTTGTTTTTTTGTGAGTACCGCTAATTTCGTTTCAAGTTCATGATTCGTTTTTTGCAGAGAAGTGAGCTGAGCTTGTAATACATCATTTTCAGTTTGCAACTTTGCGAGTGAAGGGTTATTATGCTCCAAGTTTTGCAAAAATGAGATGACATTTTGCATCGTAAGTTCTTGTTTACTTGGCGTAATATCTTCAGAAAACTCAGCATCGATTACGAGTTGTTTCGTTTTCGTGAACTGATTTTTTTCTATTTTAGCTTCAGAGCGCTTTAATTCTTTACGTTGTTTCTTCGCAAGCTGCACAGCATCTTCGTAATTCGGTCTTACTTCAGCATTCCATCTAAAGCCGCAAGCTGCTGAAGTCCGGTTCAACATATCGCCGACTTCATCAAATGCTTTTATTTGTGTACTTCCGCTGCGAATATGTCGTAAAACAGTTTCTGCTAAAAGGAGATCATCTTCTTTTGTCCATGCATCTTGACGTGTTTTCATAAGCGAAGCCTCCATAATGGTGACGTTTTCGTTTATGTTACCCTTTATTTTTCGTTTTATTCGAAGTTTGTAATCTTTCATAAACAGTAGAAAGTGCTTGCTCAAATTTCCCTGTCGTTTTCGGTTTATAATATTGCTTGTTTTTTATTTTATCAGGTAAGTATTGTTGCCTTACCCAGCCGTTTGGATGGTCGTGTGGATATAAATATCCAATGCCTCTTCCAAGTGATTCTGCGCCTTTGTAATGACTATCTTTTAAATGGCTTGGAATGTCACCTGTTTGACCGTTGCGTAAATCGTGTAATGCAGCATCAAGTGCTTTATAAGCTGAATTTGATTTTGGTGATAAGCATAGCTCGATAACGGCATTTGCAAGTGGGATGCGTGCTTCTGGGAATCCAACTCGTTCAGCTGATTCAATTGCAGCTAGTGTACGTGGTCCAGCTTGTGGGCTAGCAAGTCCAATATCTTCATAAGCCATAATAAGAAGGCGTCTGCCAATACTTTGTAAATCACCTGCTTCAATAAGGCGTGCTAAATAATGGAGCGCTGCATTTACATCACTTCCGCGCACTGATTTTTGAAATGCTGATAATACGTCATAATGAGCATCGCCGCCTTTGTCGTGAACGAAGCTCTTCTTTTGTAAGCATTCTTCTGCAATCTCGAGTGTGATTTCAGCCGCTTGATCGTCTGTAGTAAAGCTAGATAATACAGCAAGCTCAAGTGCGTTATAAGCGGAACGCATATCACCACCAGAGGCGTTTGCAAAGTGATGTAGTGCTTCATCTGTTACCGTTACAGCATATTCTCCAAGGCCTTTTTCTTTATCTTCTAAAGCTCTTTTTAACCCAATTAAAATATCATCTTCTGTTAGTGCGTGTAATTCGAAAATTTGACACCTGCTTCGAATAGCGGAGTTTATTGCATGGAATGGATTACTTGTCGTTGCACCAATTAAAGTAAGAAGTCCGCTTTCTAAGTGAGGTAATAGAAAGTCTTGCTTTGCTTTATCTAGACGGTGAACTTCATCTAAAATTAAAACGAGGTGTCGATGCATCTTCGCTTCTTGTACGACAACTTCCATATCTTTTTTATTGTGAGTAACAGCATTCAATAGACGAAACGGGGTACCGGTACTTCCAGCAATTGCACTGGCAATGGATGTTTTTCCTGTACCTGGAGGACCGTATAAAATCATAGATTGAAAATGATTGGCTTGGACCATTCGCCATAAAATCTTTCCTTCACCAACTAAATGTTGTTGCCCAATAATTTCTTGAATATTTGTAGGGCGCATTCGATGTGCGAGTGGTTGTTTCATTTGGACCGTCTCCCTTAATATATAATCTCGTTCTATCGTATCATTTTTTTCTACGAAATTTGAAATAGGATGCTGTTTTATGGGAAAAATAAAGGATAATATTTTCATTTTTCTTTCAATTGTAATAATTCCCGAGTTTTTCAATGTGATTTTATGTTATCATTTTGATACACAAGTTGAAATTTCTTATAATACTATATTATGCTATAATTTCATAGGATTTTAAATTGTGTTCTTTTTATAAATAAGATATAACCAATAGAAGTGAAAATTTGAAAAGAGGTGCAAAATAGATGAAAATTTCAACGAAAGGCCGCTATGGCTTAACAATTATGATTGATCTTGCAAAAAAGTTTGGTGAAGGTCCGATTTCATTAAAATCAATTGCGCAGGCGCATGACTTATCTGAGCATTACTTAGAGCAATTAATTTCACCACTTCGTAACGCTCGTCTTGTAAAGAGTACGCGCGGGGCATATGGCGGATATGTATTATCTGATCAACCGGCTAACATTACAGCTGGGGATGTAATCCGTGTATTAGAGGGACCGATTAGTGTTGTAGAAATGATAGAAGAAGAAGAGCCAGCGCAGCGCCAGTTATGGATGCGTGTTCGTGATGCGGTGCAAGAAGTGTTAGATAGTACAACGTTAGAAGATTTAGTACGTTATGAGGAAGAAAATCACGGGGGCTATATGTTTTACATTTAATTCCTTGTGAAACGATTTGGAAAGAAGGAGATTTAATGGAACGCATTTACTTAGATCATGCTGCGACATCTCCGACTCACCCAGAAGTGGTCGAAAAGATGATTCCATATATGACAGAAATATTCGGGAACCCGTCTAGTATTCACTTTTATGGACGTCAAACTCGTCACACAGTAGATGAGGCGAGAAGAGTGTGTGCACGCAGCATTCATGCGAATCCGAATGAAATTATATTTACGAGCGGTGGTACAGAAGCTGATAATTTAGCGCTTATCGGTGTAGCACGTGCGAACCGTCATAAAGGTAACCACATTATAACGACGCAAATTGAACATCATGCGATTTTGCATACGTGCGAATTGTTAGAGCGTGAAGGGTTTGAAGTGACATATTTACCTGTCGATGAAACAGGGCGCATTCAAGTTTCTGACATACAAAAGGCATTAACAGAAGAGACGATTCTTGTATCTGTTATGTTTGGGAATAATGAAGTAGGGACGATACAACCGATTGTGGAAATAGGAAAGCTGTTAAAAGAGCATCAAGCGTATTTCCATACAGATGCGGTACAAGCTTACGGTTTAGTAGAAATTAATGTGAAAGAGTTTGGTATTGATTTATTATCAATTTCAGCTCATAAAATTAACGGGCCAAAAGGTGTAGGGTTCTTATACGCTGGTGCAAATGTGAAATTTGAACCGTTATTAATAGGCGGAGAGCAAGAAAGAAAACGCCGTGCTGGTACGGAAAATGTGCCTAGTATTGCTGGGCTTCAGCATGCAATTCTTATAGCTGAAAAAACTCGTGAGCAAAAAAATGCCCAATATGAAGAGTTTAAAGATATAATGGTATCTGTCTTCAAAAATGAAGGCATTACTTTCGAGGTAAACGGAAACTTAGAACATCGCTTACCGCATGTACTTAATGTAAGTTTTACAGGAATGAACATTGAACCGTTTCTTGTGAACTTAGACTTAGCTGGCATTGCAGTATCAAGTGGTTCTGCTTGTACAGCTGGTTCGATTGATCCATCACATGTATTAGTAGCGATGTTTGGAAAAGACTCCGATCAAATACGTTCATCCGTACGCTTTAGTTTTGGACTTGGAAATACGAAAGAGCAAATTGAAAAAGCGGCGTACGAAACAGTGAAAATCGTGAAGCGATTAACACAAAATTAGCATGGGAGGTGACATGATGAACAAACTACCTCACGAAACACGCGTTGTCATCGGTATGTCCGGTGGCGTCGATTCATCTGTAGCAGCACTTTTATTAAAAGAGCAAGGTTATGATGTAATCGGAATTTTTATGAAAAACTGGGATGATACAGATGAGAATGGTGTCTGCACAGCAACAGAAGATTACAATGATGTAATTGAAGTGTGTAACCAAATTGGTATTCCGTATTATGCAGTAAACTTTGAAAAACAATACTGGGATAAAGTATTTACGTACTTCTTAGATGAGTACCGAGCTGGTCGTACACCAAACCCAGATGTAATGTGTAATAAAGAAATTAAATTTAAAGCATTTTTAGAGCATGCAATTGCGCTTGGTGCGGATTATGTGGCAACAGGCCATTATGCACGCGTTGCTTATATGGACGGCGAATATAAAATGCTTCGCGGTGTTGATGACAATAAAGATCAAACATATTTCTTAAATCAATTAAGCCAAGAGCAATTATCAAAAACAATGTTCCCGTTAGGTGAATTAAAGAAACCGCAAATTCGTGAAATGGCGAAAGAAGCTGGCTTAGCGACAGCGGCGAAAAAAGATAGTACAGGTATTTGCTTCATTGGTGAGCGTAACTTTAAAGATTTCTTAAGTAACTACTTACCGGCACAACCAGGTGTAATGCAAACATTATCTGGTGAAGTGAAAGGGAAGCATGACGGTTTAATGTATTATACAATTGGACAACGTCATGGCCTTGGAATTGGTGGTAATGGTGACCCATGGTTTGCTGTTGGGAAAAATCTAAAAGAAAACATTTTATATGTTGATCAAGGATTCCATAACGAACTTCTATATGGTGATGAAGTTATTGCTACGAATGTAGGATGGGTAAGTAACAAAGAAAAAGAAACAGAATTTAAGTGCACGGCGAAATTCCGTTATCGTCAAGAAGACAATAAAGTAACGGTTCAAATCGTTGATGAAAATACAGTTCGTATTCTTTGTGATGAGCCAATTCGTGCAATTACACCAGGACAAGCAGTCGTTTTCTATGATGGAGATGAGTGCTTAGGCGGTGCTACAATTGATGAAGTATACCGTAGTGGTAAGAAATTGGATTATTTAGGATAAATGAGAAGCCTCTGCCGATTAGCGGTTAGAGGTTTTTTTACATAAAGCGAATTTTCGTTCGCTTGGAAAATACATTCTTTGTTATAATTTGTTGTAGAGGTGAAGGACATGTCAAACAAACTTGAAACAGGTATTCAATATATGCAAGAAGGAAACTGGGAAGAAGCAGCTAAAAATTTTACAGAAGCAATCGAAGAAAATCCGAAAGATGCGCTTGGGTACATTAATTTTGCAAATTTATTAGACGTATTAGGTGATAGCGAGCGAGCGATTTTATTTTATAAACGTGCACTAGAGTTAGATGATAAATCTGCAGCAGCCTATTATGGTTTAGGAAATGTATATTATGGCCAAGAGCAATTTACTGAAGCGAAAGCTGTATTTGAACAAGCAATGCAAGCTGGATTACAATCAGCTGATGTAACATTTATGTTAGGTATCACACATGTACAGCTTGGAAATGATCGTCTTGCACTACCATTCTTACAAAGAGCAACAGAATTAGATGAAAACGATGTAGAAGCTGTATTCCAGTGCGGACTTTGCTTCGCGCGATTAGAACACGTTCAAGAGGCGAAACCTTATTTTGAAAAGGTATTAGAAATGGATGAGGAGCATGCAGATGCGTATTACAATTTAGGTGTTGCGTACGTATTTGAGGAAAATAATGAGAAGGCTCTCGCTTTATTTAAGAAAGCAACTGAAATTCAGCCAGATCACTTTTTAGCGGGTAATGGCGTTCGTTTATTAGAGCAAGAAGCTGAATAAGATAAAAATATAGTTTAATGGGTAGTTATCCCTCATCTAAAAAGGTGGGGGATGTACTGCTCATTAAAGTGAAAATACCGGAAAGGAGAGGGAAAATGGGAAATCAACATGCAATGGATTTGTTTGAGGAAGAGAAAAAGTTTATAAAAGCGCAAGTTCTTCATACCATTTTCCACAACGAAGAAAACCTCTATTCCGTTGTCAGTATGAAAGTCATTGAAACGAATGAAACGTATGACGAAAAGAAAGTAATGATAAACGGTCATTTTCCCCGCATGCATGAAGATGAAGTGTTTACATTGACAGGTCATTTTAAGGACCATCCAAAGTATGGAAAACAATATATGGTTGAAACATTTAAAAAAGAATTGCCGCAAACAAAAGCAGGTATGGTGCAATATTTAGCGAGTGATTTATTTAAAGGGATAGGAAAGCGTACAGCTGAAAAAATTGTGGACCATCTCGGAGAACATGCTATTTCTAAAATTATGGATGACCCTGAGGCATTAAATGGTGTCGTTAATAAACAAAAGGCTCAGGAAATATATGAGACAATTGTTGAACATCAAGGGCTAGAGAAAGTAATGAGCTTTTTAAATGGCTACGGTTTTGGAACGAAACTTTCTATTAAGATTTACCAGCAATATAAAGAGATGACATTAGAAGTGATTCGTAATAATCCGTATCAACTTATCGAAGAAGTGGACGGGATTGGTTTTGGAAGAGCGGATGATATAGGGCGTGCGTTAGGGATATCGGGTAATCATGACGACCGTGTACGCGCAGGATGTTTTTACACATTAGAGAATGTCTCATTACAACTTGGTCACGTTTATATGAGGAAAGATCAACTTGTAAGAGAAACGATGTCACTTTTAAACAATCAAGAAGGAAGAGTGACTGAGGAAGATATTATAGGTTGTATTGAAACGATGCAAAGTGAAGGGAAAGTCATCATAGAAGAAGAACGAGTGTATTTAGCAACGTTATTCTACTCTGAGAAAGGTGTTGTAAAGTCTATTCGCAGGCTTATGAATCAAGAAGAAACACCTTCATTTCCAGAAGCAGAAGTGTTAAAAACGTTAGGTGAAATTGAAGAACAACTGAACGTACAATATGCACCGTTTCAACAAGAAGCAATTCAAACGGCACTTCATAAACCGATGATGTTATTGACAGGTGGACCAGGAACAGGGAAAACAACAGTTATTAAAGGGATTGTTGAAATGTATGCATCACTACACGGGTTATCGTTAAATCCGAATGAATACAGTGATGATAATCCATTTCCAATACTATTAACAGCTCCAACAGGAAGAGCAGCGAAGCGGATGAGTGAATCGACAGGACTTCCGGCTTGCACAATTCACCGTTTACTTGGTTGGACGCCAGAAGGATCTTTCCAGCGTAATGAAACGGATCCTGTCCAAGGTAAGCTCCTTATTATCGATGAATTTTCAATGGTTGATATTTGGCTTGCAAATCAGCTATTTAAGTCGTTGCCGACGAACATTCAAGTTATCGTTGTAGGTGATGAAGATCAGTTGCCATCTGTAGGACCTGGACAAGTATTAAAAGATTTATTAAATGCAGGCGCAGTTCCGACAGTGAAGCTTACTGAAATTTATCGTCAAGCGGAAGGCTCATCAGTGATTCAACTTGCCCATGCGATAAAAAATGGAACTCTACCACCAGATTTAGCACAAAATCAAAAAGATCGTTCATTTATCGGCTGTACAGGAGCTCAAATTGTTGAGGTTGTGAAAAAAGTTTGTGAAAATGCTAAAACAAAAGGCTTTAGCGCAAGAGATGTACAAGTATTAGCACCGATGTACCGCGGGCCTGCTGGTATTAATGTATTAAACGAAGCGCTGCAACAAGTATTTAATCCGAAGAGGGAAAAGAGTAAAGAAATTGCTTATGGTGATGTTGTGTACCGAAGAGGCGATAAAGTACTGCAACTCGTGAATCAGCCGGAGAGCCAAGTGTTTAATGGTGATATTGGGGAAATTGTTTCGGTGTTTTATGCGAAAGAAAACGTTGAGCAACAAGATATGATTATCGTTTCATTTGACGGAATTGAGGTAACGTATACGAAGCCCGATTTAAATCAAATTACGCATGCATATTGTTGTTCCATTCATAAATCACAAGGTAGTGAATTTCCGATTGTTATTATGCCAATCGTGAAAAGTTACAACCGTATGTTACGTCGTAATTTAATTTACACGGGCATTACAAGAAGTAAGAAGTTCCTTATTATTTGCGGAGAGGAAGCAGCTTTCCAATCTGGTGTAAATCGCCTTGATGATGCAATGCGTCAAACAACCTTAGCTAGTCGCTTGCAAGAATCACAAGGAGAAGTACAGATGGTCACAGTTAATGGCGAGGAAATGGACGTGGAAAACATTTCACCGTATGATTTCATGTAACAAGGTGAAATTATATAGTGAAACTTTCAAACGCATAGCGTTGAAAGGCTCCAGTAAAATGTATAAATGAATGCAGTTTGGACATAATGGCGAATAGAATCTGGGAGACTGTAAGGAGATGAAAGCCATATGTTTATTTGTCCAAATTGCAAAGGGAAAGACATTGGAAAAATAGGTGTCAACCAATTTTATTGCTGGAATTGTTATATCGAATTATCGGTTTCAAAGGGGAAAATCCATACGCATCAAGTTGAGGAAGATGGTTCACTAAGCTCTCTTGATGATTTATTTGATGAGAATGAAAGAACGATCGGATAACGAAAAGGGGGATTTACTTTGAATCTACGCAATTCATTAATCGCATTAGGTGTTGGAGCTGCAGCATATCAATATGCTCGTAAGCAAGATGTATTTTCAAAACGCAATATGAAAAAAGCACGTAAGATGATTAAGTCTTACTTATAATCATTTCGATAAAGTGAAAAACTCCCTTGTAGACAAGGGAGTTTTTTTATGCACCCATATGTAAATAAAAAAGTCCGATCTCTGAGAAAAGATAAGATAGACCGTAGCAGCCAACGCCAAGTATTCCATACTGCCATAATTGCTTCGCTTTTTCTTTACGTGAGGAATGAATAAAGAACCCCTTCCAAATACCGAACCCGATACAAATCCATTCAAGAATCATAAAAAGTGCTGATAATCCAAGCATAAACAAAACCATAATTAGCCCTCCTGATTATATTAATTCATGCTGTATTCTCAGGGGTGGTTGTCCTTGTTATGTTATTTATATGTACGTCTTTAAAAAACAGTATGGTCCGTATGAAAAGATTTTAAAAGTTTCGCACATAACCTACCCCATTTATTTTCAAAATAAAGGTGGAGGAGGTTTTTCATGTGAAGAATCTTAAAATCATTTGGATATATCGTTTAGGATTATTGTTACTTGTTTTTCTTTGTCTGCTCGTCTTTTTAAAAATTAAGCCGCTATGGGCACCGATTATTTTTGTATTTAAAGTAGCAATCACGCCGTTTCTTATCGCGTGTTTTATTGCGTATTTATTGCACCCTTTAATTGAAAAAATTCATAAGGAAGGGATGCCCCGTACACTTGCCATTTTGCTCATTTATATCCTTTTCTTTGGCGGAATTGGTTATGGGATTTATAAAGGAACACCAGTCGTTATTAAACAGTTACAAGAGATTAATGAACAATTTCCGCAGTTTACAAAAATGTACGATTCGTGGATGGATGGCGTTACAGAACAAACGGCGAATTTCCCTTCGTTCATTCATGAAAAGGTGAAACAACTTTTTGTGGGTGTGGAAACGAAGATTCAAGCGCTTTTAAATAAAGTGATGAGTACAGCTCGTGGTGTACTCGATTCATTGCTCATTATTTTCTTAATACCGTTCATTGTATTTTACATATTAAAAGATTATGGTGAGTTTTATCATATCTTTTGGAAACTAGTCCCAAGTAAATGGCGAGGTACGGGGCAAATGCTTGCGAAAGAAATTGATAAATCACTTGGAAGTTATATTCGAGGACAGTTATTTGTTTGTTTAGTATTAGGGGGAGTATCAGCTCTTTCTTTTTGGTTTATCGGTATGAAATATCCATTATTGCTTGGCATTATTATTGGGGTAACGGATATAATCCCGTACTTCGGTCCTATTTTAGGAGCAATCCCGACGTTAATGATTGCAGCAACAGTATCAACGAGTTTACTTATTAAGGCGGGGATCACAATTGCGATTTTGCAATTTGTGGAGAGTAACATTTTATCGCCTTACATCGTTGGTAAGTCACTTCGTATGCATCCCGTTATTATTATGCTTGCCTTACTAGTTGGGGGAGAGGTAGCTGGGATTGTAGGATTGCTAATATCGGTTCCGATTTTAGCAGTTATTCGCACTGTCATTGTTCATGTGAGACCGCTCTTGAAAAAAGAAGATGTGTAAGTATAGAAGCCCTCTATGTAAGAAATAGAGGGCTAATCATATATTTATTTAGAAAGCTGCTCGTGTATCTTTTGAACGAGGGAGCTCACATCATTTGTTTGAATATGTTTTATTTTTTTCCATTCGTTATCATACATAAATACAATTTGATTGTTGAAAAGACGCTTTTGTTCTTTTAGATTAGAAATTTTTGCGAAAGAGTACTCTTCAAATATTGGATTCTTACTTACATCTGGCCCATAAAAGAATAGCCTTTTGTTCGTTAAAATTAGCATTCCTGGCCTTGCGACGGAACGATAAATAAATATGTCTAATGAACATGCTGCGTAAAATAATATCGTTTCGTCAGTCGCTAATATGTTTTTAGCTTTGCTAAGTAAGGTTGTCATTGTGATCGCTCCTTTATTTTATTAACAATAATTTAATTATAACAAAAAAAGTAATATTTAGAAATTTTTATAAAATATTCTTATAAGGAGATTCCGATTTGTTAATAAATGCATACTATATGAAAAGGCTGTTAAGAATGAATAGTAGAATACTTATGATTAATAAGTAATTAATCCAATATAAATGATTATCTACATTGACAAACTTAAGAGAATTCTATTATATTTAGTCATATAATACATTAAATCAATGACGGAACAAGTACGTTACAGTCCATTTATAGAGAGAAGCTTCCATATGGCTGAAAGAAGCTTTAAATGAAGGGTAACAGAAAGCTAATCCTGAGAGCAGCTAATCACTGCCGTCTTGCCACGTTATGGCACCATGAGGTGATGAATTGATTGTTATTGTAATCAATTCATAATTAGGGTGGTATCGCGAGTTAACTCTCGTCCCTTTTATAGGGACGGGAGTTTTTTATATTTAAGGAGGAAAATACAATGAAACAACTAACAGGCGCACAAATTCGTCAAATGTTTTTAGACTTTTTCCAAGAAAAAGGACATGCAGTAGAACCTAGTGCATCACTAGTTCCGCATGAAGATCCATCTCTTCTATGGATTAATAGTGGTGTAGCTACATTAAAAAAATATTTTGATGGACGTGTAATCCCACAAAATCCACGTATTACAAATGCTCAAAAATCAATTCGTACAAACGATATTGAAAACGTAGGGAAAACAGCTCGTCACCATACATTCTTTGAAATGTTAGGAAATTTCTCAATTGGTGATTACTTCAAAGAAGAAGCAATTACCTGGGCTTGGGAATTCTTAACGAGCGACAAATGGATCGGATTCGATAAAGAATTACTATCAGTTACAATCCATCCAGAAGATGAAGAAGCATTCACAATTTGGAATGAGAAAATGGGCGTTCCAAAAGAGCGTATTATTCGCTTAGAAGAAAACTTCTGGGATATCGGTGAAGGACCAAGTGGACCGAATACAGAGATTTTCTATGACCGCGGAGAAGCTTACGGTAATGACTTTAGTGACCCAGAATTATATCCAGGCGGAGAAAACGAGCGTTACTTAGAAGTATGGAACCTTGTATTCTCTCAATTTAACCATAATCCAGACGGTTCATATACACCACTTCCTAAGAAAAACATTGATACAGGGATGGGTCTAGAGCGTATGACATCTATCGTTCAAGATGTGCCTACAAACTTCGATACAGACCTATTCATGCCGATGATTGATGCAACAGAAACAATTTCTGGTGAAAAATATCGTAATGGCGATTTAGAAAAAGATATGGCATTCAAAGTAATTGCTGACCATATCCGTACAGTAACATTCGCTGTTGGTGACGGTGCTCTTCCATCTAACGAAGGCCGTGGTTATGTATTACGTCGTTTATTACGCCGCGCTGTTCGTTATTCGAAGAAATTAAACATCAATCGTCCATTTATGTTTGAATTAGTACCGGTTGTTGGAGAAGTAATGAAAGACTTCTATCCAGAAGTACTTGAAAAGAAAGATTTCATTGCGAAAGTTGTGAAGAACGAAGAAGAGCGTTTCCATGAAACACTTCATGATGGTGAAGCGATTTTAGCTGAAGTAATTGCAAAAGCAAAAGAAGAAAAAACAACTGTTATTTCTGGAGTAGATGCGTTCCGTCTATATGACACATACGGTTTCCCAATTGAATTAACAGAAGAATATGCAGAAGAAGCTGGCATGACAGTTGATCATGAAGGTTTTGAAAATGAAATGGAAAAACAACGTGAGCGTGCACGTGCTGCTCGTCAAGACGTTGATTCTATGCAAGTTCAAGGTGGTGTCCTTGGAGAAATTAAAGTAGCGAGCGAATTCGTTGGTTACGGTACAGTTGCAACAGAAAGTAACGTTGTTGCACTTGTGAAAAATGGCGAATACACAGACAGCTTACAAGCTGGTGAAGAAGGACAATTAATGCTTGATGTAACACCATTCTATGCTGAGAGCGGTGGACAAATTGCAGACCGTGGTTACCTTCTTGCGGATGGTGTGAAAGTTCTTGTAAAAGACGTACAAAAAGCACCAAACGGCCAAAACTTGCATAAAGTTGTTGTTGAAGAAGGTACATTAACGAAAGATGCGGCTGTAAAAGCTATTATCGATACGAAAAACCGTAGTAGCGTTGTAAAAAATCATACAGCAACTCATTTACTACACCAAGCATTAAAAGACGTACTTGGAACACACGTTAACCAAGCAGGTTCTCTTGTAACTTCTGAACGTCTACGCTTTGACTTCTCTCACTTCGGTCAAGTACAAGCTGACGAATTAGAAAAAATTGAGCGTATGGTAAACGAGAAAATTTGGGAAAGTATTGATGTTGAGATTTCTCAAAAAGCAATCGAAGAAGCGAAAGAAATGGGTGCAATGGCATTATTCGGTGAAAAATACGGTGATGTTGTACGCGTTGTACAAGTTGGCGATTACAGCTTAGAGCTTTGCGGCGGTTGTCACGTTGATAACACAGCTTCTATCGGTATTTTCAAAATCGTTGCTGAGTCTGGTATCGGTGCAGGAACTCGTCGTATTGAAGCAGTAACTGGTAAGTCTGCATACAAATTAATGAATGATCAAGTAGGTTTATTAAAAGAAGCAGCAGGAAAAATGAAAACAAATCCGAAAGATATTTTAACAAGAGTTGATGGTCTATTTGCTGAAGTGAAACAACTGCAAAAAGAAAATGAATCTCTTGCTGCGAAATTAAGCAATATCGAAGCTGGAAACTTAACTGATTCTGTAATGACAGTTGATGGTGTGAATGTATTAGCAGCGAAAGTAAATGTTGCAGATATGAATAACTTACGTACGATGATGGATGATCTGAAAAATAAATTAGAGTCAGCAGTTGTTGTATTAGCGTCTGTTAATGACGATAAAGTAAACATCCTAGCAGGTGTAACGAAAGACTTAATTAGCCAAGGTTACCATGCTGGTAAACTTGTGAAAGAAGTAGCTTCTCGTTGCGGCGGTGGCGGTGGCGGCCGTCCTGATATGGCACAAGCAGGCGGTAAAAACCCAGCTCAAGTCGAAGAAGCTTTAGCATTTGTACAAGAGTACGTTAAATCTGTTTCAAAATAAAGAGATAGTAGTGTACAATGGTAGGGAGAGGAGAAGTTCTTCTCCCTATACTTACTATATAAGTGAGGTGCTTGAAATGGACGGTTTTGATAAAACAATGAAGTTTAGCATTCAAGATGAAAAACAGAGTGTCCATGTAAATGATGTACTTTTAACTGTGTATGATGCACTTCAAGAAAAAGGCTATAATCCGATTAACCAAATCGTCGGTTATTTATTAAGTGGAGACCCAGCATACATACCTCGCCATAAAGATGCACGTAGCATCATTCGCAAGCTTGAACGTGATGAGTTAATTGAAGAGCTTGTGAAGTCTTACTTGAAACATCATCGTGAGGAGTAGTTTATGCGGATATTAGGTTTAGATGTAGGTACAAAAACAGTCGGAGTTGCAATTAGCGACGAAATGGGCTGGACAGCACAAGGATTAGAAACAATTAAGATTAACGAAGAACGAGGTCACTTTGGTTTTGATCGTATTTCTGAGTTAGTAAAGCAGTACAATGTGGACAAGATAGTAGTAGGTTTACCTAAAAATATGAATGGTACAATTGGCCCGCGTGGTGAAGCGTGCCAACAATTTGCAGAAAACCTACGAGAGCTGTTACAATTAGACGTTGTAATGTGGGACGAGCGTTTGTCAACAATGGCAGCGGAACGTCTGCTCATTTCAGCCGATGTAAGCCGTAAGAAGCGAAAGCAAGTAATTGATAAGATGGCTGCAGTCGTAATCTTACAAGGATTTTTAGATAGTAAATAAGAGGTGACCAAAATGGAAGAAAATCAAATTACAATTGTAGACGAAAAAGGTAACGAACATTTATGTGAAATTATTTTCACTTTTGACGCTGAAAAATTTGGGAAAAAATCATACGTAGTCTTCTCTCCAATCGGTGAAGTAGATGAAGATGGAGACCAAATTTATGATGCAATGGCTTATGAGCAAAATGAAGAAGAGGGCGGAACTTTACTTCCAATCGAATCTGAAGAAGAGTGGGAAATGGTACAAGAAATGTTCAACACTCTAGCTGATGAGCAAGAAGCTGAATAATAAGTACTGAAAAGATGGACGACATACAGTCCATCTTTTTTTGTATTTATATGTAAAATGAAAGATTTTTTGTCGAAACTGTGTAAGTCTTTGTAGTATAATGAGACGGATTGTAGAAAAATAAAGTGTCAATTAAAAAAGATAAGTGAATTTTTAGCGTTTTTACATCGTGCTGTATAGAAAGGTGTACATACGGTCTACAATTAAGTAAGGAGGAAATGTTTTGATAGAGAATCAAGTGAAAAAGAAGCGTAGACGCATCTTTTTATTTTCGATTATTGCACTGCTTTTAGTTTGTGGTTCAGTCTATGCGTATATTTCATCCGCATTAGGACCAGTTGATAGCGGGAATAAAAAAGAGATTGAAGTAGAAATTCCGAAAGGATCATCTACAAGTAAAATTGGAGAAATTTTAGAAGAAAAAGGCGCTGTAAAAAACGGTACAGTTTTTAGTTTTTATACAAAGGCTAAATCGAAAAGTTTACAAGCAGGTACATATTTATTAAATCCTTCAATGAATGCTGAAGATGTGATCGAACAAATGTCATCTGGCAATGTGCATCGTCCGGCTCTTTATAAAGTGACGATTAAAGAAGGGGCGCAAGTAACTGAAATTGCAGAAACGATTGCGACAGAACTAAAGTGGAATAAAGATGATGTTACGCGTCAATTAAACGATAAAGCATTTATTCAAAAAATGCAGCAAAAGTATCCGAAGTTATTAACGGATAAAATCTTTGATAGCAATATTAAATACCCATTAGAAGGTTATTTATATCCTGCAACGTATTCGTTTTATAAGAAAGATACAACGTTAGAAGAAATTGTAATTCCAATGCTTGAGAAAACAAATGCAATCATTGTTCAAAATGAGGCGAAAATGAAAGCGAAGAATTGGGATGTTCATCAGCTTTTAACATTATCTTCACTTATTGAAGAAGAGGCAACTGGTTTTACAGATCGTCAAAAGATCTCTAGTGTCTTTTATAATCGTTTAGCAAAAGGTATGCCGCTTCAAACGGATCCAACGGTATTATATGCACTTGGAAAGCATAAACAACGTGTATTATACGAAGATTTAAAGGTCAACTCACCGTACAATACGTATGTTGTAAAAGGATTGCCGGTAGGGCCAATCGCAAACTCTGGTAAACATTCAGTAGAAGCTGCGTTAGAACCTGCGCAAACAGATTATTATTATTTCTTAGCTGCACCAAGTGGTGAAGTGTACTATGCGAAAACATTAGAAGAGCATAATGCATTAAAGCAAAAATACATTACGAAAAAATAGTGAAATGGGGAGGGATAGCGAAAAAAGTCGCACATCCCTCTTTTTTGTGGTAAAATATATCGGGTTAAAAACTGGCAGAAGAATCGTTTTTAATATCAAAACGGGACGTACAAGCTAAGGATAAAGCTGGCTTGTATTTTTATTGCATTCTATGTGTGAAAAGACGTCATAGAGGCACTTCTCCATGTAAATAAGGAGGACCATTTATGGAGGATGCAGTTAACGAGTACCTATTATCATTTATTGATCCGAAAGATAAATTAATTCTTGAAATGGAAGAATATGCAACAGAAAATCATGTGCCGATTATGGATCGACTTGGAATGGAATTTATGCTGCAATTTTTACGTTTAATTGGACCGAAAAGCATTTTAGAACTTGGAACAGCAATCGGTTATTCTAGTATTCGTATGATGCAAGCTATTCCAAATTCACGTATTGTGACAGTTGAGCGCAATCGTGAGCGATATGAAAAAGCACTTGAATATATAGAACGTTCCCCAGTAACAGATCGTATTTCAGTTATTTACGGTGATGCGTTAGAGACAGGTGAACAAGTAAAAGAACATGGGACATTTGACGTTATTTTTATTGATGCAGCAAAAGGACAGTATCGTCGCTTTTTTGACTTATATGAACCGTTATTAAATCCTGGTGGCGTAATTATTTCAGATAATGTTATGTACCACGGTCTTGTAACGACAAAAGAGAAAATTGAAAACAGACGTACACGTGGTTTAATCCGTCGTATTAAGACGTACAATGAGTGGCTTATGAACCATGAAGGATATGATACAACGATTTTCCCAATTGGTGATGGAGTAGCTGTTAGTAAAAAGAGAGGGTGACCAAGGTATGAAGAAACCTGAATTGTTAGTAACGCCAAGAGCGGTGGCGGATATCGAACAACTTGCGAAAGCAGGAGCAGATGCGGTAATGATCGGTGAGCAAAAGTTTGGTTTACGTTTAGCAGGGGAGTTTTCACGTGAAGATGTAAAACAAACTGTAAAGATTGCACATGAAAATGGTGTGAAAGTATACGTAGCCATGAACGCTATGTTCCACAACGATAAAGTAGAAGAATTAACAGATTACGTTTCATTTTTAAACGAAGTAAATGTAGATGCAATTGTTTTCGGAGATCCAGCGGTATTAATGGCTGTTCGTGAAGTAGCACCAAATATGCAGTTGCACTGGAATACAGAAACGACAGCAACAAACTGGTTCACTTGTAATTACTGGGGACAAAGAGGATCAAAGCGTGCTGTATTAGCTCGTGAGCTTAGCTTAGATGAAATTGTTGATTTAAAAGAAAATGCTGAAGTGGAACTGGAAGTACAAATTCACGGTATGACTTGTATGTTCCAATCGAAGCGTTCATTAGTAGGAAACTACTTTGAGTATCAAGGACGTAATCTTGACATTGAAAAGAAAAAATATGAAGAGAATATGTTCTTATATGACCCAGAGCGTAACAATAAATATCCAATTTATGAAGATGAAAATGGTACTCACATTATGAGTCCGAACGACATTTGTTTCATCGATGAATTAGAGGAACTAATCGATGCTGAAGTTGATAGCTTAAAAATCGACGGTGTACTAAAAAGCTCTGAATACATTATTGAAGTAACGAAGAAATATCGTCAAGCGATTGATTTATGCGTAGAAGATCGTGATGCATATTATGACGTGAAAGATGATCTATATAAAGAAATAGAAGAAATGCAACCAGTAAATCGTCCGTTAGATACAGGATTCTTCTTTAAAGAAACGGTTTACTAAACGAGGAGGGTGTAGGAAATGACTGTACAAGAAATTTCACGAGTGATCGATGGCAAACGTGTTATTGTGAAGAAACCTGAACTGTTAATCCCTGCGGGTAACTTAGAAAAATTAAAAGTAGCTATCCATTACGGGGCAGATGCTGTATATTTAGGTGGACAAGAATTTGGTCTTCGTTCGAATGCAGGTAACTTTACGCTAGAAGAAATGGCAGAAGGCGTTGAGTTTGCAAAGAAGTATGGAGCAAAAATATACGTAACAACAAATATCTTTGCACATAATGAAAATATGGACGGGCTAGAGGAATATTTAAAAGGGATTGAAAAAGCTGGCGTAACGGGAATTATCGTTGCTGATCCGCTTATCATTGAGACTTGTAAACGCGTAGCGCCTTCTGTTGAGGTGCATTTAAGCACACAGCAATCACTATCCAACTGGAAAGCAGCACAGTATTGGAAAGAAGAAGGTTTACATCGTCTTGTATTAGCTCGTGAAGCAAGCTATGAAGAAATGAAAGAAATTAAAGAAAAAGTGGATATTGAAATTGAAGCGTTCGTCCATGGTGCAATGTGTATCGCATATTCAGGAAGATGTACATTAAGTAACCATATGACAGCGCGTGATTCTAATCGTGGTGGTTGTTGCCAATCTTGCCGCTGGGATTATGATTTAGTTCAAACAGTATCACAACATAAAGATGCAAAAGAGCTTCCTCTATTCCAAGAAGGAGATGCTCACTTTGCGATGAGTCCAAAAGATTTAAATTTAATTTTATCAATTCCAAAAATGATTGAAATCGGAATCGATAGCTTAAAGGTAGAAGGACGTATGAAATCAATCCATTACGTAGCGACTGTAGCAACTGTATATCGTAAAGTAATTGATGCGTATTGTGCGGATCCAGATAACTTTGAGTTTAAACAAGAATGGTTAGATGAGCTTGATAAATGTGCAAATCGTGATACAGCTCCTGCATTCTTTGAAGGGGTTCCAGGACATCAAGAGCAAATGTTTGGAAATCATAGTAAGAAAACAACGTATGATTTTGCTGGTTTAGTGTTAGATTATAATGAAGAAACGGGCATCGTAACGATTGAGCAACGTAATCATTTCAAACCAGGACATGAAGTGGAGTTCTTTGGACCAGAAATAGAAAACTTTACGCAAACGGTGGAGAAAATTTGGGATGAGGATGGAAACGAATTAGATGCAGCGAGACATCCGTTGCAAATCGTGAAATTCAAAGTGGATCAACGAGTGTATGTGAATAATATGATGCGCAAAAGCATACTTCAATAAGAAAGAGTGATAGTCGAATGGGGACGAATAAGCCTGTTGTAATTGGAATTGCTGGTGGTTCGGGATCAGGTAAAACGAGTGTAACGAAAGCGATTTTTGACCATTTTAAAGGTCATTCTATTTTAATCTTAGAGCAAGATTATTATTACAAAGATCAAAGCCATTTACCAATGGAAGAGCGTTTAAAAACAAATTATGATCATCCGCTTGCGTTTGATAATGATCTGTTAATTGAACATTTGCAGCAGTTGCTTGCATATGAGCAAATTGATAAGCCTGTATATGACTATACATTGCATACGCGTTCAGAAGAAATTATTCCGGTTGAGCCGAAAGATGTAATTATTTTAGAAGGAATTCTTATTTTAGAAGACCCACGTCTTTGCGAGTTAATGGACATTAAATTATTCGTTGATACGGATGCTGACCTTCGTATTCTGCGCCGCATGCAACGTGATATTAAAGAGCGCGGTCGTACGATGGATTCAGTTATTGATCAGTACGTAAATGTTGTACGTCCAATGCACAATCAATTTATTGAGCCTTCTAAGAAATTTGCGGATATTATTATCCCTGAAGGTGGACAAAACCACGTTGCAATTGATATTATGGTGACAAAAATTGCAACAATTCTTGAACAAAAAGTAAATTTGTAATAGCATAGTAAAAGATATACGGTAGGAAGGGATTTTTTCCCTTCTTATCGAATACAATGAAACATGCAACCTCATCTATATATAGGTGAGGGCATATTTATATCAACTTTCCATACATATCTTCTTTATATAAAGAAGAATTGGAAATACGGGGTTGTATGTGACAACTCCGCTAGTGCAAGGGTACTAGAAACCTCCGCTAACAATGGAAGCGGAGGAGTTTTCATATGGAACTCCTCTTTTTTTTCGGGGGATTGGTATATAAAAGGAGTGGAAAATATGTCAACAGAAAAAACATACCCTATGACGCAAGAGGGTAAGCAAAAACTAGAGAACGAACTTGAGCAATTAAAAACAGTAAGACGTAAAGAAGTAGTAGAACGTATTAAAATCGCACGTAGCTTCGGGGATCTTTCTGAGAACTCTGAGTACGATGCAGCGAAAGATGAGCAAGCGTTCGTAGAAGGACGTATTACACAATTAGAAAATATGATTCGTAACGCAGTTATCATTAAAGATACTGGCGAAGTATCTACTGTTGTTACATTAGGTAAAACAGTAACATTTAAAGAATTACCAAACGGAGATGAAGAAGCGTATACAATCGTAGGTAGCGCGGAAGCTGATCCATTCGAAGGGAGAATTTCTAACGATTCTCCAATCGCAAAAAGCTTATTAGGTAAGCAAATTGGTGAGAAAGTAACAATCCAAACACCAGGCGGAGAAATGCAAGTAGAGATTGTCTCTGTAAAATAAAAAAAGATTCTCCTATCGGGAGAATCTTTTTTTTCATTCTACAGAAAAAAATTGTGTAAACCTTAGAGTGATTCGACAAAAAATGTCAAAAAAACACTTTAAGCTTTGATATCATAATTAGAGACCATAGGTTTTAAAAGGGAAAAGGGGCTAATTATGAAACATAAAATCTTTACAGGATTGGTTTGTAGCATCTCCATATTAGGACTTGCTGCATGCGGAACGAATGAAGAAACTACATCATCAAAGGGAGAAAAAGTGAAGCAAGAAGAAAAAAAGGATATTAAAGCAACTGAGAGTTCAAAAGCCTTAGAAAATCCACAAGATAAAAAGGAATTTAATGATTTTGATGTAGCGTATCAATTAGCAATTGTCATGAAAATATTTCAAGATGTAACGATTAAGTATGATTACGCAATTGGGAATCCAGATTATTTATTGCGAGATTCGATGGATCAAAAAACAATAGATGATATGAAGAATATGTTACAAGAACAGGCGAAGAATAATGATAAAATTTTAAAAGATGAAGTGAATCAAGCATATACATATTTAAAACAATCGAAAGTAAGTAATAAAGATGATATTCAAAAAATAATAGATGCACAAAATAATTATTTACATATTGTAGATAAGATGATTACTTGTATTGATTCTGTAACAGTTGAGAATGCAAAAGAAAAAAGAAATGAAATGGATAATCTTAGTAAGGATTATTTAAAAATAGCGGCTAATGTAACAACCACTGTAATTGAAGTTGCTAAAAACACTGGAGTGAATGAAACTGAATTTAGATCGCTTCTTATGAAATTTTTAGAGAAGCCAAAGAAACAATAATAGCCTTATATAATATCTGTTTTTGTTTTGGAGATTGTATAAATAAAATAGTACCTCGTCTAAACTACAATAGACGAGGTGTTTTTTATGAAAATAAAACGGAGAATTACAATTGTTTTAATTTGTTTTATGAGCGTTATGTTTGTATTGCTTTGTCGTTTAATCCAAATTCAAATTATAGATACAGAATCATTTACTGATCGCAAAATAAATTTAATTGAAAAAAGTGTTACGCAACGCACACAATCCATTACAGTAGACGATGGACGTGGGCAGTTTATAGATCGTAATGGTAAAAAAATAGGTGAGGAAAAATATCCTGTTTTAATTATTTTTCCATTTTTACAAATAAAAAATGACATGTTAGAGAAAATCGCGCATATCATTGGTGTGTCGGGACAAGAGATTAGAAGACAAATGAAAAATAATAAAAATGCATTTACACTACAAGGAGAAACTGCTCCATTGCGAGTGACACGAGAGCAGATGGAGAAGGTAAATGAATTACATGTATTAGGTATTGTAGCAGCTGAAGTGCGATTAAAACAAACTGGAGAGATAAATCATTTAATTGGTGATGTAGGGGAGAACGAAAGGGAGTTTCAAAAGCGATATGGAGAATTGAAAAGAATCTCAAAACAAACGCCGATAGGTATTTCAGGATTACAGCAATCATTTGATGAATTTCTATTGACTGATGGAGAGGCAAAAGTATTATATCAAGTAGATCGGCAAGGAGAACCAATTTTCGGAAAGCAAGCGAAATACACTTCACCAGGAAATCCATTTTATCCAGTTAGGATTCAAACTACTTTACATAAAGAGTTGCAGCAAAAAGCAGAAGAAGTAATTGAAGCGAACGAAATAAAGAAGGGGGGACTAGTATTACTTGATGTAAAGACAAATGAAATATTAGCGATGGCTAGTAAGCCGTCTTTACAAGTAAGGGATGAGAATTTATATAAAACTACACTTGAAAATCAAATGTTAACGCCACATTTTCCAGGCTCTGTTTTTAAAACAGTAGTTGCAGCTGCAGTCATTGATCAAAAAGTAAATTTGTTTAATCGGACATTTAACTGTAATAAAGATTTATATGGTGAAAACGACCCGCAAGTTAGGATGGGTACACTTAACTTTAAAGAGAGCTTTGCTAGGAGCTGTAACAGGACATTTTCCGAGTTAGGTAACGAGCTATTACAAAAGGATAAGACGGTGCTAGAAACATACGTAGCAGCTTTAGGAGCAAATGAAAAGGTTGGATGGAAAGGTTCTGTATTTCATACACCTCATTTTGAGCAAATGCCAGAAGAAAAGGGTACTACTATTTGGGGGAATGAAGAAAATAAAAATAGTAAAAAAGCGGTAGAACAAACAGCAATTGGACAGAAAGATGTACGTATATCACCTCTAGCAATTGCAAATATGATGGCGACGATTGCGAGGAATGGAGAAAAGATGGAAGTGAAAGCAGTTGAAAAAATAGTATATAAAAATGGAGCGGATTTTTTTACATTTGAGAGCCATACGTTAAATGGAAAACAGCTTTCGTATGAAACAGTGAAAACATTACAAAAGTTATTAAGAGGCGTTGTAACAAGGGAGAAAGGAACAGGAACGGCATTCCGTTCGTTGCCACTAAGTGTCGCTGGAAAATCCGGGACAGCGCAAACAGGGAAAGGGACGAGGGTGAATCGCTGGTTTGCAGGTTATTTTCCGTATGAGAATCCAAGATATGCTTTAGTTGTTGTTGATCTAGAGACTGATAGCAAAGTGAATAAAGTTACACCTATTTTTAAAGATATGGTAGGAGCAATCTATCAATTGGAGAATGAAAAGTAATCTTGCAATTTATAGTGAAATGTCTTCATTTCATGAAAATATCATTGTAAATGTTCAACCTTTCTAGATTTAATGTTACAATAGCAATTAGGAAAAACTGCATGGAGGTTTGGAGAATGGCAGGAGGATCAAGATTCCAACAGAAACAACAAAAACGTCGTCAAAACGGTGTTTTAAATATTGCAATCGCTATTGTATTACTATTAGTAGCTATTGTAGCATATCAATTGTTCGTTCCTAGTACGAAAGAGCAAGCATCTTCTACTGATAAGAAAGTCTCTCAACAAACAACAAAGAATGAGAAAGCTGGAAAATCAGAAGATAAAGAATCTGCTAAGAAAAAAGAAAAAGAACAAGAGCAAGCAGAAGCTAAGAAAAAAGCTGAAGAAGAGAAGCTAAAGGCTGAAGAAGAACAGAAAAAAGCTGAAGAAGAAGCGAAAGCTAACGAGAAAGTATCAGCTGAGAAAACTGTATCTAAGGCAAAAGAGGCGTATACAAAACCTTCTTGGAAAGCTGTAGGAACAGAACAAGGTTCATCACCAGCGATGACGTTTAAACAGGGTTCATCAGATTGGAATGAGATGCAAAGTGCAATTGCTGCAGGTGTTGAAGTACCGAAAGAGCAATTAGTATTCCATTTTGTTGGAAGAGACAAAACTGGAAAGAGCAAAGCTTATGGTGATGTTCAAGATAAGCAAAGTGGGAAAAGATATTATGTAAATATTGATTGGGTAGACAATGAGGGCTGGAAACCAGTACTTGTTCAAACTCTAAACTAAAAAAGAGAGGCTCCTTAGGAGCTTCTCTTTTTTGTTAACGCAATTTCTTTAATTTAAAATGAACAACCGCGCTATAATACGGTCTTTTGCTTTCAGGATCCATAACCATTTGATGTGAGATGTGATGAACTTCAAGCATAAGTGCTTTATTATTATCAATTTGTTCACTAATTGTTCGTTCTAAAGAAGCTAAGTCTCCCGCTTCAAAAAACTCTACTTTATCTTCTAACATTTCAAAGGTAAATGACATGAAGACGGCCCCTCTCCTATGTAATCAACTATAGTGTAACAAAGAAAAGAAGGAAATACCATGTACATTTCAATTGACATTTTTAGAAAGAGGGAATATCATACTGATAAAACCGATAAGAAAAAGGGGAATTTTTATGGGTACAGAATTTAATGGTTTATTTGATGAGTGGGCTCATACGTACGACTCATTTGTACAAGGCGAAGATATACAATATAAAGAAGTTTTCGCCCATTATGAGGACATTCTAGAGGATGTAGTTCACAAGTCATTTGGTAATGTATTAGAATTTGGTGTCGGTACAGGTAATTTAACAAATAAATTATTACTTGCTGGCCGCACAGTTTACGGTATAGAACCGTCGCGTGAAATGCGCATGATTGCAAAAGAGAAATTGCCAAAAGAATTTTCAATTACAGACGGTGATTTTCTTTCGTTTGAAGTTCCAAATTCAATTGATACCATTGTAAGCACCTATGCATTTCATCATTTAACAGATGATGAAAAAAATGTAGCGATTGCGAAGTATAGTCAATTGCTAAACAAAGGTGGTAAAATAGTGTTTGCTGATACGATATTTGCAGATCAAGATGCATATGATAAAACTGTTGAAACAGCAAAACAAAGAGGTTTCCACCAGTTAGCAAACGATTTGCAAACGGAATACTATACACGTATTCCAGTTATGCAGACTATTTTTGAAAACAATGGCTTCCATGTAACGTTCACGAGATTAAATCATTTCGTTTGGGTAATGGAGGCAACTAAGCAATAGAAAGAGGGATTAGATTGAGAATTGCTGTAATTGGAGCAATGGAAGAAGAAGTACGTATTTTACGTGACAAATTAGAACAAGCAGAGACAGAAACGGTTGCAGGTTGTGAATTTACGAAAGGGCTATTAGCAGGGCATGAAGTAATCTTGTTAAAGTCTGGTATTGGTAAAGTAAACGCAGCGATGTCAACGACAATTTTATTAGAAAAATATAAGCCTGAAAAAGTAATTAATACTGGTTCAGCTGGTGGATTCCATCATTCTCTAAACGTTGGTGATGTAGTTATTTCCACTGAAGTTCGTCACCATGACGTAGATGTAACAGCATTTAACTATGAATATGGTCAAGTACCAGGAATGCCGCCTGGATTTAAAGCTGATGAGGCGTTAGTTGCATTAGCTGAGAAATGTATGCAGGCTGAAGAAAATATTCAAGTTGTAAAAGGCATGATTGCAACAGGTGATTCATTTATGAGTGATCCGAACCGCGTTGCAGCCATCCGTGATAAATTTGAAAATCTTTATGCGGTAGAAATGGAAGCAGCAGCTGTTGCACAAGTATGCCACCAATATGAAATTCCGTTTGTTATCATTCGCGCACTTTCTGATATTGCTGGTAAAGAATCAAATGTTTCATTTGATCAGTTTTTAGATCAAGCAGCTCTTCATTCTACAAACTTTATCGTAAAAGTGTTAGAAGAGTTAAAGTAATGTAACAAAAAGGCAACTGTCTCATATAAAGAAAATACATACAGTTGCCTTTTCTTTATTGGCAAACAAGGGGGAGAACACGATGAATGTATATCGTGGAGTTCATGAGTTAATTGGTCATACACCAATTGTAGAAATTACTCGTTTTTCACTTCCGAAAGGAGTCCGTTTATTTGCAAAGCTTGAATTTTATAACCCAGGCGGAAGCGTTAAGGATCGTTTAGGAAGAGAATTAATCGAAGATGCGCTAGAAAAAGGGCTTGTGACCCAGGGTGGAACAATTATTGAACCGACTGCTGGGAATACTGGTATTGGACTGGCACTTGCAGCATTAGAACATGATTTACGTGTTATTGTTTGTGTACCAGAGAAATTTAGTATTGAAAAACAAGAATTAATGAAAGCACTAGGTGCAACGGTCGTGCATACACCGACTGAGCAAGGAATGACCGGTGCAATTGCTAAAGCAAAAGAGTTAGTAAATGAACTACCGAATTCATACTCTCCAAGTCAGTTCGCAAATGAGGCAAATCCTCGTGCATATTTTAAAACACTAGGACCTGAACTGTGGGACGCATTGAATGGAGAGATTAACATATTTGTTGCTGGAGCAGGAACTGGCGGTACGTTTATGGGGACTGCATCTTATTTGAAAGAAAAAAATATAGATATTAAAACAGTTATCGTAGAGCCAGAAGGATCTATTTTAAATGGTGGTAAGGCTGGTTCACATGAGACCGAAGGAATTGGACTGGAATTTATCCCGCCATTTTTGAAGACATCTTATTTTGATGAAATTCATACGATTTCTGATCGAAATGCATTTTTACGAGTGAAAGAATTAGCGAAAAAAGAAGGACTTCTCGTTGGGAGCTCTTCAGGAGCAGCATTTCATGCGAGCTTACTTGAGGCCGAGAAGGCAGCACCAGGTACAAATATTGTAACGATTTTTCCTGATAGCAGTGAGCGCTATTTAAGTAAAGACATATACAAAGGATGGGAATAAAAAATGAGAGCAAAGACAAAGTTAATTCATGGTATTCGCATAGGAGAACCTTCAACTGGATCTGTAAACGTACCGATTTATCAAACAAGTACGTACAAACAAGAAGCAGTTGGTAAGCATCAAGGATATGAATATTCACGTACAGGTAACCCAACACGTGCAGCTTTAGAAGAAATGATTGCTGTATTAGAAAATGGGCATGCTGGATTTGCATTTGGTTCAGGAATGGCTGCTATTACAGCGACAATTATGTTGTTCTCAAAAGGTGACCACGTTATTTTAACAGATGATGTTTATGGCGGAACATACCGCGTTATTACGAAAGTATTAAACCGTTTCGGTATTGAGCATACATTTGTAGATACAACAAACTTAGAGGAAGTTGAAGAAGCGATTCGTCCAAATACGAAAGCAATTTATGTGGAAACACCAACGAACCCACTACTAAAAATTACTGATATTAAGAAAATATCTACTCTTGCTAAAGAGAAAGACCTATTAACAATTATTGATAACACATTCATGACGCCATATTGGCAGTCGCCGATTTCTTTAGGAGCAGATATTGTGCTTCATAGTGCAACGAAATATTTAGGAGGTCATAGTGATGTAGTTGCAGGTTTAGTAGTTGTAAATAGCCCACAACTAGCAGAAGATCTTCACTTTGTACAAAACTCAACAGGAGGTATTCTTGGGCCACAAGATAGCTTCTTACTACTTCGCGGTTTAAAAACATTAGGAATTCGTATGGAAGAACATGAAACGAATTCACGTGCTATTGCTGAGTTCTTAAATAATCATCCAAAAGTAAATAAAGTATATTACCCAGGTCTTGAATCACATCAAAATCACGAATTAGCAACAGAACAAGCAAACGGGTTTGGTGCTATTATCTCATTTGATGTAGATAGTGAAGAAACATTAAATAAAGTACTTGAGAAACTACAATACTTTACACTTGCTGAAAGCTTAGGAGCGGTAGAAAGTTTAATTTCTATTCCATCTCAAATGACACATGCATCAATCCCGGCTGATCGCCGCAAAGAATTAGGAATTACAGATACATTAATTCGTATTTCTGTCGGTATTGAAGATGGTGAAGATTTAATTGAAGATTTAGCACAAGCGCTAGCATAATAAAAAATGCACTGCTCTATATTAGCAGTGCGTTTTTTTATTACGTCTTTTTGTGAAACATTTCACAAAATAGACATACACAAACGAAATGATTTCATGTATATTGAATTCAGGAAACGTTACTCACGAACAAACTTGTGAAACTTTTCACAAACAATGAAATTCATGTAGGAAAGCATCTCTATTTTTTTGTGTTAATTGGGACTTATTTTGACCTACAGGGACATATAAGGACCGTAATAGTAGAATAGGAGGAAATTCACATGGTAGTCAAAGAGAAAGTTGTAAATGAAATGCAGGAAGTAAAAAAGATGATTGATACGCTAGTAAATAATGGTCAACAAGCTTTACAAGCATTAGAAAGTTTTACACAAGAGGAAATTGACAACATTGTTCATGAAATGGCATTAGCAGGTGTTGATCAACATATGCCGCTAGCGAAATTGGCAGTTGAAGAAACTGGCCGTGGTGTATATGAAGACAAATGCATTAAAAATATTTTTGCCACTGAATATATTTGGCATAGTATAAAGCAAGATAAAACGGTAGGGATTATTCACGAAGATCCTCATGAAGAAATAATAGAAATCGCGGAACCTGTCGGTGTAGTAGCTGGAGTAACACCAGTAACGAATCCAACGTCGACAACAATGTTTAAAGCGTTAATTGCGATAAAAACAAGAAATCCAATTATTTTCGCATTTCATCCTTCCGCACAAAAATGTTCTGTGGCAGCAGCGAAAACCGTATATGATGCAGCGATGAAAGCTGGTGCACCAAAACACTGTATTCAATGGATTGAAAGACCGTCTGTTGAAGCGACGAAACAATTGATGAACCATGATGGTGTAGCACTCGTTCTAGCAACTGGAGGCGCTGGTATGGTGAAATCAGCTTACTCTACTGGAAAACCAGCGTTAGGCGTTGGTCCTGGTAATGTACCGTGTTATATAGAAAAATCAGCACATGTAAAACGAGCTGTTAATGATTTGATTTTATCAAAAACATTTGATAACGGTATGATTTGTGCATCGGAACAAGCAATCATTGTCGATAAAGAAATTTATGATGATGTTAAAACAGAAATGATTGAAAACAGTTGTTACTTTGTAACAGAAGAAGAAAGAAAAAAATTAGAAAAGCTCGTTATAAATGAAAATACATGTGCAGTAAATAGTGATATTGTAGGGAAATCAGCACAGTATATTGCCGATTTAGTTGGGATCACTGTTCCTGGACATACAAAAATGCTTGTAGCTGAAATTCAAGGTATCGGAGCAGCATATCCGTTATCCCGTGAGAAACTGAGTCCAGTATTAGCTTGTGTGAAGGCAAATTCATTAGAAGAAGGATTTACATATTGCGAAGAAATGTTGAACCTCGGTGGTTTAGGACATTCAGCAGTTATCCATTCTACAAATAAAGATGTGCAAAAGCAATTTGGGTTACGTATGAAAGCTTGCCGTCTCATTGTAAATGCACCTTCATCACAAGGTGGAATAGGGGATATATATAATGGATTTATTCCATCACTTACACTTGGTTGTGGTTCATACGGAAAGAATTCAGTTTCCCAAAATGTAACAGCGACTCATTTATTAAATATAAAAAGGCTGGCAAATAGAAAAAAGAATATGCAGTGGTTCAAACTGCCACCAAAAATTTATTTTGAAAAACATGCTACAGCTTATTTAGCAAATATGCCTAACATTTCACGTGCTTTTATTGTAACGGACCCCGGAATGGTTGAACATGGCTATGTCGATACAGTCGCGCACTATTTAAACAAGCATGCAAATGATGTGAAAGTTGAAGTTTTCTTTGAGGTCGAACCAGATCCATCAGATGAAACTGTTTTCAAAGGTGCGGAAATGATGAAAAGTTTTAAGCCAGATGTAATTATCGCACTTGGTGGTGGTTCAGCTATGGATGCAGCAAAAGGAATGTGGTTATTCTATGAGCATCCAGAAACGACATTCTATGGTATTAAACAGAAATTTTTAGATATAAGAAAACGTACATGTAAATATCCGGAATTAGGAAATAAGGCGCAGTTTGTTGCGATTCCAACGACATCAGGAACGGGATCAGAAGTGACACCATTTGCGGTTATTACAGATAAGAAAAATAATATAAAGTATCCGCTCGCAGATTATGAATTAACACCAGATGTAGCAATTGTTGATCCACAATTTGTAATGACAGTACCACCACATGTAACAGCAGATACTGGTATGGATGTTTTAACACATGCAATTGAGGCGTATGTGTCTGTTATGGCAAATGACTATACAGATGGATTAGCATTAAAAGCTATTGATCTCGTATTCAAATATTTACCGAGAGCATATAAAGATGGAAATGATGAAGAAGCAAGAGAAAAAATGCATAACGCTTCTGCAATTGCAGGGATGGCATTTGCAAATGCTTTCCTCGGTATTAATCACAGCTTAGCACATAAGATTGGACCAGAATTCCATATTCCGCACGGACGCGCAAATGCCATTCTAATGCCGCACGTAGTCCGCTATAATGCTATTAAGCCAAGAAAACACGCATTGTTCCCAAAATATGAGCACTTTGTGGCAGATGAAAGATATGCACATATAGCGAGAATGCTCGGGCTTCCAGCAAGTTCGGCAGCAGAAGGGGTGGAATCACTCGTCCAAGCAATTATTGAGCTTGGAAAAAGCTTAAATATTAATATGAGTATTGCGGGACAAGGAGTCGATAAAGAGCAATTTGAAGAGGTTGTTGGAGTATTAGCAGAAAGAGCTTTTGAAGATCAATGTACAACTGCTAATCCAAAGTTACCGCTTATTTCAGAGCTGAAAGAAATTTATATGGAAGCATATAAAGGTGAATAATGATAAAAAAAGAGCCGCAGTAAAAGCGGCTCTTTTTTTATTGGAAAACATCTCCCAGAATGGCTGTATTTACTGGTCTTTCAGTTTCATAGAATATGATACAGTGAAATGGAGGAGTGAGAATATAATGAAAGAATTAAAAGGAAAAATAGAAGATTATACTCGGTTTGGACAAATGCTTCTCGCTGTAAGTACATTGTTAATGGTTGGCTTATTGATTCCGAGTGGAGCAAAAGAGACAATCCAATTTTTTGTTATGATGGGGAGCATCGTTATATTTTTAAGCTTATCGTTCTTTTTCTTTCAGCGTGTGAAAGTGATGCGTGACCAGCTAGAGGAAAATGAATGTGAATAATATTGTTAACTAGAGCGCAGCGAAAAGAAAAAATCTTTTTGTCGCGCTTTTTGTTTTTTTGTAGGAAAATATATGCGTTTCGTGTTGACAATGATAATCCTTGTCAATTAAAGTAGAATAGTAGTTAATGATTATCATTATCAATTAGAGGTGAAGGAATGAAAAAATCTATTACGCTATTTACAGCGATTTTATCTATTTTTTTCTTGTTAATAGGTTGCAGTGCCAAAGGGGACGAAAAAGCGTCTGCAACCAAAACAGAAAAAGGAAAAGAGAAAATCGAAATTACCGACCTATCAGGAAGAAAGGTAACATTCGATAAAGTGCCAGAAAGTTTTGCAACATTAAGTATGGGGGACATGGATATTATTCATGCTTTAGGTGGAAAAATAGTAGGTCGCCCGGATACGAAATTAACTCTTCCAGATGAGCTAAAGAAAGCACAAGTAATTGGGAATGCACATCAACCGAATTTTGAGCAAATTGCTAGTTTAAAGCCCGATGTACTTGTTGCTAACAATGGATTCCAAAAGAATGTGCCAACGGTTGAAGGACAAGGAACGCAAGTTATCATTTCTTCTGCGAATTCTGTACAAGATATTCAAAAAAATATTGAATTATATGGAACGGTAATGAAGAAAGAAGATAAAGCAAAAGAAATTAATCAAAAAATGAATGATCAAATGAAGAAATATGAGAAAAAGAGCGATGCGAAAGCATTGCTAGTGTATGGCGCACCAGGAACTTATTTAGCGGCATTACCAACATCTTTATCAGGTGATATTTTAGAAAAAACAGGCGGAAAAAATATTGCTTCTGATTTTCCAGAAACGAAAGAATATCCGCAATATGCACAGCTAAGTGTAGAACGTATTATTGAGGCGAATCCAGATGTGATTTATTTAATTACACACGGAGATCCAAAAAGTGTGAAAAAAGCATTCGAAGGCGAAATGATGAAAAATGAAGCGTGGAAAAATTTAGAGGCAGTAAAACAAAACCGCGTAGTTATTTTGCCACCTGATTTATTTGGATCTAATCCTGGTACAAAAGTTACAGAAGCAATGGACTTTATGTATAAAAGTATACAAGATGTAAGGAAATGATACTATGGAAAGTAGTGAAGTAGTAAGAGAAAAGGAACATCCTTTTGCGAAAAAAAGATGGATAATAGCAGTTACTTTAGTTGTATTAACAATCCTAGGTCTCTTTTACGGTCTTTTCGCAGGAAGTTTATCCTTTTCTGTACGAGATATTCTAACGGGTATACAAGATGAAGGTTCGACAGTTCATCGAATTGTATGGGATCTTCGCATACCGAGAGTGCTCATTGGGTTTATAGTAGGAACATGTTTAGCTGCATCTGGTACACTGCTACAAGGAGTAATGAGAAACCCTCTTGCAGATCCTGGTATTATCGGAGTTTCATCTGGGGCAGGCCTTGTAGCAATTGTCATCATGATTTTATTCCCACAGCATCTAGCTTTTTTACCACTAGGGGCGTTTTTAGGATCTTTCATAACAGCGATGGTTATTTATGCTTTATCATGGCAAAAAGGGGCACCACCTTCAAAAATCGTCTTAGTAGGGGTGTCGATCAATGCATTAATTGGTGCAGCAACGTCAGCATTAATGTTATTACATAGTGACAAAGTACAATCGGTGTTACCGTGGCTAGCGGGTGGTATTGGTGGTGTAAGTTGGGCACATTTAAATATGATTATTTATTATGCAATATTCGCCATTATATTAGCTTTCTTTGGTATTAAGCATATTCGAGTGTTAATGCTTGGAGATGAAATGGCAAAGTTATTAGGACATAACGTGGAAAAAAGTCGGTTTTATTTAATCGTAGTAAGTACATTATTAGCTGGAATTGCAGTAAGTGTGTCTGGTCTTATTGGATTTGTCGGTCTTGTCGTACCACATATGCTACGTTTATTAGTTGGAAATGATTATAGATATTTGCTACCTTTATCATGCCTTGGCGGCGGGGTATTACTTGTTTTTGCGGATGCAATAGCTCGAAGTTGGTTTGACCCAATCGAATTGCCTGTTGGTATTTTACTGTCCTTCTTAGGTGGTCCGTTCTTCTTATATTTAATTCATAGAGGAGGAAAACAAAGTGATTTCCGTTAACAAAGTGTTTTACGCACACTCTGAAAGATTTCAAATGCAAAATATGAATGTACATATTAAGGCTGGAGAAATCGTTAGTTTAATTGGTCCGAATGGATCGGGAAAATCTACTTTGCTTCGTTTAATAGCAAGGCTACTGAAACAAAGCGAAGGGGACATCATTTTAGATGGGAAAAATATTCATATGATGAAGAGTGCTGATGTAGCGAAGCAATTAGCAATGTTACCACAAATGCATGATCATCAATTAGATTTAACAGTGAAAGAACTAATTGAGTTCGGAAGAGGTCCACATAAATCATGGAGTAGCCACTTAAATAAAGAAGATGAAGAAATTGTTGATTGGGCATTGTCTGTTACAAATCTTGAAGGGTATGAATATCGTCTTTTACATTCTTTATCAGGAGGGGAACGGCAACGTGCTTGGATTGCGATGACGCTAGCGCAACGTACAAATGTCTTATTATTGGATGAACCAACAACCTTTTTAGATATCGTTCACCAGTTGGAAGTAATGGAACTTGTGAAACGATTAAATGAGGAGTTTGGGATGACAATTATAATGGTTTTACATGACATTAACCAAGCTGCTCAATATAGCGATCGTTTACTTGTATTAAAGCGAGGAAAAATTCAGTATGATGGTATACCAGAAGAAGTACTATGCCATGAAATGTTTCAACATGTATTTGGCATAGATGTAGATATTTTTCAGGGAAGTGACAAGCCTTTTTTTACACCGAAACGAATTTCTAAAAGGGGAGAAGAGCGATGCAAACAGAAGAGCGTATTACCATTGAATTAGTAAGAGAATTTGTTATGGCAGCTCACGGGGATTTAGAGAAAGTACAAGAGCTATTGGTTGAATCACCAAGCTTACTTCACGCCTCTTATAATTGGGGTGGATCAGATTGGGAAAGTGCGTTAGGCGCATCGGCACATGTAGGTCGTAAAGATATTGCTCTTTATTTACTAGAAAAGGGTGCTCGGATGGATATTTTTGCAGCAGCTATGCTTGGTGAATTAGAAGTTGTACAAGCTATTTTAGTAGCTCAACCAGAAGCATTGCGCGCATCTGGTCCTCATGGTATTTCTCTTCTTCAACATGCACGAATGGGTGGAGAGAAATCTAAGCGTGTATATGATTATTTAGCAATACTATCTTAATGAACGAAGGAAGTTCTTATGTGCGGTAAACTTTTCACTTGAAACAATTGGAAAGTTTACCGCCCGTTAGAACGGGATAAGTATCTAGTATATTTGAAAATCCTACACCCCCCTCAATTGTAGTTTTCTTTATGCTAGTTATGATATGGATGCAGTGGACAATATTTGTCCACTGCTTTTTTTGTTTCTATAAGATTGAATATTCTGTGTTATGTGGTTGATTCATTTATAATAAATGGTAACACTTATTGTGCATACAAAATATGATTGTGAAATTAAGAAGAAATTAGTAGAAAGGAGTGAAGGAATGTTTCATACAGACCGTTTACAAATTCGTAAATATACAATGGATGATTTACAGTTCTACGCTTCACTATGGGGAAACGAAAAAGTAATGCGCTATATTGGAAATGGGAATTTAAAAACATATATGCAATGTAAAAAAAGTTTGGAAGAGTGGGTAATTCCTAGCTATAAAAACGGCCTCGGTTTATTTGTATTAATTGAAAAGGAAACGGGGATACGGATTGGTCATGCAGGATTAGTAAAGCAGCAGATAGATGGAAAAGAGGAAATTGAAATTGGTTATTGGTTATTACCTCAGTATTGGGGAAAAGGCTATGCGAGAGAAGCAGCGGCAGCATTTCGAGACTATGGCTTCCAAGCGTTACGAATGAATAAATTGATTTCTCTTATTAATCCGGACCACCCCGCCTCAATCTTTGTTGCTAGAAAAACGGGGCTTAGTTATGAGAAAACAACTTCATTTCATGGGATGGATGTTCTCGTTTATTCCATTAGGCGCGTTGGATGAAAAAAGGTTAATTGCATTTTTTGAAGAATGGTATATAAAAATAAAGGGGGGATTACATGTACATTTATCATAATGGACTTATTATTCGTGAGGGGACGAATGGTGTACCTGCATATGCAATTAAGACTTTATTCGAAGATGCCGGTTGGAGCAATGATAATATCCCTTCTTGGCAAATTGAAAAATTCACGATAGCATTTGAAAATTCAACATGGGCATTCACAATTTGGGATGAAGAAGAGATGATTGCCATGGTTAGAGTCATTTCTGATGGAATCATGGTCGCGAACATAGTAAATTTAGTTGTGAAATGTGAATATAGAGGGAAGGGATTAGGTAAGAAACTTGTCGCTCTTTGTTTGCAAAAGCTACCACATGGTGACTGGTTTGCACATACTTCTGCGAACAATTTTGATTTTTATAGAAGCTGTGGATTTGAAGTTAGAGAGCTATCGAGAAATGGAACATGTGCGTATTATGGATATCAAGTCGCGAAAAGAGATGGTCACCGATAAATGAATGAAAAGTAAAAGTTTAGCGAGGTAATTTTGAGGATTTGATAATAGAGAATGGATTGAGGCACATTTTATGATAAAATAAAAGAAAATTCTGTTTATTATTAGGGGGATAAAAATGAGTATAAAAGTTGGGGATGTATTTAAATATGAAAGAAGATTTACTGAGGAAGAGGTGTTTGAATTTGCAAATATTACCGGAGATAAAGGTAGACACCATGTGGAATATGATGAAAATGGAAGATTAATGGTCCATGGTTTATTGACTGCTAGCATTGGAACGAAAGTAGGCGAAGAATTACATTACATAGCAAGAGAATTAGTAAGTGAGTTTATTAGACCAGTTTTCACAGGAGATACAATCACTTGTGAATTAACTTTAACAAATGTTGAGCAAATGGAAGGCTATAAAAAAGTTTCAATCGAGTCAGTTTATCGCAATCAACACGAAAAGACTGTACTAGTGGGGACAAGTTATGGAATTATAAGGGGATAAAAAAGAAGCCTGTTTAGCAGGCTTCTTTTTTATTATTTAGTAAACACGTTTTCGATTTTCCGCATAACTAGAGATGAGTAGTAATGCAGTTTCTTCTCCTATATTACGAACAATATGAGGAACGCATGCATTCCATGAGAAAGAATCACCTTCTTCTACAATTGCAATATCTTCACCGTGCTGAACTTCTAGTTTTCCGCGTAATACAAGGTGACATTCTTCCCCTTCATGGGCATTTGGTGAGTTTTCTTTCGGGAATCCAGTAGGGATTTCTACTAAAGATAGGCGAAGGCCCCCTTGCTCCGCAACATGTTCAATTCTTTGCTCATCTTTGCCGTATACACTGTATTTCCGTTCTTCTTTTTTGACAATTTTTAATCGATCTTTTTGCTCTAACAATAAATAGGGAAGGGGAACGTTTAAAAAATTGGAGATCGTTTCTAAAGTTGAGATAGATGGTGATGTTTTATTATTTTCAACCTGACTCATAAATCCTTTAGAAAGACCTGTTCCCTCACAAATTTGTGCGATTGTTATGCCCCTACGTTGACGAATTTCACGTATTGCAGAACCAATATTCATAAAATCAAGCTCCTTTTTGTAAACAACTATTTGTATCATAGCAAAAAAAATATATTTTTTCCCAGTGAAAATGAATTGACGAATAAAAAAAATTAGTGTATGTTTTGTAATGTGAATAAAAGTTTTGTATAAGAAAACTATAAAGGAGAGAAAGAAATGAATCAACATATTGGTAACTTAATTATTCGTATCGTGTTAGGGGTAACATTCTTCATGCACGGTTTAACAAAATTCCAATCAGGAATTGACAATATTGCAGGGTGGTTTACAAGCATTGGTTTACCAGGAGGACTTGCATACGGTGTAGCAACATTTGAATTAGTTGGAGGCCTATTATTAATTCTAGGTTTAGGTGTAAGATATATTGGATTATTATTTGCACTTGTTATGGTTGGAGCAATCGTAAAAGTGAAATGGTCAGCTGGTTTATTGGGAGATGGAAAAAATCCTGGTTTCGAATTAGAACTTGCATTATTAGCAATGGGTGCATACTTATTTGTTGCAAAAGCTGATGGTTTTGTAGATAATTTCTTAAAAGAAAAAATGTCAAAGAAGAACTAATTTAAATGGGGGGCTAACAAGATGAGTTTTCAACTTCATCCCGATACAACACTGGATGTTGTTCATTTATACGTATCTAATGTAAAGAAATCACTAGAGTTTTATACGGAAGTACTAAGTATGAAGGTGCTAAAAGAAGAAAAAGCAGTCGTTACATTTGGGAATGAAAATGATGAACCACTTCTTATCATTGAAGAAAAAAAAGAAGCTTTTCCGAAGCAAAGAGGAAGAACAGGGTTATATCATTACGCAATTTTATTACCAAGTAGGCAGGATTTAGCGAATGTTCTTCGTCATCTTGTAGAAATGGTATATCCACTACATGGCGGGGCCGATCATTACTTTAGTGAAGCTCTTTATTTAGCTGATCCAGATGGAAACGGGATTGAAATTTATCATGATCGACAAAAAGAAGTTTGGCGTGATGAGAATGGAGAGCTCCCATTTGTTAGTAACCCGTTAGCTGGTGAAGAATTATTGCAGCAAGGAAGTACATGGAGTGGATTTCCAGCTGGTACTGTGATGGGGCATATTCATTTCCATGTAGCTGATTTAGAGGAAGCGAAACGTTTCTATGTTGATGGTCTTGGTTTTGAAGTAACAATCCCAGCTCGTAATGGAGCGTTGTTCGTATCAGCAGGTGGCTATCATCACCATATCGGTTTAAATACATGGCAAGGTGAAGGGGTACCACCGCAAATGCCAGGTTCTGTTGGTTTGAAATATTTCACAATTGTATTAGCGGATGAAAAACAAAAAGAGCAAGTATGTGAAAGCTTAAAAAATATTGGTAAGATTGCTACGTACAAAGATGGAATATTACAAGTCGAGGATCCATTTGGACATTGTATCCATTTCCAAATAAAAGGAGAAGCCTAAAAAGGCTTCTCTTTTTTATTTTCTTATAATTGCATTTTCGTTTTGTAAAAATAGTTCATCAAATTGTTTTGCAAGCTCAAAATCTAGTTTCGTTAAACCTTTTGCATTCCAAGATGACAAAGTAATAATAACTGCTTTATACTGGATAAGGATAAATGGATGGTGATTATGTTCTTCTGATAGTTTGGCGGCTTCAGAGACAAATTCGACTCCTTTTAAGTAGTCGGAAAACATATATTTTCGTTCAATCCATTTCTCATCTTTTACCATCCATTTATCTACCTTCAATAATTCCTCGTGAACTTCTTCTTCAGTTAATCTTAGCATCATTTTTCACATCCTTTATTGGAAGTAACGCAAGACCATTGTTAATAAGGCGTGTTACTGCTTCGTCAGTTGTGAAAGTAGAAAGTTGATGTAGTAATGCTGCAGATGTTTCATGCCCTTTGTTATGCTCTAAAAGTAACTCTAATACTTCAAGGCGCAGCAACCATTCTTTCGCATAAAATTTATTTAATACTTCTTGGATTGCTACTAATTGATCGATATGCGCGTCGTGTAAAATCCCCTCACTTCGAATATCTCGAACTGTTTGATACATACGCTCGAGTTCATTCAGTACAAGCGGAGCAGGAATTTCTTGAACTTCTTCATCCATTGGGAAAAATGCTGCTGCATCTGCGGCACCTGGGAATACTGAAGTGATTTGTGAGCCAACAGCCATATCAAATGCGCCCCATGAAGCATCAAATAAAACGCGGGCGTTATAAGTAACTGTGCAATCGATAAAGGAAATAAGAGCAATTTTCTTATCATTTTTCACAATATCTGTTACTGTTCCTTTTACATGAATACCACTTGCAAAAGTAAACTCAGCGATAGTTCCAATTTTAATTCCTAATGATTGTAGTTGTTCGTCTGTACAATTTTCTAATGCAATATTTTCAGTAAGTAATCCAATCGGTGTTCCAAATCCGTCACTGTGTACAGAAGTAGAATGATTCGCTAACTGTTTATTATGAAGCGCTAATGCCGTTGGCGAATTTGTTCGCATGTAAATTAATTCACCTGCATCGTTTTCAATTGTCTCGCTAAATGTACCTGTAATTTGTAATCCACTATTTAGCTCAGCTGTTGCATAGTTCTCAGAGCGAATTGCTTTTTCTAAACCTTCTTTTCCACCTGTTTTAAAGGCCATTGTTTTAGAAAATGTTTCAAGCGCATCTGTTAATTCTTCAAAGGATTCACAAACAAATAGTTGTGGTTGCATTTTTGTTACGTCATAAGTTGTCCCTGTACATGCTTCGATAGAAAATGGAACCTTTTCTACAGCGTCTGTTAAGCAATGTTTGCTTTCGCCAACAGAAGAAAGGAGACCAGCACCATATATCTTTGGATCATCTATATTTCCGATCAATCCATATTCTACTGTCCACCAGAAAAGACGTGAAATTTGTTCAGCTTCCGATAAACCAGAAACTAAGCTTTGTTTTTCAATTACAGCATTTTCAGCAGCCTTAACTTCATCAGGAGTAGAAGTAGGGCTTTCTTTTACTATCGTTAATGTACGAACAGCTTCAAATGCATCATGTTCTTCTTTTGTAGAGAAAGCTTTTGCACCAATTTGCCCAAAACGTTTCACATATTTTGCATATGTAGGATCAAGTAAAATCGGTGCGTGTCCTGCGGCTTCATGTACGATATCTGGAGCTGGTGTGTACTCGATATTTTCTACTTTCCGGATATCTGTTGCAATCGGTAGTAATCCGTGTCCTTGAAAATCGAAGAATGCTACGCCAGGAATAAGTCCGTCAATTGTTACAGCGCCCCAGCCGCTTGGTGCCAAACACTCATTCATTTCTTCTACTTTTGGAATTGCATCTATATTAATACCAGATGATTGTAGTCCGTTCACATAGGCTGGATGAGCAACGTCTTTTAAGAAGCTATGATTTTGTCTCATAATGTAACGCCACACAGCGTGATTCACCGGTGTGTATTGATCATAATGTTGTGTGGATACAAATGGTTTTAAATGCGATGGAATTTCTGTTTTCTTTGTCATTTAGACATCCTCCTTTTTTTCAATAAAATTGAATATCGATTTCGTATAGCTTGTATCACCCCCTTTCATTTTTTGTAAGCGCTTATAAAATTTTATCATAAGATTCGGAATTATTTAACATATGTTTCTGTGATAAATAGAAAAAGCCCCTATCGGAAAATCCGATAGGGGCGAAAGAATCGCGGTACCACCCTATTTGTAAGTGAAAATATACTTACATCTCAATTAATGATAACGGAAAAATTCCGTCTTTTCCTTCATGCATAAAAGCACTACGAAAAAGAAGCTCCAGAATTGTAATTCATACTTATATATGTGCTAATTTCCACCGACCATTAGCTCTCTGTAACAGGGATATAAGATACTACTGCGATTCTTTCAACGCGTATATATGAAATTGTGTAAGAGGATGGATGCAAAAAAGTCCCTATCGGAAAATCCGATAGGGACGATAAAAATCGCGGTACCACCCTATTTGTAAACAACTAATTGTTTACCACTCACTTTACGATAACGGAAAGATCCGTCTTTCTCTTCATGCATAAAAAGCATTACGGGAAAGAAGCTCCAGAATTGTAATTCACGCTTGTATATGTACTGATTCGCACCAACCATCAGTTCTCTGGGACAGTGATATAAGTCGCTACTAGCATTCCTTCAAAGCCGATATATAATTCGTTCAACTAAACTATGTTTTGTATTATAAAACTATATTAAAAAAATTGTCAACAAAAATTTTTTATCCCGTGTTAATGAGCAGTAAAATTCCTACCTCAAAATTCGGTGGGAGAATAACTGCCCGTAACCCCCGATTGGTGAAGGCTAATAATCAGTGGGGATGAACAAAATCTCTACTGATTAAGGCTTCACTTTATTTCACTTCTAAATTAACAGTTAAATTAGAGGTATTGCCAGCTGCATCAGTTGCTACAATGTGAATAGTATTTTTTTCTTCGTGTAATTGAGTGCGATCGAAATAAATGTCATAGCTTTTCTCCCAAGGGTTCAGGAATGCCTGTTCCCATACACCATTTCCGTTAATTTCATATTGCATTCTCACTGGAATACCAGGTGCTTTTTTTAGCTCAGCATGATAAGACTGCGCATTACTATTTTGGAAATCTGGAGCATGCTGAATATTACTTTGAGCAGCGAGAGGTGCGTGTTGCAATTCTACAATTACTGATATTTCTTTTGTTGTTTTCGTTTCAACATTTTGAGCAATTTTATGTTCTCCCCACTGTTCAATCGTTGTTTTTAATTGTGGACTAAATTGCTTTTCCTTTTGTAGTGATTCAGCATGAGCGCTTAAAGCTCCAAAACTAGAAAAGACAAGCGCCATGCTTAATAGTGTAGATGTAGTTTTTTTCATTGATACTCCCCTAATAAAAGTGCCAATATTCAGAAATAAAATCTTGCATTTTAGTTAAAAATTATAAATGTAAATGTTGGCTAAACTATACTTTCGACATAATTCATACCAATCCTCTATGGATTGAAAATTTCTTGGGAAATTTTTTCTGATTATGTCGAATCGATATTTTTCACATATTGTAGGGAGAAAGTGAGGAATGCTATGAGGGAAATGGAGTGATGGTATGAAAAGGCTAATAGTAAGTGGTAGTGTAGTGTTGTTTATGTTTTTATTTTCTATCACTATTACTAGTGCAGAAAATAATAGTGTGAAAGTTGCTTTTATTCGTCATCATAACCTTTGGATTAAAGTTGATGGGAAAGAAATACAGATTACAAAAGGAGAGTACATAACAGGGCCGAAGTGGTCATATGATGGGGAGTGGCTAGCATATGTAAAAGGGAAGAAACAAAGTATTCTTGAGTTATATCGGCTGAAAGATGGAAAGAAAGTTACGCCGTTTCACTCAGAAGCGTCAAATTATCAATGGTCACCAACAGAAAATATAATTGCATTTATATTTACAGGTACATTAAATACATTTGATGTAGAAAAAAAGAATGCAGATTTTGAAAATGTATCGGCTGGTGTAGGGGATTATGCATGGTACCCCAATGGAAAGAACTTTCTTGTATCCTCTGAAGCGCACTTACTTCCAACAGGATGGACAGGGGCTCAGCTATATGAACTGCAAAAAGATGCACATATGAATCCTCACAAAATGAAGCATTTGTATGCATTGCCAAATGAACATGATGATTTCCTAGCGCTAGTAGCAAGTGGCTTTAAGTGGTCACCAGATCAAAAGTGGATTTCATTTTTAGCAGTACCGACAGCTTCATGGTCAGCTGATAGTAATACGCTTTGCTTAGTTCGTGCAGATGGCAGTCGGTTTGAAAAAGTAGATCAAATGTTACTAAACGCACAATGGTTTCAATGGGCACCATCAAAAAATATATTAGCTTATATTGAAGGGAGCGGAAGAGTTGCATTAGAAAATAAGCATTTAAAAGTAAAGGAATTGCCAGCACTTCAGCAGAACATATTTACGCCGAAAGGATATGTTGATTGGGATTTTGTATGGAAGAACGATAGAGTAATTATCGTTTCACGAGCAAAGGAGGCAGGGATAGAAACTCCACCAGAAAAAAGACCACTACCATCTTTGTATGAGGTCGATAGTACAAGTAATGCACAGCATCAAATCACAAAGAAAAAGAACAAGCAAGGGGATTACCACCCGATCTTCATGAAGAAGAGTAATCAATTAATTTGGATACGTTCAGACCGTAAGAAAGCGGATGTATGGCTTGCTCATAAAGATGGGAAACAGGAAAAGAAGTGGATTGAAAATATAGATGTACCAGCGTGGTATTATGAGAAATGGAATTGGGAAAATGTCATCTCGGTGAAATAACAATAAAAAACTGCCTAAAAGATCATTTTAGGCAGTTTTTTATTGTTATTTATGCGTTTTATTTGGCTTTTTTTTCGCTGGGTTTCCGTTCCCTTGGCGCTTTCTATTTTGTTCATCTTTTGCTTGTTTTTCATGTAGTGTATCTAAAAATTCATTCGAGTTACTCATTTTTCTATCACTCCTTTCATTTCGTCCTAATTACTATAACCATTTAGGAGGATAATCATGAGTTAGAAGTTAGGCACTTAATTTTCTTCGATAATGTAAGTAAAATATTCCATACATAACAAATAGCATGAGTAAAACTTGTAACTCTACATTTTCCTTTAAAATAGCTGCGATAGGGTCTGGTAAGTACGGTGATTTATCGTTTGTGTTTAAACCTAACCATTTATTTAAGAGGCTAATGGTACAAAACATAAAAACACCGGACCAGCTTGCCGTAATTGCTTTTTGTTTAATTTTTGTTTCACGTTCATCATCTGTAATCCAAGGATTAGCAGTTTTATCCCGCATTAACGGGCAGTAAGACCCCCACCTCAAAATTCAGCGGAGGCAAAGAAGTTAGGTGGGGATCAACTGTCCGTAAAAGCCCGATTGGTTCAACTAATAATCCGTGGGGGATGAACAAAACCTCCACGGATTAAAGTTTCACTTTATCACTACTAAAAAATCCATTTATGTATCCCCATATAATCATTCCAATTAAGATGGTTATCCATTTCATATTTTTTGATTCACTTCTCCCTTGTAAAAAGTGTTTTACATATCAGTTTTTCATATAGCAGGAATAAAGTATAAGATAGGGAAGAAATATGTAAGAGGATTTCATAAAGAGAGGAGGAAGAGGATGAAAATCGTTTTTGTTCGGCATGGTGAAGGTGAACATACAACGGATTTACCAGAAAGTTTACAAGTGTTTGACCCACCATTGACGAGAGTAGGAAAGGCTCAAGCTAAATTACTTCAACGTGATATATCATTACAAGAAGCGGATATATTAATTGTTAGTCCTACACTTAGAACTTTGCAAACGGCGACAATATGGAGTGCGAAAGTTGCTTGTCAAAAACTAGTCCATCCATATGTATCCCCACGTATTTTTCCTTATCGAGAAGGAGCGAAAACATTACCGTGCGATTATATAGTAGATCAGGGAATGATAACAAAGTTATTTCCGCATTTTTCGATAGAGAAAAGCTCAAATAATCAGTTATGGAAGGAAGGTATAAACACTATTTCAGAGAATAGTTTTCAGCAAATAGTAGATGAATTTCTTCTTTGGTGTTATGAACTGGGTGCTGAAAGAATTTGCATTGTATCTCACGATGGAACAATTACAGCATATAGGCAATATTTACAGAAAGTCGTTTTAACTAGATCAGATTTTTTGAAAGAAACGGGCATATATGAAATGGATTTATCCCATAAAATTCTGATTGATAAGGGCTGATTATAGGATGGGGGTTGTATGTTGAATATTGCATTAGTAGTTGGTTTTAATTCGGATTTAGAAGCGCAATCAATTCGAGCATCTCTTGAATATTTTGGTGCAAGGGTTGTGACGTATTGGATTGGTAGACCGAAAGATTTTGTGGAAGTTCTTTCTGGAAAGAACTTATTTAACAATATTAATTATATTATTTTTTGCTTTCATGGTGAAGAAGGGAAGTTTGTCATGGAAGAGTTAGGCGAAGAAGTATATGAACAAGATGAACCGAGAGGGTATTTTGGTACAGAAGAAATTTATAAATATGCAAAATTGCATAATACACATATTGTAAATAGCGGGTGTACGTTAGGGGAGCAAAATCTAGCAAAATCTTTTTTACATAGTGGTGCGAAATCATATATTGGATCGATTGATTATGTAGATGGAAATGCAGCACTTATGTTTACTATACGCTTATTTTATGGGGTTATTAACCATGGGAAAACGTTAGAAGAAGCGTTTCAAGAAGCGAGTTTAATTGATGAGGAGACACATACATTTCGATTCTATAATTAGTGTGAAACACGTTTATTCTATATTCGAATAAACGTGTTTCACATTTAACTCACATTTTTTTTACATTTTTTTCAATGAAAATGGTTATCACTTGTGGTATGATATGTTCAAGTTTTTACAGGTAATAAAAGTTACTATATAAACGTTAGTTTTTAATGTTTCATACGCATGTCACAGATTATTCATAATTAACATTTGAAAAATAAGTAACTAATGTTATTATATTATCTGTAACTAACTTAATTACAACTTTAGGAGGAAGATATGGTTATTCAATTTTTAAGAGAAAACAAAGCAGTTTCTTTTGCATTAGCAGTAATTCGAGTATATCTTGGTTACACATGGTTAATGGCTGGAATCGGTAAACTACAAGGAAAAGGATTCGATGCAACAGGTTATTTGCAAGGGGCAATTGAAAAATCTAAAGGTGCACAACCGGCTGTTCAATCTTGGTGGGCATCATTCTTACAAGAATTTGCAATTCCAAATGTAGATTTGTTTAATACACTTGTAACATGGGGAGAAATTTTAGTCGGAATTGGTTTAATTGTAGGCTGTTTAACAAAAACAGCGGTCTTTTTTGGTCTTGTAATGAACTTTTCCTATATGTTTAGTGGGTCAATTGGTGTGAACCCTGAGATGGTTATCTTATCTATGTTTGTTCTTGTTTCCGGTATGAACGCTGGGAAATTTGGAATGGATGGCTTCGTTATCCCGAAAGTATTAGGATCAAAAACTCCAAAACGCCAAAAGCAAGCTGCTTAATATATGAAAACGGGTATCTCATTTTGAGATACCCGTTTATGTTATTTTTCAACTTTAATCGGATTGTTCTTAAAGAAATCTTTTACATACCCGACAAATTCTTGTGGTTCTTGGCGAAATGGTGCATGATAACCTTTTTCAATAATATGTAAAGTGCTATTTTTTAAGAATTGATGATACGTTTCTCCTTCTTTCCAGGAAACGCTACTATCATTTCTGCCCCATATAATTAAAGTTGGCTGTTTTATTTCATTTGCATTAATTTTAAGACGTCTAGGCCATAATTTCATTTTATTATAATGCTCTTCATCATTACGTTTGAATTTCACTTTGCTTTCATCATAATCTGTAATAGAAGAAACGGCATTTAAATCAGTCGACAATTGTGGTTTTGGTGAGCCTTGTTTATTAACGAATGTATGAGGGCCACCTGTAGCATCAGTTAAAATAAGGTGAGTAACTGCTTCAGGATATAAATATGTTAAATTTAGAGAAATTTCTCCCCCCATGGAATGCCCCAGTATTGCGAATGAATCATACCCTAGTTTTTTCATTAATTTATAATACAAATTTGCATGAGTTGGAAAAGAATAATAAAAATCCATTGGCTTAGATGAGCGCCCGAATCCTAAAGCATCTACAGAAATAATTGTATGATCTTTTGCTAAATCGGAGTAAATCTTTTGAAAACCATCTGATGACCCTCCAAAGCCATGAATCATAAGTAAAGGTGGTTTTTCATTACCAATCTTTTTAAAGTAAATGGTTTGACCATCTATTTCTACCATTTTTTCCTCGGTAGCTAGTTTCGCTGTAATTGTATTTTTAACTTGTTTTACTTGTTCTACTGGCTTTTCTGCTGCACTACATCCTACTAATAGTGTAAGAGTAAGACAACCTACCATAAAATAGCTAAATCGCTTCAATTAGGTGTCTCCTTTCTAACATAACGCTGTATCTATCATAGCAAATAGCATATTACGATTTCCAGGAAGTTGGCTACCATTTTTTATCATAAGAGGTGAAAGGAGCGTTTCTTGGAAATTTTCTGTTTGAAGAAATTGACGAAATGTAAATTGTGAGTGTGGAACATCAATTCGTACTATACCATTCCAACATTCACATATCTTTTTTAATAATTGGATAGCATCTTCTTCTTGCTTGGCGATAAGTGGATTGATACATAATATATTGCCCTTTTGTATGCATAATGAAAAAGCTTCTATACAGTTATTTCTTTCAATTTTAAAAGAGTGTACGGCCCTTGGTAATAGCAAAGAGTAAAGTAGAGAACGATTCATACCAGTTGCAATTTGATCCAGAGAAGTAACAGGTATAAGGTCTTCTTCTTGTACTTGTTGTAAGTGAGAAGGGTACGTCTTAATAGTTTGCTTTTCAAAACGATGAATCGTTGTTGCTGTTTGAAATCCGCATGATGTGTATAGAGGTTCGCCAGCTTTTGTCGCAATAAGTGCAATGGGTTGTTTTGGATGAATTTGTTCCAAGCAATGATTTAGCAACATGCGCCCTATTCCGCGTCCTTGAAAATTAGGGTGAACGATTAACATACCAATGGAAGCGAAGTTACTTGTAAAGGGAAATACTCCTCCAGTCGCAATGAGTTTGTTTTCATGAATGTAACCTACAAGTGTGCCGATAGAAAGATACATTTCGAATTGTTTTTTCATAAAAATTTCATCGTGTAACCATCCAACAGATTTGCAAAGATTAAGTAATTCAAAAATAAAAGATTCATTTAGCTTTACTATTTTCATAAAGGCTCACCGCATTTCTATTTATTTTCATAAACATAGAGTCAAAATGTAAAAAAAGAGATTTACGTTAAATGAAATCCAACTTGTTTATATTTAAATTGTAAAGGGCGGAATGATTGATACAAAAAGACAAACTTATACAAATTATAACTGATATTTACATAAGTTAACAAAAAATTTACATACAGCTAATTTTCTCTTAATAGTCTTCCATTAAATTTGATAGTGGGAAATGAATAACCTAATTAGGGGGACAAGACAGTGAAAAAGTTTGTGAAAAAAGCATGGCCATTTGCAGTTGTGGCATCATTAGCAGTTACTTCGGTAGCAACATGGAATTTTACTCGTTCTAGTGAGGTTAATGCAGATGAGAACGGAAGCAATGCAAAGATTAAAAATGTTATCGTATTAATTGGGGATGGTATGGGTCCTTCATATATGACGGCTCACCGTTATATGAAAGATAATCCAAAAACCTTTGAAATGGAATCTACAGAATTTGATAAGCATCTTGTAGGAACACAAAAAACATACCCAGAAGATGAACATGAAAATATTACAGACTCTGCATCGGCAGCAACAGCTATGTCAGCAGGAATTAAAACATATAATGCTGCAATTGCAGTTGATAATGATAAAGCGGAAGTGAAAACAGTTCTTGAGCAAGCGAAAGAAAAAGGGAAATCAACGGGACTCGTTGCAACTTCTGAAATTACACATGCAACACCAGCTGCTTTCGGTGCGCATGACATTAGCCGTAAAAATATGGATGCAATTGCAAATGATTATTTTGATGAGAAAATTAAAGGGAAGCATAAGGTAGATGTTATGCTTGGCGGCGGCGTAAAGAACTTTGTTAGAAAAGATCGTAATCTTACAGAAGAGTTTAAGAAATCTGGTTATAGCTATGTAACGGATCGAGATCAATTGTTAAATGATAAAAATGATCAAATTCTTGGTTTATTTGCACCAGGTGGATTAGATAAAATGATTGACCGCAATGAGAAAACACCTTCATTAGAAGAAATGACTAATGCAGCAATTGAGCGTTTGAACAAAAATAAAAATGGTTTCTTCTTAATGGTGGAAGGAAGTCAAATCGACTGGGCTGGACATGATAATGATATTGTTGGTGCAATGAGTGAAATGGAAGACTTCGAAAAAGCTTTCAAAGCAGCGATTGAGTTTGCGAAAAAAGATAAAAATACGTTAGTTGTTGCAACGGCAGATCACGCTACTGGTGGCTTATCTTTAGGTGCCAATGGCGAGTATAACTTTAAAGTAGATCCAATTAAAGCTGCAAAACGCACACCAGACTTTATGGCAAATGAGATTGCAAAAGGTGCAAATGTAGAAGAAACATTGAAAAAGTATATTGATTTACAATTAACTCCAGAAGAAATTCAAGCTGTAAATGATATAGCTCCGTCAAAAGATGTAACAAAGATTGATAATGCAATTGAAGATATTTTCAATAAGCGCTCGGTTACAGGCTGGACAACAGGTGGACATACAGGGGAAGATGTGAACGTGTATGCATTTGGTCCAGGTAAATACTTGTTCTCTGGCGTTCAAGAGAATACAAATATAGCGAAACGTGTCTTTGATATTGTTGGTGGCGGTGATCCGAATAAAGGAAGACGCTAATTAAGAGCGAAAGTGAGGCGAACTGCCTCGCTTTTCTTTTTAGGAGTTGGAAATATGAAAAAAATATTTGCGAAATTAAGATTCCTTCTAGCATTTGTAGTATTACTAGTTGGATGTCAACAAGAAGAGAATAATGTAGCACAAAAATCTACTACTAAAAAAACTGAGGAAAAGGTACAAATAACAAAAGAAGAAGAGAAATCTATTCAAGATGTTATTCATACATTTGTGCGAACGACCAATGAAAAAAATCTTGCAGAACATATGGAGTTATTTTCAAAGAAGATGCCTAGTGCTGAAGACTTAAAAACACAAAAAGAAGCCGCATTTCAAAAGGGAAATAAGAAAATTGAATTGGAACATATAGATATGAAAGTTAGTAAAGTAGGGTATGTTATTGTTGAAACGAAAGAAAAGGAAGTAGACGACAGTATTACTCTTCAAAAGAAAGTACAGTATGCCCTTGGAAAAGAAGAGGATAAATGGAAGATTGAAGAGGTTCGAACAATAGAGAAAAAATAACGTGAAACTTTAATAAGTGTGGAGTCGTACTTCCCAAAAATGATAGAAAAAAGGTTCTCATTGGCGAGAACCTTTTTTTATAGTGGTAGCATAATTTGATTTGAACATGCCTCAATATCATCAATATCTTGACGAATTGTGGCCATTTTATTATCCAGATCTTCAGCTTTCATTGCTGCATCATGTAGTTCATCTTTTAAATACTCCGGTATTTTCCCTTCATATTTATAATAAAGTTTGTGTTCTAAACTTGCCCAAAAGTCCATTGCCAGTGTACGTAACTGAATTTCTGCAAATACATCTTTTGTACCAGAATTTAGTGATAAAGGGTATTTAATGATCATGTGTAAACTTTTATATCCGTTTCGTTTTGGGTTAGCGATATAATCTTTTACTTCTATGACTTCCATATCTTCGCGTTTTTGAATGACTTCTTTCAAATGATAGATATCTTCTACGAAGCAACATGTAATACGAATACCAATAATATCTTGTAAATGTGTTTGAGCATTTTCAACTGTTGGTAATAAGCTTTTGCGCTCTAGTTTTTTAATAATACTTTCAGGTTGTTTTAGTCTTGTTTTTATATGTTCAAACGGGTTGTAATCCTCTAGAAATTGAGCTTCCCGGTTCATAATTTCAAATTTAGTTTTTAACTCTTCTAAAGCAAATGTATATGGTAATACAAAAGCTTTCCAGTAGTTAACTGTTGATTGATTATATTCCATTTATATACACACCTTTTCCTATTTGCAAGTGAGGTCGTTATTATACTAAATACCAAATCATATAAGCGCAAGCAGCAAATGATGAGATCATAAAGCGATATTTAGTTTTCATACTTTCAACTCCTTTCGAGTAAGATTTTATATAAATAAACGTGATTGTTAATAAGTTCACTATGTACAGTTTCTATAGTAATAGATTCGTGTGAATTTCGTATGAACTAATTGTTTCAGCTTTTTGTCTTTTTTGCTGTTAATCATAATTATTATTCGGATTTAAAGTGTTTTTATTTGATTTATCTATTTGTATAAATTAATGTATATTTAAATTTGCAGTTATCGAGGAGGATATATGGTGAACTTTGAAGAATTAGCAATTGCTAGACGTTCTGCAATGAAATTTATACAAGGTATAGAAATCCCTGATGAGGATTTTAAAAAAATATTTGAGTTAACTAAGCTTTCTCCATCTTGCTATAATTTGCAGCACACACATTATGTTGTAATTCGTGATCAAGAGCGAAAAGAAAGATTAAAAGAATTAGCTTTCGGTCAATATAAAGTATCGAGTGCATCAGCGGTAGTGCTCGTTTGTGGTGATAAAAAAGCATACCAAAATGTTGAAAATATTTACTTCGGTATGAAAGTTTTAAAAATGATTGATGAATGTGAATATGAAGATACAATTAGGCAAACGAAAGGTTTATATGAAGGAAAAGGAGAGCGTTTCATGGAGGATGAAGCGATTAGAAATGCTTCGTTAAGCGCGATGACTTTTATGTACGCAGCTAAATATTATGGCTATGATACATGTCCAATGATTGGTTTCGATGAAAAAGCAGTACAAAGTGAATTAAATATGCCGGAGCATATAGTACCTGTTTTAATGATTACGATAGGAAAAAGTGATACGACTAAAACTCGCCCACGAGGATATCGAAAGCCGATTAGTGAGTTTGTTACATACGAATCGTTTTAATAAAGTGAAACTTTTAATCAGTGGGGGTCTTACTGCCCGTTAATGCGGGAGAAAATTTATTTAACTATAAAAACAAGGGGATTCTAAATGGAATCTTCTTGTTTTTGCAATTGACAAATGGAATGAAGTTTTATAATATATAAATCGTAATCATTACGTTTTAGTTGCGATTTTTGAAAGAAAGGAGAATTAAATATGCGTGTAAATATTACATTAGCTTGTACGGAGTGCGGTGATCGTAATTACATTTCTAAAAAAAATAAACGAAACAATCCAGAACGCATCGAATTAAAAAAATATTGTCCACGATTAAAGCGAGTAACGTTACATCGTGAAACGAAGTAGAAGACTAGAGATATCTCTAGTCTTTTTTTATAGTTCTTTGGTTTTGTTTGTTATAATTACCTTAAATTGTAATAAAGGGAGCGGTATGATGAATCAAAAAGATAAAGAAAGAAAAGAGCAAGTGGCTCATATTATTAATATTCCAGATGAATATAGTCTTGTTGTAGATGATCAAGAAGGGGTTGATGACCCGTATCATCTATTATGGTGGGAGCATAAAGAGGATCAGGAGAGAACGATACAAATTACATTGAATAGACATACTGGTAATTTAATTGAATTTAGGATAGATGATGAAAATCCTTTTTCAAGTGGCAAGGAAGCGATAGAGGAGAAGAAGGCAAGAGAGATTGCAAATGCGTTCTTGAAAAAATATACAAAAGAAGGATATGAATTCTATACATATGTAACGGTTAAGGACGACAGGCGCGGTTGGAAAGAAGTAAATTATATGCAAGAAGTGAATAGCTATCCATTGCCGAATACAGGGTGCGTTGTGCGAGTGCACTCTTCAGGTAATGTTGTGCATTTTCATTACAATGGACAAAAAGCTATAGAGAAAAAACCGTTATGGCCAAGTGAAATTGTTGAGGAGAATATCGTTTTAGAAAATTTGAAAGCTAGACAAGATATGAGACTTGTATTTGTAGATTTAACATACTCTTCATGTGAGTATGAAAGCGGGGAAGAAGTAAAAGGGTACCATCTTGTATATGAACCAGAGCCTAGTCATGCGTTTATTGATGCAAGTACAGGTAAAGATTTATTTGGACCAGATCATTATAAATTGCCTTCGGCTATAGCTGTTGAAAAATCGAAAAAAGGTAACGAACGAGGTGACGTATTCGAATTATTTGACTGGAATAAAGAAGGTTTTACAAAAGTAGATGAGACAGAAAATGATGATGAAATAAGGATGAAATTTGTTCCGAAAGAGGAATTACAAAAACAGAAAGAAGAGAAGGATCCATATTTAATGAATGAATTCTTTAAAAAGCATTTACCGATGTTGAAATATAATAATTTAGTTAGCGTTAAAATTGATAAATTAACCAATGAATTAACTGGTTTTATAAAACTGACAGATGATAAAGAAGTAAAGCAAATACTGTCTAGAGAGGAATGTTTACAAAGAGCACTTCAATTTTTAGAACGAGTTATTCCAGATATCACACAATATCTGCGTCTTTGGGAGGAATGTGAAGAAGCAGAAGATGGGATTGAAAGATTTATCTTTTCTGTATATATAAATGATATTCCGGCAGAGTATAACCAATTTATGATTAACATCAATGCAGAAAATGGTGCTGTTATGCACTACTCGGGGGAGTCTAGCAACTTTATAAAAGAATTGCTCACATATGAAATAACACCAAAAGTAACTAAAGAAAAAGCGTTAGAAATGTACAGAGAGGCTATCCGAGTTAAATTAGAATGGTTTTTAGATCATGATGCAGAGGAAACGAAATACAAACTACTTTACAAACAAACGACAGATGAAAAACATAAAGAACCTTTTAATTGTAGGCGGGAAATTCGTTATATTGATGCCCAAGCGGGGAGAAAGATTTGGAGTAAGTAAAATAAAAAGAGTTATTTTTCAAAGAAAATAACTCTTTTTATTTTTATACTTTGCCTGTTCGTTTTTCAAAAGTAAATGTGATAGGAAGATTGGAATGAGAACTATCACTTTTAAATATTACTTTCCATTCTTTAGTATGGGCTTTAATTTCAAAATTAAGAAGATTCATCGCTCTACGTTTATCTATTTCTAAAAACATATTATGAATCTCTGGTTCTTGCTGTAAATTAAGAGCCTTTAGTGTGACTGTAAATGTGAAAAAATTCTGTCCTTCATATACTATTTTTGATATTTTTGTTTTTTGTTTATTTAACAGCACATAAAAACGGTCTGATGGAGTTAATTGTACAGAGTCATCAGTAATTTCATTTTCGCTATTATGAAGTTCAACTAAGTAAGATGTACTATGGGAAGAATCTTTTTTGCTTGTAATCTGTAATTCAGTAGGAATCATCGGTATTTCATAAAAATCATTTCTTATTATGTTGTTGTAATCCTCTGAAAATTTACGAACTTCTTTTGGAAAAGAGTCATCTTGTGTACTTAAAAAAGTTTTGTTTTGATTTGGAATTTTTTTACTAAAATTTAATGTTTCTTTAAAGTAATAATTGGATCCAGTTAAAAATAAACAACTACAGATTAATAAAAAAATTCGATACGGATTTTGAAAGTGAAAGAATAATAGTATACATGTAATAATTCCAATTACATAGAAAATAAAGATAAGTAGTTCTAGTTTTGAGTGAAAGGAGAAACCATAGTTATGAAAAAATTTTATTCCAGTTATAATTTGAGCTCCAAAAAATAAAGAAATTCCAAATTGAAAAAATAATAAATCAGGCCCTCTTTTAATAACAAAAGTAATGAACGAAATGAAAAGTAAAAATACCCCTAAATAAATTGTTACATTTAATAATCGTTCTAATGTAATCATGAATAGTGTCCCCTTTAATAGCATATTCATATATAAATAACAATTTTATTTAATTATAATATAACGATAAAATATTTTAAATGTTAGAAGTGTTGAGTTTTATAAATAAACTGTACAGACACAAACAACCTCACGCCCACATACACATAATAAAGACCACTATTTTGGCGGAGGTGAAAGGTTTGAGTCTATTCGCCGCAATTGGATATATGGTTCGAGAAGTGTTTGTCTTTGTTTCTTATGTGAAGAACAATGCGTTCCCGCAGCCGTTATCATCAGATGATGAGAGAAAGTACTTAGAGTTAATGGAGCAAGGTGATGCTCAAGCGAGAAATCTTTTAATTGAACATAATTTACGGCTTGTAGCTCATATCGTTAAAAAATTTGAGAACACAGGAGAAGATGCAGAAGATTTAATTTCAATTGGTACGATCGGGCTCATTAAAGCGATCGAGAGCTATTCTGCAGGAAAGGGAACGAAGCTTGCGACGTATGCAGCACGCTGTATTGAAAATGAAATTTTGATGCATTTACGTGTACTAAAGAAAACGAAAAAAGATGTTTCACTTCATGATCCGATCGGGCAAGATAAAGAGGGCAATGAAATATCGCTTATTGATATATTAAAATCAGAGTCTGAAGATGTAATTGATATGATTCAGCTTAGTATGGAGTTAGAAAAAATTAAAGAGTATATCGATATTTTAGACGAAAGAGAAAAAGAAGTGATTGTGAAACGTTTTGGACTTGGGCTAGATAAGGAGAAAACACAGCGGGAAATCGCTAAGGCGCTTGGTATTTCTAGAAGCTACGTATCACGGATTGAAAAGCGTGCTTTAATGAAAATGTTCCACGAGTTTGTAAGGGCAGAGAAAGAGAAAAAAGCGAAAGAGTAAAGTGTATTAGAAGCAGCCATATTTAAAATGGGCTGCTTTTCTTATTGTAAATAAGAAAAGAAAACGCGTTATGCTAAGAAGAAATACATGTTCACTGTTGAAAATGACGGATTCTATCTGTAATATTAGAAGGTGCTAAATAATTTAAGAATAATACCATACTTAGTTTTCTGTATATATAATAAGGCTGCTTTATATGATATGTGGGAATAAGAACCAATTTTACATATGATATAGAAAGAAAAGAAGGGAAAACTAAAGTTATAGACTGATTAGGGGGTTTCGCAATTTGCGACGTACATTATATCGACTTATGATAGAACTTACAAATGGTCGCTTTACTTCTTATATATTACGTAAATTTGCACAATCTCGTTTGAGCTCTATCATTATTCCATCGTACGCGAAAGTTTTTCAAATTAATCAAGATGAGATGGAAAAGGGTTTGAAGGAATATAGAACATTGCATGAATTATTTACGCGTAAGCTAAAAGAAGGAAAGCGTAGTATTGATACAGATGCATCGAGTATTGTTAGTCCTGTTGATGGTGTTTTTGCAGATCATGGTCCTATTGAGGATACAAAAACATTTGATATAAAAGGAAAGCGCTATTCAATTGTGGATATGCTAGGTAATGAAGAACGTGCAACGCGATATGCAGGCGGTACATATATGGTAATTTATTTGAGTCCAAGTCATTATCATCGCATTCATAGTCCGCTTTCTGGTTCTGTGACTGAAAGATTTGTACTCGGTAGAAAATCATATCCGGTAAATGCAGCTGGTATGGAATACGGGAAAGAACCACTGTCAAAAAATTATCGTTCTGTTACAGAAGTAAGCAGTGATGGCGAGCATATGGCTCTTGTAAAAGTAGGTGCTATGTTTGTTAATAGTATTGAGCTTTTGCATGAGAGAGACACTGTTCAAAAAGGTGAAGAAATGGCATACTTTACATTTGGTTCAACAGTTGTGTTATTGTTTGAAAAAGATATGATAGAAGTAGTGCAGGAATTAAAGAGTGGACAAGAGCTTCGTCTTGGTGAAAAAATAGCTACTCGCTTAGCTCATAAATAAAGAAAAGCTTTTATAACCGTAAGTAAGAGTTATGGGCAAAGATACTTAATGATGAAATCCCCTAGATGGGAGTACTTGTTTATTCGAGAGCCATCGTAGGATGGCTCTTTTTACAGGGCATCCAATAATTTATCCTTTAACTGTTTGATTGGTAAGGGCTGATTAAACTTTCACTTTATATGTAATCAAGATGATTTGACAAGCTTGTCCTCTAATGAGCGTCTAATGATTTCTTGTTTTATAAGTAAAATGAAGTCGGGATTTAATTTTAGTTCTTTTGCTTTATAATAAGACTCAGTGAGTAACTCAGTGGATAACTGTTCCATATGTTTTGTTTTCAAGGTGAGTCACCTCCTAATAATATAAGGATTGATTCGTTGATGCATTTAATGTACCAAAAAAATATGACAGTCACAAACGAGTGGTTATCCACATACCTAGGTGGATAAAGTGTGTATAGTTTGTTAGTAAATTCCAAATTAACTGCAAAATTAATGTGGAAAATGTGTACAATTTTATCCACAGGTTATATATCGAAAAATGTTGTCGAAAAATTTTATGAAAAATCCTCAAAGAGGTGAAAGAAATTGAAACTATTTTTACCAAATGAATATGTGAAAAATGTATATCATGTTCAACCAGAAGATTTAAAAAAACGTGGGATTAAAGGCGTTATTACTGACTTAGATAACACTTTAATTGAATGGGATCGTCCCAATGCAACACCGCAACTTGAAAAATGGTTCTTGGAAATGAAAGAGCAAGGCATTCAAGTAACGGTCGTTTCAAATAATAATGAGCAACGTGTGAAAGATTTTGCTGATCCATTAGGTATTCCATTTATTCATAGTGCACGTAAACCATTTGTTCGCGCATTTAAGCGTGCGATACAAGAGATGCGTTTGCAGCCAGATGAAGTTGTAGTAATTGGAGATCAGTTACTGACTGACGTGCTTGGTGGAAACCGAGTAGGCCTTCATACAATTTTAGTTGTACCGGTAGCACAAACGGACGGATTAGTAACGCGCTTTAATCGAAAAATTGAACGAAGAATTATGAAAAATATGAAGAAAAAAGGTTTAATTAACTGGGAGGAATAAAGTTTGACTGAAACAATTAAATGTATTGGTTGCGGTGTAGAAATTCAAACAGAAAATAAAAACGAAGTGGGGTATGCTCCTGCCTCATCTTTAGAGAAAGAACAAGTCATTTGTCAACGTTGTTTTCGCTTGAAGCATTACAATGAAATTCAAGATGTATCGTTAACAGATGATGACTTCCTACGCATTTTAAATGGAATTGGAAAATCAGATGCATTAGTAGTCAAAATTGTAGATATTTTTGATTTTAATGGTAGCTGGTTACCTGGCTTACATCGTTTCGTAGGGAATAATAAAGTATTACTTGTTGGAAATAAGGCTGATTTAATTCCAAAGTCAGTAAAACATGATAAAGTAAAACATTGGATGCGCTATAGTGCAAAGCAGCTAGGATTAAAACCAGAAGATGTCTTTTTAATTAGTGCAGCGAAGGGACAAGGAATTGCTGAACTAGCAGATGCTATTGAGTATTATCGCGGCGGCAAAGATGTTTATGTTGTTGGATGTACGAATGTAGGGAAATCGACATTTATTAATCGTATGATTAAAGAATTTAGTGATGAGACTGAAAATGTAATTACAACATCTCATTTCCCAGGAACAACACTGGATTTAATTGATATTCCATTGGACGAAGAGTCTTCTTTATATGATACGCCAGGTATTATTAACCACCACCAAATGGCTCATTATGTTGGAAAGCAAAGCTTAAAGCTTATTACACCAACAAAAGAAATTAAGCCGATGGTATTCCAATTAAATGAAGAACAAACGTTATTCTTTAGTGGATTGGCACGTTTTGATTATGTAAGTGGTGGTCGTCGTGCATTTACTTGTCACTTCTCGAATCGCTTAACAATCCATCGTACAAAGCTTGAGAAAGCAGATGAATTATATAAAAATCATGCCGGGGATTTATTAAGCCCACCAACGCCAGAAGAATTAGCAAATATGCCTGAGCTAGTGAAATACGAATTTAATATTCGTGAACCTAAAACGGATGTTGTATTCTCTGGATTAGGATGGGTTACTGTGAACGAACCAGGAGCAAAAATTGTTGCACACGTACCAAAAGGAGTAAGTGTTTCACTACGTAAATCTTTAATTTAATATGGAGAGGGATTTATGAAACAATTATATGGTGTAATCGGAAATCCAATTGGACATTCATTATCACCCGTTATGCATAACGATGCATTTGAACACTTGAATATGGATGCCCATTATCATGCGTTCCTTGTTGAAGAGGAATTGCTAGGGGAAGCAGTAAGAGGTTTAAAAGCATTAGGTATTTCAGGATTTAATGTAACAACTCCGCACAAGGTTGCTATTATGGAGTATTTGGATGAGATTGACCCATTGGCAAGGAAAATCGGTGCAGTAAATACAGTGGTTCATAAGGATGGAAGATTAATTGGCTATAACACAGACGGGATTGGTTTTGTTCGAGCGCTGCAGTCAATTAGTAATGAACCACTTCAAGGGAAACGTATTTTGTTACTTGGTTCAGGTGGTGCTAGCCGAGCTATTTATTTTTCTCTTGCTGATGTAGGTGTAAAAGAGATTGATGTAGCCAATCGTACAGTAAATAAGGCGAAGGAACTTATTGCTGCACGTACGGCCGATGTTAATTCTGTTGCTTTGTCGTTAGAAAAAGCGACAGAAGAACAAGGAAATTATGATATTATCATTCAGACGACAACGATAGGTATGCATCCGCACGTAGAATATACGCCATTACAAATTTGTTCGTTAAAAAAAGGAACGATTGTATCAGATATAATTTATAATCCATTTCAAACGAAAATTTTATGTGAGGCAAAAGAGCAAGGTGCAATCATTCAAAATGGTATTGATATGTTTGTTTATCAAGGAGCACTTGCATTTGAAATGTGGACAGGACGCACGCCAAATATCGAGAGAATGAAACAATTAGTTATAGAAAAGCTTGGAGGCTAACATATATGTTAACAGGAAAACAAAAAAGATTTTTACGTGCACAAGCACATCATTTAACACCAATTTTTCAAGTAGGAAAAGGCGGAGTAAATGAAAATATGATTAAACAAATTGCAGATACTTTAGAAGCTCGTGAGTTATTTAAAGTAAGTGTATTACAAAACTGTGAATTTGATCGCCGTGAGGTTGCGGAAGAACTTGCAAAAGGTGCACGTGCTGAAATCGTTCAAGTAATTGGAAGCACAATCGTTTTATACAAAGAATCAAGAGAAAATAAACAAATTAAGCTTCCTCGATAAAAAGATTAGCATGGGCTATTTTTATCGCTGATGCGTAATGATGTAGAGAGCGAAACCAATTGAACTTTTATTAATAGCAACTCTCTTCATTCCTAACCGAGGAGAGTTGCTGTATATAAAAGGAAGGGGCGTTTCTTTTGAGGAAAATTGGCATCATTGGCGGTACATTTGATCCGCCTCACTATGGACATTTGCTAATTGCAAATGAAGTATATCACGCTTTGAACTTGGAAGAAGTATGGTTCTTGCCAAACCAGATTCCGCCACATAAACAAGGGCGGAATATTACAAGTGTAGAAAGTCGTTTACATATGTTAGAGCTCGCGACTGAGGCAGAAGAACACTTTTCTATTTGTTTAGAAGAGCTAAGTAGGAAGGGCCCATCTTATACGTATGACACTATGTTACAATTGACGAAGAAGTATCCGGATGTGCAGTTTCACTTTATTATTGGTGGGGATATGGTTGAATATTTACCGAAGTGGTATAACATTGAAGCTTTACTTAATCTTGTAACGTTTGTTGGAGTTGCAAGACCTGGGTATACATTGCATACACCATATAAGATTACTACAGTGGAAATTCCGGAATTTGCAGTTTCTTCATCCTTATTACGTGAGAGATATAAAGAGAAGAAAACGTGTAAATATTTACTTCCTGAAAAAGTACAGGTATATATCGAGAGGAATGGGTTGTATGAATCGTGAGAATGCACTGCATATTGTCAAACAACAAATGCATGAAAAACGTTATATACACACAGTTGGTGTAATGGAGACAGCGATTGAGCTTGCTAAGTTATACGGTGTGGACGAGAAAAAAGCAGAGATGGCAGCTATATTCCATGATTATGCGAAATGTAGAGCAATTTCAGAAATGGAAGAGATTATTAAACGTGAAGATTTGCCGAAAGATTTACTTTGCTATAACAAAGAGTTATGGCATGCACCTGTTGGGGCATACTTAGTAGAAAAAGAAGTAGGCATTACGGATTCTGAAATTTTGCAAGCTATTACATATCATACAAGTGGTCATGAGAATATGACGATGTTAGATAAAGTGATTTATGTAGCTGATTACATTGAACCTGGGCGAAAGTTTCCAGGAGTGGAAGAGGCTCGTAAACTCGCATATACGGATATAAATCAAGCCCTATTATTTGCGTTAAAGAGAACAATTCAATTTTTAATGGAAAAAGATCAGACGATTTATCCATTAACATTCCAAACATACAATGCAGTTATCAAGGAGGAAATGAGTAAATGAACGATAAAGAATTATTAGTATTAGCGGCAAAAGCAGCTGATGATAAGAGAGCAGAAGATATGGTTGTCCTAAATATGCAAGGTATTTCACCAATTGCAGATTATTTCATTATTTGTCACGGAAATTCAGATAAACAAGTGCAAGCAATTGCACGTGAAATTAAATCAAAAGCACATGAGTTCCAAATCGACGTACAACGTATGGAAGGGTTTGACGAAGCACGTTGGGTATTAGTTGATCTTGGAGATGTAGTTGCTCATGTATTCCATAAAGATGAGCGTAATCACTATAATTTAGAGCGTCTATGGGGCGATGTGCCACGTGAAGATATTACAGAAGAGTTAGGCCAATGAAATACGAACAATTTGCATTGTTGTACGACGAACTAATGAATGATGTCCCTTATGATAAATGGGTGGAATTTACAGAGGAAAGTTTACAGCAGGCAGGTATGAAAGAGGCAAAAATTCTTGATGTAGCATGCGGTACAGGTAATGTAACCCTGCCGCTTGTGCAAAAGGGTTACGATTTAATAGGTGTCGATCTTTCAGAAGAAATGTTAACAGTCGCTCAGCAAAAACTAGGCGGAGAAGGGCATTTTATTCCTTTTTACCAACAAGATATGCGCGAGCTTGATGTTCCGGGTGAGTTTGACTGTGTAACGATTTTTTGTGATTCATTAAATTATGTATTGCAAGAAGATGGAGTACAAGAAACATTTAGAAGAGTATTTCACCATTTACGTCAAGATGGTTTGTTTTTATTTGATGTACACTCTTTATATAAAATACATCATGTATTTCAAAATGAAACGTATACAGTGAATGGAGAAGAAATATCTCTTATTTGGAATTGCTTCCCTGGTGAAGAATCAAATAGTGTAGAGCATGATTTAACATTCTTTGTTCAAGATCCAGAAGAAGATGTGTACCATCGGTTTGACGAATGTCACGTGCAACGTGCATATCAAGTGGAAGAGTTAACGAAATGGCTTGAAGAAGCAGGTTTTACAGTGCTTCGTGTAACAGGTGATTTTGAGCGACTTGAAGTTACAGAACAAACAGAGCGTATTTTCTTCATGGCGAAGAAAAACGGATAAAAACAAAAGCAACCGAGAAGGTTGCTTTTGTTTTATAAAGAAGATGTATTTTTAGTTCTAGCATAATCTAAAGATCGTATGCGTAAAGTGTGGGAATAGTAGTTGAAGTGAAAATGTATTGTAAAAAAGTAAGTATTTATAAAAAGGATTTGGAATGAAAATGACGTATTTATTATGTGTGTTTATTGAATTGCTGATCAACGCATTCTAAATCTTCATCAAATTTTTCATGTGTTCGCTCGATTAACTTATGGAACATATCTCCAACGTGTTCTTCTAAAACCCGAATGCCTTCCCCAGTAACGCCGCCTTTCACGCAAACCTTTTCTTGTAAGGTAGGTAATGTGAAGATTTCTTTTTCAAGTAATTTCCCCATCCCCACGACCATTTCACTTACTAAAGTAGTAGCCTCTTCGTGTGTAATATTTGTTTTATCTACCGCAGCGTTAATGAAGCATTGTAGTAAATAACTAAAGAAAGCAGGACCGCAACTTGCTATATCAGATGAAACGCGCGTTATATCTTCTTTTATTACAAGAGGTGTAGAAATGTTTTTGAATAGACGAAGTAGTTTTTGTTGCCATTCTTCAGAGCAATTATCTCCAAATGTAAATAGTGAGGCGCCAGAGAGAGCGCGATTTGTGATACTTGGAATGATACGCGCGACGTGGCAAGGTACGAGAGTCTCTAATTGTGATGGAGATATTGGACTTGTAATAGAAACTAAGCACGTTTCATCAGAAAAATGTTCAGCGTATTTTTTTAGGATAGGGTATATATCTATCGGCTTAACACAAATAAAAATAAGTTGTGATTGTTCGATTACTTCCGGGATTGTTTTTGCTATCTGAACAGAAGGGTATTTTTCTTTTATATGATATGCTTTTGCGGGCGTCCGATTAATGATTGTAAGGCAAGAAGGTTTGACAGCACGGGTTTCTAAAAATGCATCGATTAGTATATTTCCCATGTTTCCTGTCCCTATAATTCCTATGTTCAAAGTTTCATCCCTCCTTCGTAACAGCTTTCTCCTAAACAATATGAATGATGTTATAAATTTATGATTAGAGGTGTAAAATGATGTGGGATTTTCCGAAAAAGTGGTTAGGTTTAGTAGCTATTATTGGAACTTTACTTTTTCTTGTTTTTTGGAAAACGAATCAGAATGTAGAACGAACGCCTATTACAATGAATGTACAAGAGAAGGAGATAGAAAAAAAGGGTAAACCGAAAATATCGGATACAAAGGAACAGAAAAGAACAATTATAATTGATGTGAAAGGAGCGGTTAGTAAAGAAGGGGTATATGAAATGAAGGAAGGAGATCGTGTAAAGGATGCGGTTCAAAAGGCTGGTGGTTTTTTATCAGAAGTAGATATGAAAAAAGTAAATTTAGCACAAATTGTACAAGATCAAATGCTTCTTTATATACCGAGTAAAAATGAGTCAGAACAAGGGGTGCTTACTTCTTCTAAGGAAGATGGCAAGATTCGAATAAATACAGCGGCGAAAGAACAACTAGAAAAAATTACAGGGATTGGCTCTCGAAAGGCAGAAAGTATTTTGAAATATCGAGAAGAACATGGTCCATTTCAGAAAATAGAAGATTTATTAGAGATTGATGGGATTGGTGCGAAGTCTCTTGAAAAGATAAAAGGTCAAATTATTATTCCGTAAAAGATTGACGAAGTTTTTCTTCTTTCGCTACACTACAAGTAGACAAAAAAGTAGGTGAAAAATATGGAACGAATTTCATGGGATCAATATTTTATGACGCAAAGCCATCTACTATCTTTGCGTAGTACATGTACAAGGCTTGCGGTAGGAGCGACAATCGTTCGCGATAAACGAATTATTGCTGGTGGGTATAATGGTTCAATTAAAGGTGGCGTACATTGTATAGATGATGGTTGTTACGTAATCGATAATCATTGTGTTCGGACAATTCATGCCGAAATGAATGCTTTATTACAATGTGCCAAGTTTGGTGCGAAAACAGAGGAAGCAGAAATTTACGTTACGCATTTCCCTTGTTTACAATGTTGTAAGGCAATTATTCAAAGTGGTATTACAGCGGTTTATTATGCGCAGGATTATAAAAATCATCCATACGCCATAGAGTTATTTGAACAAGCGAACGTAACAGTGAAGCACGTTCCGCTAGAATATGATATTGCTGCATTAGAGGAGCAAAAACGTTATACAGAGTTGAAAGAATTATTTGCGTCTTTAGAAAAAGATAATTTATCAATGGAAGAATTACAGCATGTATTCACGAAAGCAAAAATGATGCTATAAGGAGTGAGTATAAGTTGCAGGAACAATGGGGGTATGTTGCAATCTCATTTATAATAGGGGTTGCAATTGCCTTTTCCTCGTCACTTTTATTGATAGTTTTTTGCCTCTTTTTAAATGTTTTCTTCTGTTTATATCGCACTTCGCGTAAAACCTTCATTTTTTGTATTGTAGCGTGCTTTAATAGCGCCATATACACTTCCTATGTTCAAACGTGGAATAAGCCTCTAGGGGAGTCCTATGGAGTTACAAGAGGGGTTATACAAAATACACCGCTTGTTAATGGGGATCGCCTATCTTTTCAATTTGAAGATCAGAATAAAAATATAGTGCAGTTAAGTTATAGAATCAAATCAGTCTTGGAAAAGAAAAAAATGCAACAATTATACGCAGGGATATCATGTGTATTCGAGGGTGAGAGGAAAGAACCGGAAACAGCTCGGAATTTTCATGGTTTTAATTACCGTGATTATTTATACAAACAACATATTCATTTCACATTTGAGGCTACATATATTTCTGAATGCTATAAAACATCACTGTCGCTCACGCAATGGATTCTTCTTTTGAGGCAACAAGTAATCTTGAAAGTTACAGAAATGTTTCCAGAGCAATCAGGTGCTTTTATGAATGCATTACTATTTGGTGATAGACAACAAATGACGTTTGAAGTGGAAGAGCAATATCAACAATTTGGTCTTGTACATTTGTTAGCAATTTCAGGTTCGCACATTGTACTGTTAATGGTGATAGTATATTTTATTTTGCTAAGAAGCAGTGTGACAAGGGAGGTAGCAACAATTTGCCTTATCGTTTGTATTCCTTTGTATATGGTTTTAGCAGGGGCGCCACCCTCTGTTATAAGAGCTTCTATAACAGGAGTTTTGATGTTAATTGCTTTTATGTGCTCGATTCGTTTATCTAGTTTAGATGCTTTAAGTGTAACAGCTATATGCATGCTTATATATGACCCTTATCTTGTTTTTAATATTGGATTTCAGTTTTCTTTTGTAGGTAGCTTCGCTTTACTTTTGTCTGCTCCGTTATTGTTAGAGAGTAGCAACGTAGTAATCCGAAATTCTATTTATATTTCTATCATTTCACAGCTCGTTAGTACTCCGATTTTGTTATACCACTTTGGTTATTTTTCTCCATATAGCATTCTCCTCAATCTCTTATACGTTCCGTTTTTATCTATCATTGTATTACCATGTAGCATTATTATTTTACTGTGTATGCCAATTGTCCCGTTTCTCGCAAAAGGATTTGCCGATGTATTATCAATAGGCTTGAGTATGTCTAATGATTTTCTAAGTTATTGTGAAAGTTTACCATTTACTCAGCTTATCTTCGGGGAAACGCCCTTCAATCTTGTAGCTGTATATTGCGCCAGTATTGTCAGCATATTGATGGTTTGGGAACGGAGAGCGCCGAAAAAAATAGTTTGTATAGTTGCGAGTGTATTTCTTTTTATTAGCACATGTCATTATATATATCCATATTTTAGAGGCGGCGGAAGTGTAACATTTATTGATGTTGGACAAGGTGATGCAATATTAATTCGCCTTCCGTATGATAAAGGGATTTATCTTATTGATACAGGTGGAACGCTTCGTGTGAATAAGGAAGAATGGCAACAAAAAAAGCATGAATTTTCTGTTGGAAATGATGTTTTAATACCCTTTTTACAAAAAGAAGGTATTAAAACAATTGATAAATTAATCGTAACGCATGGAGATGCAGATCATATAGGTGCTGCGCAAGAATTATTATCATATATACCTGTAAAAGAAGTGGTATTTGGCCGAAAGGGAAAAGATGCAGTATTAGAAAAAGTAGTAAAGAAACAGGCATTAGAAAAGGAAATGAAAATAACTGAAGTGGGGGAAGGGGAGAGTTGGAGTGTAAATGAAGCGGAATTTTTCGTTTTAGCTCCAAAAGGAAAAGAAAAAAGCGAAAATAATGCTTCAATTGTAATATGGGCAAAATTTGGAGGGTTGAAGTGGCTATTTACAGGCGATTTGGAAGAAGAAGGGGAAAAGATTTTAGTAGAGGCATATCCAGATTTACAAGTGGATGTTTTAAAAGTTGCTCATCATGGGAGTAATACGTCATCTATAGAGCCTTTTTTGAACGTCATACAGCCTCGTGTAGCGATTATATCTGTTGGTAAGCAGAATAGGTATGGACACCCGCATAAAGAAGTGATAGAGCGTTTTGAGAAGATGGGGAGTGCGATATGGCGCACGGACAAGCAAGGTGCTATTTCCTATGTTTTTAAAGGGGAAAATGGAACCTTTAAAAGTAAAATCACATATGATAAAACACATAATAGATGAAAAAGAGAAGACTGCCATGAAGTGGCAGTCTTTAAGAACCGATAAATTTAATAACAGTTGCAATGATGAAAAGTGTTGCGAAAAAACCAAATGAGACGATAAATCCTACCCCTGAATCAATAGCGTCATTGCGTTTACTTTGAACGTTTTGTTCAAAATCATTCATTTAGAATCCCTCCCCAACATTCCACTTTAGTATAAAATATTGTCAGAAAAAAATCTACAATTTCCATATGAAGAGAAAACGAGCTTTTTTGTTACTTGTAAATCATGAAGTAATGTGAGTTTTTCGTTTCCAAGCATGTTAACAGTTGGCACTTATACTCAAATTTTTATTGCGAATAATAAAGGGAAGGTGATTACCGCACACCAATAAGAAACCCGGGGCTTATTGCGTGGCGTTTAATATAAATAAAGGGACGGGTTATAAAGCCTGTTCCTTTGTACTTGTAAAACAAAAGCTAGGGCATTAGTATAAATATATATTGCCAAGTTAGGGAGTAGGAAAAAGTATGAGTGATATACATAAAAAAATTAAAAAGAAACAGTTTGCTCCGTTATATTTAATATATGGAACGGAAGCTTTTTTTATAAATGAAACGATAAAGCTTATTACGACAGAAGCACTTGAAGAAGAAGATCGAGAGTTTAATGTTGTGACATACGATTTAGAAGAAGCGTATTTAGAAGATGTGGTTGAGGATGCGCGTACGCTTCCTTTCTTCGGAGAACGGAAAGTACTGTTAATAAAATCACCGCTATTTTTGACTTCGCAAAAAGAAAAGTTAGAGCAAAATATAAAAATTTTAGAAGAATACATTGGTGAACCTTCTCCATTTTCTATTCTTGTTTTTGTTGCGCCTTACGAAAAACTTGATGAGCGAAAAAAAATTACAAAACTATTAAAGAAAACAGCAGATGTAGTAGAAGCGAATGCGATGCAAGTACAGGATGTTCAGAAGTGGATTGTTGCTCGTGCAGATGAAGTGCATGTGCATATTGATAACGCGGCTGTTAGTTTGTTGCTAGAGCTTGTGGGAAGTAATGTAACGATGTTGGCGAAGGAAATGGACAAGTTAACGTTATACGTTGGTATGGGCGGAGAGATTACGACGAAACTTGTTGCAGAGCTTGTGCCAAAATCAGTTGAGCAAAATGTATTTGCTTTGACAGAAAAAGTGGTGAAAAAAGATATTGCAGGTGCAATGCAAATTTTGGATGGATTATTTACGCAGCAGGAAGAGCCGATTAAATTGCTTGCGTTATTAGTGAGTCAATTCCGCTTGTTGTATCAAGTGAAAGAGCTACAGCAACGTGGTTATGGACAAAATCAAATTGCGTCTCATATTGGTGTACATCCGTATCGTGTAAAGTTAGCAATGAATCAAACGAAGTTGTTCTCTTTTGAAGAATTAAAAAAAGTGATTATAGAATTAGCGGAAGCTGATTATAGTATGAAGACGGGAAAGATGGATAAGAAGCTTGTGCTCGAATTTTTCTTAATGCGATTAAATCATATGTGATGACACAAAAAAGTTCATGCACTTAGTGCATGAACTTTTTTGTATATAAAAAAACGATCCAAATGGATCGTTTTTTAAACGCCTTACGCGTTTACTTGTTTCGCTAAGCGAGATTTTTGACGAGCTGCAGCGTTTTGGTGGATAAGACCTTTACGAGCTGCTTTGTCAAGTTTTTTAGAAGCAGTTTTGAAAGCTTCTTTAGCATTTTCAAGATCGTTATTAGTAACTAAAGCTTCTACAGTTTTAACAGCAGAACGCATGTCAGACTTGATAGAAGCGTTATGTGCACGACGCTCTTCGCTAAGTTTAGCGCGTTTGATAGCAGATTTGATGTTTGCCATACTTTTCACCTCCCTGGTGCAATCGAATGACTCGATTCTTACATAGAACAAGTGATATTCTATCAAACGGTGAAGAGAATTGCAATAGTATATCCATGAAATTTCACGTAAAGGAAAGAATGACCTTATATAACTTTGGGAAATCTAACGATATTTACTATGAATTACGGAGGAGATACGATGAAAGAACCATTAGATTTAAGTAAATATAGCATTAGAACTGACCTTGCTGTAGAAGCTCATCAAATGTTGCAAGAAAGCCAAGAAGAACAAAAAGGGATACAGGGAGTTATTGTAAAAGAGAGAGAAGAAGAAGGTACTATAATTACAAAAGTAACGATTGATGAAGCTGCCTCTGAAGCGATGGGGAAAAAACCTGGAAATTATTTAACACTTGAAGTACAAGGGATACGTCAGCAAGATACAGAACTTCAACAAAAAGTGGAGCGTATTTTTGCAAAAGAATTTTCTTGTTTCTTAGAAGAGGTTGGAGTTACAAAAGAAGCAAGCTGTTTAATTGTAGGTCTTGGGAATTGGAATGTAACACCAGATGCTCTTGGACCGATAGTTGTAGAAAATGTATTAGTAACGAGACATTTGTTTCAATTGCAGCCTGAAAGTGTAGAAGAAGGATTTAGGCCTGTTAGTGCAATTCGGCCGGGGGTAATGGGGATTACAGGAATCGAAACGAGCGATGTTATTTATGGAATTATTGAGAAGACGAACCCGGACTTTGTAATTGCAATTGATGCATTAGCTGCTCGTTCTATTGAACGAGTAAATAGCACGATACAAATTTCTGATACTGGAATCCATCCTGGATCAGGGGTTGGGAATAAACGTAAAGAACTAAGTAAAGACACATTAGGTATCCCTGTTATCGCAATTGGTGTTCCGACTGTGGTCGATGCTGTTTCGATTACAAGTGATACGATTGATTTTATTTTGAAACATTTTGGTCGAGAGATGAAAGAAGGAAATAAACCTTCACGATCTTTGTTACCAGCGGGATTTTCATTTGGAGAAAAGAAAAAATTAACAGAAGAAGATATGCCGGATGAAAAGAGCAGAAATATGTTTTTAGGTGCTGTTGGTACGTTGGAAGAAGAAGAAAAAAGAAGGCTGATTTATGAAGTGCTATCTCCTCTTGGTCATAATTTAATGGTAACCCCAAAAGAAGTAGATACTTTTATTGAGGATATGGCGAATGTAATAGCGAGTGGTTTAAATGCAGCGCTACATCATCAAATTGATCAAGATAATACGGGAGCATATACACATTGAGGGGAACAGATGATTATGGTTTGAGTCGCTTTGCGCTTTTGTGTATATGTAGTGTAGCTTTATGTTTACTTATGATGATAGCAGGAGTGGCACTTGCTAATCATGGTTTGAAAAGTATGAAAGGCTATCAGCAATTGTCATATGAACAAATAGCTCATATGACAGGGACAGAAAGTACAGGTGCTGAATCAGAAATTTTGGGTAGCGCGTTTTCGGCCTCAGAAAAACAACAGCAATTAGAACGTTTAAGAAGTTTTAATGTTGTAGAAGGAATTGGGATGGCGGTAGCAAGTGTAGCTTATGAAATGACGAAGTTCGGGACGGATATAGTTGTTGGGAAAATAAAAGGAATTTTTAGCTAAGAGTAACATGGGAGGCGGTTGTTTTACTGATTTGTAGGACAGCCGTTTTAAAATTTGAAAAGGGTTTGTCTCTTATGGTTTATTCGCATAAGATATAGATAGAATGATTTGTATCGTAAGCAGCACGAGTTTTCATTGAATCTTTGTTGCTCTATTGATATAATCAGTGCTAGTGTATATTGGCGAGACTATTAGGAGTTGAGAACATAGATGAATAAAGAAGAAAGAGCAAAAAGACAGTCCAAAATTCGTAATTTCTCTATTATTGCTCATATTGACCACGGAAAATCAACGTTAGCAGACCGTATTTTAGAGAAAACAAACGCGTTAACACAACGCGAAATGAAAGCTCAGTTGCTTGACTCTATGGATTTAGAGCGTGAGCGTGGTATTACAATCAAATTAAACGCAGTACAATTAAACTATAAAGCAAAAGATGGTGAAGAGTATATTCTTCATTTAATTGATACACCAGGACATGTCGACTTTACGTACGAAGTATCTCGTAGTTTAGCGGCTTGTGAAGGCGCGATTCTTGTAGTAGATGCAGCGCAAGGTATTGAAGCGCAAACGTTAGCAAACGTATACTTAGCGCTTGATAACAATTTAGAAATTTTACCAGTTATTAATAAAATCGACTTACCAAGTGCGGATCCAGAACGTGTACGTCAAGAGGTAGAAGATGTAATTGGTTTAGATGCATCAGAAGCGGTACTTGCTTCTGCGAAAGCTGGCATTGGTATTGAAGAAATTTTAGAACAAATTGTTGAAAAAGTACCAGCTCCGTCGGGTGATTCAGAAGAGCCATTACAATGTATGATTTTCGACTCTTTATATGATCCGTACCGCGGTGTAATTGCTTATATCCGTGTTGTAAATGGAACAGTAAAAGTTGGCGATAAAGTACGTATGATGGCAACGGGTAAAGAATTTGAAGTAACAGAAGTAGGTGTATTTACACCGAAAACTACGCAACGTGAAGAGTTAACAGTAGGTGATGTAGGTTTCTTAGCAGCATCGATTAAAAATGTTGGTGACACACGTGTTGGTGATACGATTACACATGCGAAACGTCCAGCTGCAGAGCCGTTAGCAGGTTACCGTAAGTTAAATCCGATGGTATTCTGTGGTCTGTATCCAATTGACTCTGCTCGTTATAACGATTTACGTGATGCATTAGAAAAATTAGAGTTAAACGATTCTGCTCTTGAGTTTGAACCAGAAACATCTCAAGCGCTAGGATTTGGTTTCCGTTGTGGTTTCTTAGGGCTTCTTCACATGGAAATCATTCAAGAACGTATTGAACGTGAATTTAAGATTGACTTAATTACAACAGCGCCAAGCGTTATTTATAAAGTTTATTTAACTAACGGTGAAGATGTTATTGTTGATAACCCATCTAATATGCCAGATCCACAGTCTATCGATCGTGTAGAAGAGCCGTTTGTGAAGGCTTCAATTATGGTTCCGAATGACTATGTTGGAGCTGTAATGGAGATTTGCCAAGGTAAACGTGGAACGTTTATTGATATGCAATATTTAGATGAAACGCGTGTTACATTAACATATGAAATCCCGTTATCAGAAATCGTATATGACTTCTTCGATCAATTGAAATCAAATACGAAAGGGTATGCATCATTTGACTACGAGTTAATTGGCTATAAACCATCTAAACTTGTGAAAATGGATATTCTTTTAAATAATGAACAAGTGGATGCTTTATCATTTATCGTACACCGTGATTCAGCGTATGACCGTGGTAAAGTAATCGTAGAGAAATTAAAAGAATTAATTCCGAGACAACAATTTGAAGTGCCAATTCAGGCGACTATCGGAAATAAAGTTGTAGCACGTTCTACAATTAAAGCGATGCGTAAAAACGTACTTGCAAAATGTTACGGCGGTGACATTTCTCGTAAGCGTAAACTTCTTGATAAGCAAAAAGAAGGTAAAAAACGTATGAAGTCTGTTGGTTCTGTAGAAGTACCGCAAGAGGCATTTATGGCTGTACTGAAAATGGATGACAACTAATATTTGAAATAAAAAAGAAGTCGTTTGTGCGGCTTCTTTTTTCTGTATAATTACTTTTTAGACATCTGAGCAGCTCTCATTTACAATAATGAGAGAGCTTTTTAGTTCATATAGAGTTAGGAGATTGTTAATGTCCGAAAATATTCGAAAAGATATTCAAGATAAAATACAAAATGGTAATTTTAATTGTGAAAAGGAATTGACGCTTTCTATTATTAGTGGAAAGTGGAAAGTTGTGATACTGTGGCATCTTGGTGTGGAAGGACCACATCGTTTCAGTGAATTACAACGGTTATTCCCAAGCATTTCTCATAAAGTTTTGTCGAACCAATTAAAAGAGTTAATGGAAGATGGAATTGTTGATCGGACAGTATATCCCGAAATTCCTCCTCGCGTTGAGTATTATATGACGGAACTAGGCATGTCACTTTTACCGATCGTTGAAATGATGTATGATTGGGGAAAAATGCGAATGGAACAAATTCGTAATACGTTAGAGAAGTAGAGAACCCTCCGGAGTGCGGAGGTTTTCTTTTTAGAAAGGTAGGAGTTATATTTGGTACAAGCTGCATATATTCATATTCCGTTTTGTCAGCACATTTGTCACTATTGTGATTTTAATAAAGTGTTTATTGAACGCCAACCGGTTGATCAATATTTAGATTATTTAGAGAAGGAAATAATAAATACGGTTCAAAAAGTTCCGTTTGATAGTATAAAAACGATTTTTGTGGGCGGGGGAACTCCGACAGCGTTAAATATGGAACAGACAAAAAAATTACTCGAGATTATTAATCGTCATTTGCGTCCGTTCGCCCCAAATTGTGAATTAACATTTGAAGCGAATCCAGGAGATCTGCCGAAAGAGAAGTTGAATGTACTGCTAGAAGGTGGAGTGAATCGAATTAGTTTTGGTGTGCAAACGTTCCGTGATGAACTGCTTGAGAAAATCGGGCGCAAGCATACGAGGGAAGATGCATTCCTCGCGATTCGAGAAGCACAGGAAGTAGGATTTAAAAATATTAATGTAGATATTATTTATGCTTTGCCAGGACAGACGATAGAAGATGTAAAAGAAACATTAGATATTGCTTTTACGCTTGGTGTACAACATTTCTCTGCATATTCATTAATTGTGGAACCTAAAACAGTGTTTTATAACTTAATGAACAAAGGGAAATTGCGTCTTCCGGGTGAAGACCATGAAGCGAAAATGTATGAAATAGTAATGGATGAAATGGAGAAACACGGTTATAACCAGTATGAAATTAGTAATTTCTCAAAAGGTGACAATAAAAGTAGACATAATCTCACATACTGGAATAATGAAGAGTATTATGGATTTGGAGCTGGAGCTCATAGTTATGTGAACGGGGAACGTATTCAAAATGTAGGTCCGCTGAAGCAATATTTTAATAAAATTGATGAAACAGGATTTCCGTATTTAGATGTTCACAAAGTGACGGAGAAAGAAAGAATGGAAGAAGAGCTGTTCTTAGGGCTTCGAAAAACAAAAGGTGTTTCTAAAACGGCGTTCCGCAATAAATTTAATGTAGAGATGGATCAAGTTTTCGCGAAGCAGTTACAAAGCAACCAAGAGCAGGGATTGCTTGAAGAGGAAGATGGACATGTGCGTTTAACGCGAAAAGGAAAATTATTAGGGAATGAAGTATTCCAATCATTTTTGATTGACTAATTAAATGTTCCATAGGCGTGAAAAAGTTTCATTATTTCGTGACGTTTCCGTTGACAATTGAATGTCAATTTTGGTAAGTTATTAATAGATTTAGCACTCAAAGACAAAGAGTGCTAACAGAGGTGATGATGAGATGCTTACGGAACGTCAGCTCTTAATTTTACAAACAATTATTGATGACTTTATTGGATCAGCGCAGCCCGTTGGGTCTAGAACGTTGGCTAAAAAAGATGAAATTACATTTAGTTCAGCTACTATTCGAAATGAAATGGCGGACTTAGAAGAATTAGGTTTTATTGAAAAAACGCACAGTTCTTCTGGACGTGTTCCTTCTGAGAAAGGCTACCGATTTTATGTAGACCATCTTTTAGCACCGCAAAACTTACCGAACGCTGAAATTGTACAAATTAAAGATTTATTTGCTGAAAGAATTTTTGAAGCGGAAAAAATTGCACAACAATCTGCTCAAATTTTATCAGAACTTACGAATTATACGGCCATTGTTCTTGGACCGAAGTTAAGTACAAATAAACTTAAAAATGTACAAATTGTGCCGCTTGATCGTCAAACTGCTGTCGCTATTATTGTAACCGATACAGGGCATGTACAAAGTAAAACGATTACCGTTCCGGAATCTGTTGATTTATCAGATTTAGAAAAAATGGTTAATATTTTAAATGAAAAGCTATCTGGCGTACCGATGGAAGAACTTCATAATAAAATCTTTAAGGAGATTGTTACAGTTTTACGTGGGTATGTTCATAATTACGATAGTGCAATAAAAATGTTGGATGGTACATTTCAAGTTCCGTTATCGGAAAAGATATACTTTGGAGGAAAAGCAAATATGCTTTCGCAGCCAGAGTTCCATGACATTCAAAAGGTTAGATCTTTACTTACCATGATTGATAATGAAGCCGAATTTTATGACATTTTGCGTCATAAACAAGTCGGGATTCAAGTGAAAATTGGTAGGGAAAACTCTTCGACGGCTATGGAGGATTGTAGTTTAATTTCTGCAACATATTCAATCGGCGAAGAGCAACTTGGAACAATTGCTATTTTAGGTCCTACGAGAATGCAATATTCTCGTGTAATTAGTTTGTTACAGTTATTTACGAGACAATTTACTGATGGACTTAAAAAGTAAATGAGAGTAATACATTCGCTCAAGTGATGAAATTTTCATTGCTGTGTGTAATATATAATGCTTAGGTAATCATGCTATGCATGATACCTAATACCTTTTAAGGAGGTGAATATTGTGGAAGAGCGTAACGAACAAGTGGTAGAAGAAGTAAAAGAAGCGCAAGTTGAAGAAGCTGTCACGCCAGAAAACAGTGAAGAAACTGTAGAAGAAAAAAGTGAGGCTGCTCTTTTACAAGAAAAAGTAGATGAGCTACAAGCGAAACTAACGGAAACGGAAGGTCGCACATTACGTCTACAAGCTGATTTTGAAAATTATAAGCGCCGTGTCCAAATGGATAAACAGGCTGCTGAAAAATATAGAGCACAAAGTCTAGTTTCAGACATCTTGCCAGCTCTTGATAATTTTGAAAGAGCAATGCAAGTGGAAGCGACTGATGAGCAAACGAAATCCTTGTTACAAGGTATGGAAATGGTGCATCGTCAATTGTTAGAAGCGCTGACTAAAGAAGGTGTGGAAGTGATTGAAGCTGTTGGTAAACAGTTTGATCCTAATGAACACCAAGCTATTATGCAAGTGGAAGATAGTGAATTTGAATCAAACGCGGTTGTGGAAGAATTCCAAAAAGGTTATAAACTAAAAGACCGTGTGATTCGCCCATCAATGGTAAAAGTAAATCAATAATTTACATAAAACTAGGAGGATTCGCCATGAGTAAAATTATCGGTATTGACTTAGGTACAACAAACTCTTGTGTAGCTGTTATGGAAGGTGGAGAACCAAAGGTTATCCCAAATCCAGAAGGAAACCGTACAACACCTTCTGTTGTAGCTTTCAAAAATGAAGAACGTCAAGTTGGGGAAGTTGCAAAGCGCCAAGCAATTACAAACCCAAATACAATCATGTCTGTTAAACGTCATATGGGTACAGACTACAAAGTAGAAGTTGAAGGTAAAGATTATACACCTCAAGAAATTTCTGCAATCATTTTACAAAACTTAAAAGCTTCTGCTGAAGCATACTTAGGTGAAACAGTAACGAAAGCTGTTATTACAGTACCTGCATACTTCAACGATGCAGAGCGTCAAGCAACGAAAGATGCTGGTCGTATTGCTGGTTTAGAAGTTGAGCGTATCATTAACGAGCCAACAGCAGCAGCACTTGCTTACGGTTTAGAAAAACAAGACGAAGAACAAAAAATCTTAGTATATGACTTAGGTGGCGGTACATTTGACGTATCTATCCTTGAGTTAGCAGACGGCACATTCGAAGTTATTTCAACTGCTGGTGACAACCGTCTTGGTGGCGATGACTTTGACCAAGTTATCATCGATCACTTAGTAGCTGAGTTCAAAAAAGAAAATAACATTGATTTAAGCCAAGATAAAATGGCGCTTCAACGCTTGAAAGATGCAGCTGAAAAAGCGAAAAAAGATCTTTCTGGTGTAACACAAACTCAAATTTCATTACCATTCATTAGTGCTGGAGCTGCTGGTCCATTACACTTAGAATTAACGTTAACAAGAGCGAAATTCGAAGAGCTTTCAGCAGGTCTTGTTGAAAGAACATTAGAGCCAACTCGTCGTGCATTAAAAGACGCTGGTTTTGCTCCAAGCGAATTAGATAAAGTTATTCTTGTTGGTGGATCTACTCGTATCCCAGCTGTACAAGAAGCTATTAAACGTGAAACTGGTAAAGAGCCATATAAAGGTGTAAACCCTGATGAAGTTGTAGCATTAGGTGCTGCAGTTCAAGGTGGCGTACTTACTGGTGATGTAGAAGGTGTTCTATTATTAGACGTAACTCCACTTTCTTTAGGTATTGAAACTATGGGTGGCGTGTTCACGAAATTAATCGAGCGTAACACTACAATTCCAACAAGTAAGTCACAAGTATTCTCGACAGCTGCTGATAATCAACCAGCAGTAGACATTCACGTATTACAAGGTGAGCGTCCAATGTCGGCTGACAACAAAACGTTAGGTCGTTTCCAATTAACTGACCTTCCACCAGCACCACGTGGTATTCCACAAATCGAAGTAACATTCGATATTGATGCGAACGGTATCGTTAACGTACGTGCGAAAGACTTAGGAACAAGCAAAGAGCAAGCTATTACAATCCAATCTTCTTCAGGTCTTTCTGATGAAGAAGTAGAACGTATGGTACAAGAAGCGGAAGCAAATGCTGACGCTGACCAAAAACGTAAGGAAGAAGTTGAACTTCGTAACGAAGCTGACCAACTTGTATTCCAAACAGACAAAGTTGTAAAAGATTTAGAAGGTAAAGTAGATGCAGCTGAAGTTGCAAAAGCAACAGAAGCGAAAGAAGCATTACAAGCTGCAATTGAGAAAAACGAGCTTGAAGAAATTCGTGCGAAAAAAGATGCTTTACAAGAAATCGTACAACAATTAACTGTTAAATTATACGAGCAGGCTCAAGCAGCTGCTGGTCAAGCAGAAGGTGCGCAAGGTGCACAAGATGCTGGCGCAAAGAAAGACAATGTAGTTGACGCTGAGTTTGAAGAAGTAAAAGAAGACAAGTAATTCAATTGTAAACATAATAAGTAAGATGACAAAAAGTCAAAGTCAAGCGTGCCTTGACTTTGGCTTTTTTCACGAATGAGAAGTGATGTGTGAGGATCTTAAGTTTTTCGCTTTGCATACTGTAAGTGAGGAAACTTTGTTGCAAAGCACTTTCTTTCGGTGTTAAAATTACGTTTATGTGAAAGATTCGGGGGTTGTAAATTTATGAGTAAACGAGACTATTATGAGGTCCTTGGGCTTAGCAAGGGCGCTTCAACAGATGAAATTAAAAAAGCGTATCGTCGTTTGGCTAAAAAATACCATCCAGACGTAAGCAAAGAAGAAAATGCAATTGAAAAGTTTAAAGAAGTACAAGAAGCATACGAAGTGTTAAGTGATGATCAAAAGCGTGCACAGTACGATCAATTTGGTCATGCTGGTGCAAATCAAGGATTCGGTGGATTTGGCGGCGGAGGAGACTTCGGCGGTGGCTTCGGTTTTGAAGATATATTTAGTTCTTTCTTTGGCGGTGGCGGCGGCAGACGTCGTGATCCAAATGCTCCGCGCCAAGGTGCTGACTTACAATATCAAGTCACTTTAGATTTTGAAGAAGCTATTTTTGGTAAGGAATTAAATGTGGAAATTCCAGTAGAAGATCCATGTGATACTTGTAAAGGTAGTGGAGCAAAACCAGGAACTTCAAAAGAAACATGTAAACATTGTTCAGGCTCTGGTCAAGTGAGTGTAGAACAAAACACACCGTTTGGTCGTATCGTAAATCGTCAAGCTTGTGGTCATTGTTCAGGAACTGGACAAATTATTAAAGAAAAATGTACGACATGTCACGGTTCAGGTAAAGTTCGTAAACGTAAAAAAATCAATGTTAAAATTCCAGCGGGTATCGATAATGGTCAACAAATTCGTGTGTCTGGAAAAGGTGAAGCCGGCGTAAATGGCGGACCAGCAGGAGACTTATATGTTGTCGTTCATGTAAGAAATCATGAATTCTTCGAGCGTGAAGGAGATCACATTATTTGCGAAATGCCATTAACATTTGCGCAAATGGCGCTTGGTGATGAAGTGGAAGTTCCTACTGTTCATGGTAAAGTGAAGCTGAAAATTCCAGCAGGAACACAAACTGGAACAGAATTCCGCTTAAAAGGAAAAGGTGCTCCGAACGTACGTGGATACGGCCAAGGAGATCAATATGTAGTCGTTCGTGTTGTTGTACCGACGAAATTGACTTCGCAGCAAAAAGATTTATTACGTGAATTTGCAGGACAAGAAGAGCAGGATGATAGTTTATTCGGAAAGCTTAAACGTGCTTTCAAAGGGGAATAATGGAAATAAAAAATGGAGTTGGTAAATTGTGAAATGGTCAGAAATTAGTATTCATACAACAGAAGAAGCAGTAGAAGCTGTCTCTCATATTTTACATGAAGCTGGTGCTAGTGGAGTTGCGATTGAGGATCCAGCGGAGTTAACGAAAGAGCGCGAGCAACAATATGGTGAAATTTATGCATTGAACCCAGATGAATATCCGGCGGAAGGTGTATTAATAAAAGCGTATTTCCCGCAAACGGATTCTTTACATGAAACGATTGCAGGTGTAAAATCATCTATTGATGTGCTTCCATCTTACGACATCGAAATTGGTACTGGAAATATTACCGTTAACGAAGTCAATGAAGAAGATTGGGCTACTGCTTGGAAAAAATATTACCATCCAGTACAAATTTCTGATACATTCACAATCGTACCGACTTGGGAAGAATATACACCATCTTCTCCTGATGAAAAAATCATTGAATTAGACCCGGGTATGGCGTTTGGTACAGGAACTCATCCAACAACAACGATGTGTATCCGTGCTTTAGAAAAAACAGTACAGCCAGGTGACACTATTATTGATGTAGGAACAGGTTCTGGTGTACTTAGTATTGCGGCTGCAAAATTAGGTGCGTCTTCTGTTCAAGCATATGATTTAGATCCGGTTGCGGTTGAAAGTGCAGAAATGAATGTACGTTTAAATAAAACAGATGATATCGTGTCTGTTGGACAAAATAGTCTTTTAGAAGGCATTGAAGGTCCTGTTGATTTAATCGTAGCTAACTTATTAGCAGAAATTATTCTATTATTCCCTGAAGATGCAGCAAGAGTTGTGAAGTCAGGTGGATTATTTATTACATCGGGCATTATTGCTGCGAAGGAAAAAGTAATTTCTGAGGCGTTAGAACAAGCTGGATTTACAATTGAAGAAGTGTTACGAATGGAAGATTGGGTAGCAATTATTGCACGAAATGCGTAATATAGATTTTAGTCTATAATGAAAAGGGGAGTCTCTCACTATAAGGTGAGAGACTTGCCGTTTGTTATATGAAAAATGATAACGTTTCGTTCTTTTCGTAAGTGTTGACTTACGAAAGGAACGAAACTCTACTAAGGTGATTATATGCAACGTTATTTTGTAGAAGAGAAATATGTAAATGAGACAAGTATTCGCATTGTAGGTGATGACGTACATCATATCGCAAGAGTGATGCGTATGTCAGCTGGTGATCATATTTATTGCTGTGTAAACGGAAAAACAGCAGTATGTTCAATTGATGAAATTACCAGTGAATTTATTAATACGGCTATTGTAGAATGGGTAGAGGCGTCAAGTGAACTTCCTGTTTTCGTGACGATTGCAAGTGGACTGCCAAAAGGAGACAAGCTAGAGTTAATTTTTCAAAAAGGAACTGAGCTTGGGGCAGCTGCATTCTTACCATTTCAAGCATCTCGCTCTATCGTAAAATGGGATGCGAAAAAAGCTGATAAAAAAGTTGAGCGTTTAAGAAAAATTGTGAAAGAAGCTGCGGAACAATCACATAGAAGTGAAATTCCAGAAGTACATGCTCCGGCATCATTTAAGCAATTGCTTTCAATGAGTGGTGAGTATGATGTTTGTCTTGTTGCTTACGAAGAGGAAGCAAAACAAGGTGAGAAATCTAATTTTGCGAAAGCTTTAACGACAATGAAACCAGGTCAAAAGCTATTGATTGTATTTGGCCCAGAAGGCGGTTTAGCTGAGGAAGAGATTACAGCGCTTCGTGAACATAAATTTGTACCATGTAGTTTAGGACCAAGAATTTTAAGAACAGAAACGGCGCCGTTATACGCGTTAAGTGCTGCTTCGTATCATTTTGAATTGATGGGGTGATGATCAATGTCAACTGTTGCGTTCCATACGTTAGGTTGTAAAGTAAACCACTATGAAACAGAAGCCATTTGGCAATTGTTTAAACAAGGTGGTTATGAAAGAACAGAATATGAAAAGAAAGCTGATGTATATGTTATTAACACATGTACAGTAACGAATACTGGGGACAAAAAAAGCCGTCAAGTAATCAGACGTGCTGTGCGTCAAAATCCAGATGCAGTTATTTGCGTAACGGGATGTTATGCACAAACATCTCCAGCTGAAATTATGGCGATTCCGGGTGTAGATATTGTAGTTGGTACACAGGATCGTGAAAAGATGTTAGGTTACATCGAAGAATTCCGTAAAGAGCGTCAACCAATTAATGCTGTCCGTAATATTATGAAAACACGTGTGTATGAAGAACTTGATGTACCTTATTTCACGGATCGTACACGTGCGTCTTTAAAAATACAAGAGGGTTGCAATAACTTCTGTACATTCTGTATCATTCCTTGGGCGCGTGGTTTAATGCGTTCTCGTGATGGAAAAGAAGTTATTAAACAAGCACAACAATTAGTGGATGCAGGCTATAAAGAAATCGTATTAACGGGTATTCATACAGGTGGATACGGCGAAGACATAAAAGATTATAACTTAGCTGGATTACTTCGTGATATGGAAGCGGAAGTAGGCGGATTAAAACGTCTTCGTATTTCTTCTATTGAAGCGAGTCAAATTTCAGATGAAGTAATTGAAGTGTTAGATAAATCTGAAGTAGTTGTACGCCACTTGCATATTCCGTTGCAATCTGGTTCTAATACTGTATTAAAACGTATGCGTCGTAAATATACGATGGAGTTCTTCCAAGAGCGTTTAGATCGTTTGAAAGAAGCGTTACCAGGCCTTGCGATTACATCTGACGTAATCGTTGGTTTCCCAGGTGAAACAGAAGAAGAATTCATGGAAACATACAATTTCATTAAAGAGAACCGCTTCTCTGAGTTACATGTGTTCCCTTACTCAAAACGTACAGGAACACCTGCAGCACGCATGGAAGATCAAGTTCCTGAAGATGTGAAGAATGATCGTGTTCATCGTTTAATTGAGCTATCTAATCAATTAGCGAAAGAATATGCATCAGCGTTTGAAGGTGAAGTGCTTGAAATCATTCCAGAAGAGCAATTTAAAGACGGCGACCGTGAAGGGTTATATGTAGGGTATACAGATAACTACTTGAAAATTGTATTTGAAGGATCAGAAGAATTAATTGGTAAGCTAGTGAAAGTGAAAATTACGAAAGCTGGTTATCCATATAACGAAGCGCAATTTGTTCGTGTTCTTGAAGATGATGTAAAAAAAGAATCAGCTAGCGCATAAAAAGAGCGTGCAACCGGAAACGGTTTGCATGCTTTCTTTATTTGAAGCGGTTAAGTACTATAAGGTGGGGAGGCGTTTCATGCATCCCTGTATGAAAAAAGATGAAATGATAAAAATATAGTTGTCTTCATCAGTAAAGGATACTAGCTATTTGCATAACTTTTGAAAAGGAAATGCTTCTATTCTTCTTTTATTCTGCCAAATAGTTGACCTGAAGTGATAAAATGTATTATAATCGTAAAAGACATGCTGAAGAAGTGTTTCTTTTTGCATGCTGAAGTTAGTATGTAAGTGTGATGTTTCGGAGGGAGGGAAAGAGAATGTCAAAAACAGTCGTTCGTAAAAACGAGTCTTTGGAGGATGCACTTCGCCGTTTTAAAAGATCGGTTTCTAAAACTGGTACACTTGCTGAAGCAAGAAAGCGCGAGTTTTATGAAAAACCAAGTGTAAAACGTAAGAAGAAATCTGAAGCGGCAAGAAAGCGTAAATTCTAAGAGAGGGTGTAAGTTATGAGTCTTCTCGGTCGTTTAAACGATGATATGAAACAAGCGATGAAGAATAAACAAAAAGAAAAATTAACCGTTATTCGTATGGTTAAGGCTGCTTTACAAAATGAAGGTATTAAACTGCAACATACTCTTACTGAAGAAGAGGAAATAACAGTTTTAGCTCGTGAAGTAAAACAGTATAAGGACTCCCTCCTTGAATTTAAAAAAGCTGGTCGTGAAGACCTTGTTAATAAACTGCAAAGTGAAATTCAGATTTTAAGCGCATATTTGCCAGAGCAATTAACTGAAGAAGAACTAGTTGATGTAATCAAGCAAGTTATTTCTGAAGTTGGTGCGACTTCTAAAGCAGATATGGGTAAGGTGATGACTGCTGTTATGCCGAAAGTAAAAGGTAAAACAGACGGATCACTTGTGAATAAGCTGGTTATCCAGCTATTAGCGTAAAAAAACGTCTCATTTCGTATGAGACGTTTTTTTATTGTTCTTATTAAGGAGAAACGCTATATTGCTTAAAAAGGGTTTCTATAAGTGATAGAAACCCCTCTAGTTAAAGTTTCAATTTATTATTTCCTTGTATAATTCCGATTCTACACCTATTCTTACTTCCTTGACTAAAACTTCTTTCGCAAATAAAAGCTAAGTACCGAACCTTCTGAAAATCAGATTGAAGTTTTATAGCTTGCTCTTCAGCATAATCCTCAAAGGTAACGAAAGAGATTCTAACTATTTTAGATTTTGCATCAGTTGCATAAAATGGCCGGATATTACTGTCGATAATTTGTTTTATAACATTCGAAATTTCTTGACTAAAGCCAATTTACTTTCGTATTTCCTCATTTATTAATTCATTTTTTAATGAACCCTAATATTTTTTGAAATTCATATAACAACCATCTATAAAATATTCTTACTTACAACGTAACATTCAGAGTGGAGAAATTTTCTTTTTTTTTGATTTTATCCCTCATTAACGGGCAGCCCGATTGGTGAGGGGGGATTAAAGTTTCACTTTATCTCATTTGTCCAATAAATGACAACTACTTATTCTATGGTCAGTATGTCACATCCAGAACGAATTGTAACAGTTTTTTTCAAGTTTCTAACTTCTCGCTAGGCTCAATTTCTTAATGTAACTTGTACTGATATCCTGTAGGGGCGCATATTCTTGTATTAATACTTCTATTATTAAAGGTAACATCCTCTGATCCATCATTGTCCTGACAAATATGATTTCATATAGCGACTGTTTTAATTAACATGATATGAACTCTTACAGAATATAGTTATGTTAGTGAAGTCGTTATAACACGATAGGCACTTGTGAAGAAATACATATATATGGGATGAGAGGGGGTCTTTCGAGATGAAGAAATTAGAACAAATGAAAAATTGGTTGACAAAACAAGTAGACCTACCAGTGGATGTATTAATGGATCTACCTCGGATTACTCTTGTTGGGCAAATACATATTTATATAGAAAATCATCGGGGGTTATTAGTGTTTTCAGATAAAGAAGTGCGATTACTTTTAAAACACGGTCAATTATTAATTAAAGGACAATCCTTTGTTATTAAAACGATTCTTCCAGAAGAGCTTTTGCTCGAAGGGATAATTGAGCAAGTAACATTTTTAGAAAATGAAAAAAAAGGTGATTGAAGTAAAACTTCCATTTGTGAAGTTTTTCTTCTTTATCCTGTAAAAGTTCCGTTGATAGAGACTGATTACAGTTTTACTCGGTTTCATTTTAGTACGAGCTATTTTAATGTTTCAAATAAAAAGTAGTATATCTACTTTTAGAAAGGTAGTGAAGGTGGTAAATGAAAAATAAATGGTTTATAAAGTGGCTTGGATATGTAAAAGTGCGAATTGAAGGTAGAGGAGCGGAACGGTTTGTTAATGAATGTGTACGGAGGAATTTATTAGTTTGGGATGTTAAAAAGATAGCTGATGAAACGTTAGTTTTTTGTATGTTGTTACGCGATGTGAAAAAAATAAAACCAATTTATAGAAAAAATGAATGTAAATTATATTTTATTGGACGTTATGGTTTTCCTTTTTGGAATAAGCGTTTAATTAAAAATAGTGGATTTTTAATTGGTTTTTTAATTTTCTTTTTTGGTGTGATTGCAATGTCAAATATGGTTTGGAAAATTGAAATTACAGGAGCAAAACCTGAAACGGAATATATATTGATGAAAGAATTGGATAAAATGGGTATTAAAAAAGGGAAACTACAATTTCAAATGCCGAATGTAGAAGATGTACAACGCCATTTGACAGATAATATTAATGCCATTACTTGGGCGGGACTAGAAGTAAGAGGAACGACGTATCATTTTAAAATTGTTGAAAAAAACGAACCGAAGAAAGAAAAGGAACAAAGGCCGCAAAATTTAGTAGCAAAAAAAGAAGCGATTATTACAAAGACGTTCGTAGAAGTTGGAAAGCCGGTTGTACTGAAAAATGATCATGTAGAAAAAGGGCAGATTCTCGTATCAGGAATATATGGTAATGAGGAAAGTCCGACGATTGTTTCAGCGAAAGGTATTGTGTATGGAGAAACGTGGTATACATCTAAGGTGGATGTCCCGTTAAAGACGCAATTCCAAGTGTATACTGGTAATGTATACAATGAACATTTTCTTAAATTTGGGGATACGAAAATAAAAATATGGGGATTTCAGCATGATAAGTATAAACGCTCTCGTACTGAAAGTGTAAAGCATGATGTGAAATTATTTGGTTTTACACTGCCGATTGCATATGAAAAAGATGTTGTGAGAGAAGAGGAAGAAGCGAATCGAGAATATACAGAAAAGCAAGCGCTGAAAGTAGCGAAAGAGATGGCCGAAAAAGAACTAAAGAAAAAATTGGATGAACATGCTATGATTGTAAGTGATAAGATTTTGAGTAAAGAGGTTGAGGCGGGTCAACTAAAGGTCACATTGCATTATACTGTGGTTGAAAATATTGCAGAGCCACAACCAATATCCGAATCCGATATTCAAGGAGACTGAGTAATGGCAGAACAATTAGTAGAAATGAACCAACAATTGGAAAATACTAACGAAGCAATCGCTCTTTTTGGAGTCAATGATGCACATTTAAAAGTAATTGAACGAGAACTGAATGTATCGATCGTAACTAGAGGAGAAACTGTTCATGTATCTGGGGCAGTTGAAACGGTGACACTCGTAGAAAAAATCTTACAGCAATTACTTGTTGTAATTCGTAAAAGTATATCAATTTCAGAGAGAGATGTTGCGTATGCAATTCAGCTTGCACAACAAGGGAAAATTGCTCAATTTGAAGAGTTATATGAAGAAGAAATTTTCAAGACTGCAAAAGGTAAATCCATTCGTGTAAAAACAATGGGGCAAAGACGATATATTCATGCGATGAAGAAGAATGATATTGTCTTTGGGATAGGGCCTGCAGGAACTGGAAAAACATACTTAGCTGTAGTAATGGCTGTGAGGGCTTTAAAACAAGGGTATGTAAAGAAAATTATTTTAACAAGACCTGCTGTAGAAGCTGGAGAAAATTTAGGTTTTTTACCAGGGGATTTGAAAGAGAAGGTAGATCCATACTTACGCCCATTATATGATGCCTTACATGATATTCTTGGACAAGAATATACGCAGCGTATGATGGAGCGAGGAGTAATTGAAATCGCGCCGCTTGCTTATATGAGGGGGCGTACGCTTGATGATTCATTTGTTATTTTAGATGAGGCTCAAAATACAACGGGTGCTCAAATAAAAATGTTTTTAACAAGATTAGGTTTTAGTTCTAAAATGGTTATTACAGGGGATCCTTCACAAGTAGACTTGCCAAAAGGGGTAAAATCAGGACTATCTATAGCTGCTAATATTTTATCTGGTGTATCAGGTCTGTCATTTATTACATTAGAACAAACGGACGTTGTGAGACATCCATTGGTGCAACGTATTATTGAGGCATATGATAAAATGGAATGATCCTATTTGTCAGGATCATTTCTTTTTGTATGATAAGGTTGGCGAACGTCATATTTTTTACTATCATGAAAGATAAGGAAAATAAACTATAGGTACTAGTGTATAAAATGTTGCCTCAAAGTATCGTTTGGTAGAAGAAATGAAAGCTATAAATAGTTTCACTTTATTTCTGGAGAGGAGAAGGTATTGAAATCATGTCAAGATCTCAAGAAATTTCTAAGTGGTTTCGTAATTTACAACATTCGAAAAAACTAAGTTGGATTTCTTACGTTGTATTAGGAGCAGTGCTGTTTTTTGCGCTTATGAATAATGTAAAACCAGAGCAATTAGATGTTAATATGTATTCTATTGCGAAAAAGACAATCCATTCTCCTATAAAAATTGAAGATAAAGTTACAACGGATAAAAAGAAAAAAGAAGCCGCTACAAAAGTTGAAGATCAATATACATATAAAAGTGAGTATAAACAAAACAAAGTTGATATTGTGAATGACGTCTTTGCTAAAGTGGATGAAGTGGTGCAAGAGATTAAAGCTGTTGGACCGGATGATCAAAAAAAGATGACTGATGCTGAGAAAGTGGAGAAGTTAAAAAAGAAACTACCCGCTGACTTAACGAAAGAATTATCTGATTCAAACTTACTAAGTTTGATTAATGCAGATTCGAGCCAATTAGTATTAGCGAAAGATGCTGCGGTCACAGCGATTAATAGTATCATGACTGAGCATATTAAAATGGACGAATTGAAAGATGCGAAAGAACGATATGTAAGTGAGATGAATAGTGTTAATGTTGATAATGGTTTAAAAGAGTCAATTAAGGCGCTAGGAAGATATGCAATTTCAGCAAACTATTTTTATGACCCGATCTTAACGAAAGAGAAGAGAAAAGCAGAGGAAGATTTAGTTCCACCTGTTTATATTCTTCAAGGACAAGTTCTTGTTAGAGAAGGTGAAACAATTTCAAGTGATGTGTATAATCAGTTGAAATTAGTTGGTTTGTTAGAAAAAGGGAACGGCTTTCAACCTTATGTTGGATTAGCGGTACTCATTGGTGTGTTACTATACTTTATGCATAAACAATTTGAATTATTTTTAAAGAGAAAAAGAGAAGATAGACCGTATGTTTTAGCGTATATTACAATTTTGTCTATCACAATCGTCTTAATGAAAATCATTAGTTTGTTTCAAAAACTTGAATACGCGGGGATTGCATATGTTGTCCCAGTTGCGATGGGAACAATACTTGTAAAACTAATGATTGGTGATCGATTTGTCTTTTTAACGAGTATGATTTTTTCTGTATGCGGAAGTATTATGTTTAATGAAGGAGTAACGAGTACATTAAATTATAGTGTAGGGATTTACGTATTGTTAAGTTCATTATCGGTTAGTATTTTCTTGCGAGAAAAAAATCGTCGTACAATGATTTTACAAGCTGGTATACTCGTTTCTGTATTAAATGTAGTCGTATTGGCGGCGCTCTTATTATTACGTAATGGGAATTTTTCGCCTCTTGAAATTGGTACGCAATTATTAATGGCTTCACTTTCAGGGATTATATCATCCGTTTTGGCTATGGGGATTTTACCATATTTAGAAAGTGGACTTGGAATCGTATCAAGCATGAAGCTTATGGAACTATCAAGTCCAAATCATCCGCTTTTACGCAGAATTTTGTTAGAAGCGCCAGGGACATATCATCATAGTGTAATGGTAGCGAATCTTTCTGAGGCTGCTTGTGAAGCAGTCGGGGCAAATGGTGTATTAGCGCGTGTAGGGGCATATTATCATGATGTAGGAAAAACAGTACAACCGCAATTTTTTATTGAAAACCAAATGGGAATTGAAAACCCGCATGATAAATTAGATCCTGTAACGAGTAAAGATATTATAATTGCTCACGTAACGGATGGAGTAAGAATGCTCGAAGAATATCATATTCCACAAGAAATTATTGATATCGCTGGGCAACATCACGGTACAACGTTACTGAAATATTTTTATTATAAAGCTATTAAAGAAGATAAAGAAAAATATACAGAAGAGATGTTCCGTTATCCAGGTTCAAAAGCAACTTCGAAAGAATCGGCAATTGTTGGTATTGCTGATAGTGTAGAAGCTGCGGTACGTTCTATGAATCACCCAACGCCAGAACAAATTAATAATTTGGTGCAAAGTATTATTAAAGATCGACTACAAGACGGTCAATTTAGTGAATGTGATTTGACGTTTAAGGAACTACAAATCGTTGGAAAAACGTTGTGTGAAACGTTAAATGGTATTTTCCATTCGCGTATTACATATCCGGAACTTCCGGAAGAAAAGGAGAAAGAATGAGTTTGTTAATTGATTTTATTGATGAAACAGAAGAAGTAAAAGAAGCGTATATGAGTTTAATTCGTGAAGTGTTAGAAAAAGCAGCTCAAATGGAAAATATCGAGGATGGTGCGGAGGTATCGGTGACATTTGTAGATAATGAGCGCATTAGAGAAATTAATCGTGATTACCGAGATAAAGATCAACCTACAGATGTAATATCCTTTGCGATGGAAGAAATGGGAGAAGGAGAAATGGAGATTGTTGGTGCAGAGATGCCACGCATGTTAGGCGATCTTATTATCTCTATTCCAAGGGCGAAAGAGCAAGCTGAAGAGTACGGACATTCTTTCGATCGTGAACTTGGATTTTTGGCATTACATGGCTTTTTACATTTACTTGGTTATGATCACATGACAGAAGAAGATGAAAAAGAAATGTTCGGAAGACAAAAAGAAATTTTAGAAGCTTTTGGATTAGGACGATGAAAAAAGGAAAACTTATAGATAGTTTTGGATATGCTATAGCTGGTATATTCTTTTGTTTTCGTCATGAGCGAAATATGAAAATCCATTATTTAGCCGCAGTCATTGTTATATGCTGCGGCTTTTATTTCCATATTACGAGAACAGAGTGGATGATATTACTTATTGTAATAGGGAGTGTAATGAGTTTAGAAATGGTAAATACGGCTGTGGAAAAAACAGTAGATTTAGCGACTGCCGATATTCATCCATTTGCAAAAATTGCAAAGGATGTTGCGGCAGGAGCGGTTTTATTGTTTGCAATTATAGCTGTTATAATTGGTGCTATTATCTTTTTACCGTATATGGTATAGTTGCATTCCGAAGCTTTTATTAAGCTTTGGAAGTGCCGTAAGGGGCTTTAATGAGAGAGTGTACCTCTTCATAGCTGTGAACAGGAAGGATGCGGGAATATGAATAGTAAACAATTAATTTTAGAAGCAATCGAAGCGCGTAAACAAGCGTACGTACCATATTCTAAATTTCAAGTAGGTGCAGCACTATTAACGCGCGATGGAAAAGTATATCGTGGATGTAATGTTGAGAATGCATCATATGGCTTATGTAATTGTGCTGAAAGAACAGCTTTATTTAAGGCGGTTTCTGAAGGAGATAAAGAATTTGTAGCCATTGCGGTTGTAGCAGATACAAAGCGCCCAGTACCTCCTTGTGGAGCATGTCGACAAGTTATGGTAGAATTATGTAAACAGGATACGAAAGTATATTTAACAAATTTACATGGTGACGTTCAAGAGACGACAGTCGGAGAATTGTTACCAGGAGCATTTTTAGCGGAGGATTTACATGAATAGAAAAGGTTATAAATCAGGTTTTGTCTCTATTATTGGCAGACCGAATGTTGGGAAATCTACATTTTTAAATCGTATTATCGGCCAGAAAATTGCTATTATGAGTGATAAGCCACAAACGACTCGTAATAAAATTCAAGGTGTATATACAGAAAATGATGCACAAGTTATTTTCATTGATACACCAGGAATACATAAACCTAAACATAAACTAGGCGACTTCATGGTGAAGATGGCGCAAACGACATTAAAAGAAGTTGATATCGTTCTGTTTATGGTTAATGCTGTCGAAGGCTTTGGTCGTGGTGAAGAATTCATCATCGAGAAGTTAAAAGAAACGAAACAACCAGTATTTTTAGTAATTAATAAAATTGACCAACTTCATCCAGAGCAATTACTAGAGTTAATTGATCAATATCGTAAACTACATGAGTTTGCAGAGATTGTACCAATTTCTGCGTTAGACGGTAATAATGTGGACGCTTTAATTGGAACAATTAAAAAGTATTTACCAGAAGGACCACAATACTATCCAGATAATCAAGTAACGGATCATCCGGAGAGATTTATTATTGCAGAGCTTATTCGTGAGAAAGTACTACATTTAACACGTGAAGAAGTGCCGCATTCTGTGGCTGTTGTTATCGATGCGATTCAAAAGCGTGAGGGCGGGGCAGTTTATATAAATGCAACGATTGTTGTTGAACGTGCATCACAAAAAGGAATCATCATCGGAAAACAAGGGAAAATGTTAAAAGAAGTTGGTAAGCGAGCTCGTTTTGATATTGAAGCGCTACTTGGTTCTAAAGTATTTTTAGAAGTATGGGTAAAAGTGCAAAAAGATTGGCGTAATAAAATGTCTCAGCTTCGTGACCTAGGTTTCCGCGAGGATGAGTACTAAAATAGAGTCAAGCTGTAATCAGTGGATGGTTGGTTCATCCACTGATTATTGGTTTTTATGAACTTTGATAAATTAGGAAAAATTTTTCTCACATGAAAATGGACAAAATGGGTCAATTTAATAACAACAAAGGAAATTGGTTTATAGGCTACGCTTATTGAGAAAGGTGGATTCTTATGCTAGATTTTACCTGGAAGTTTTTCTCCAAAACAGGAAGCATTGAAACGTACTTGCTTTTGAAAGAAATGGAAAAAGACGTAAACGATGAGATGGATCAACATGAAGAGGAGCTAGCGCATCTAGACTCTCCAATTTCTTGACCCGTTTTGTTCAAACCTTGGATGGTGACGAACATGTTTCAAAAAGTTGAGGGCATCGTTATCCGTACGACAGATTACGGAGAAACGAACAAGATTGTTACAATATTCTCAAGAGAACTTGGTAAGGTAAGTGCAATGGCAAGAGGGGCAAAAAAACCGAAAAGCCGATTAGCATCTGTGTCGCAATTAATGACACATGGCCAGTTTCTTATTCAAATGGGATCTGGGCTTGGAACATTGCAACAAGGCGAGATTATTTCAACTATGAAAGAAATTCGCGAGGATATATTTTTAACTGCTTATGCATCATTTATTGTTGAATTAACTGATAAAGCAACAGAAGATAAAAAACATAATCCGTATTTATTTGAAATGTTATATCAAACGTTGCATTATATGTGTGAGGGTGTTGATCCAGAAGTATTATCATTAATTTATCAAACGAAAATGCTTCCGGTATTAGGGATGCGCCCGTACTTTGATACATGTGCGATTTGTCATCAAGAAACAGACTTTGTCGCCTTCTCCGTTAGGGAAGGCGGTTTTCTGTGCTCACGTCATGCGGAGCAAGACCCGTATCGTATACCGGTAGGAGAAGCTGTTCATAAATTATTACGTCTTTTCTTCCATTTCGATTTACATAGGCTCGGAAATGTATCGGTAAAGGATAGCACAAAAAAACAAATGCGTTTAGTATTGAATACATATTATGATGAATATTGCGGAATTTATTTGAAATCAAGACGTTTTTTAGAACAACTTGATAAGTTTCAAATATAATTTTGGGCCGTATACGGTCCTTTTTACATACTTTCTTTTTCGAATAGCATATTTAGTATATAATATTTAAGAGATAGTATAACTTTTTTCGTTGTGCATTAAAGGTGGTGATTATCATAGAGCTGAATAAACGGCAAGAACATATCATTCAGATTGTAAAAGATCACGGTCCTATTACAGGGGAATCAATTGCAGCGCAATTGGGTCTAACACGTGCGACGCTAAGACCAGACTTAGCAATTTTAACGATGGCTGGTTATTTAGAAGCACGTCCACGCGTAGGTTATTTTTATACGGGTAAAACTGGGGGGCAGCTATTATCTGAAGCTGTTAAGAAAATTAAAGTACAAGATTATCAATCTAGACCGGTTGTAATTGATAAAAATGTTTCCGTATACGATGCAATTTGTACGATGTTTTTAGAGGACGTTGGTACATTGTTCGTTGTAGATCAGATGACTCTATTAGTTGGTGTTGTGTCTCGTAAAGATTTATTAAGAGCGAGCTTAGGAAAGCAGGATTTAACCTCTCTTCCGGTTAATATTATCATGACAAGGATGCCAAACATTGCGATGTGTCGTAGAGAGGATTCTTTATATGATATTGCGATGGAATTAATAGAAAGACAGATTGATGCAATGCCAGTTGTAAAAGATACGAAACAAGGTTTAGAAGTGATTGGGCGAATTACAAAAACAAATATTACACGTGCGTTTGTAAATTTAGTAAATAACGAATAAGTGTAATTTGTTTAAAGTGAGGTAATGTAATGGATAATAAAATCGTATATGTCGTATCTGACTCTGTAGGGGAAACGGCTGATTTGGTTGTTCGAGCAGCAATGGGGCAATTTCCGTTTGCTCCTGATATTAGACGTGTACCATATGTAGAAGATACAGGGACACTAAAAGAAGTGATTTCGATTGCTAAGAGTAATCAAGCACTTATATGTTTTACGTTAGTTAAGCCTGATATGCGCAAATATTTAGTAACAGAGGCTGCAAAAGAAGGGGTAGAGGCATACGATATTATCGGCCCTCTTATTGATCAAATAGAAGAAATTACGGGGCAAGTGCCGAGATATGAGCCAGGCGTTGTCCGTAGGTTAGATGAAGAATACTTTAAAAAGATTGAAGCGATTGAGTTTGCTGTGAAGTATGATGACGGCAGAGATGCACGAGGTATTTTAAAAGCGGATATCGTGTTGATTGGTGTTTCGCGTACATCAAAAACACCACTTTCCCAATATTTAGCTCATAACAAACGCTTGAAAGTTGCGAATGTACCACTCGTGCCAGAAGTTGACCCACCTGAAGAACTATATCAAGTGGCAAAAGAAAAATGTTTCGGTTTGAAAATTACGCCAGATAAGTTAAATCATATTCGAAAAGAACGATTAAAATCACTTGGATTAAGTGATGGAGCAACATATGCAAATATTAATCGTATTCAAGAAGAAATTAATCATTTTGAGGAAGTAATTAGTAAAATAAATTGCCAAGTAATCGATGTATCGAATAAAGCGATTGAAGAAACAGCAAATATTATTGTGAATGCAGTGCAAAACCAAAAAATGTTTTAGCACATTTACCAAAGGTGAATGTGCTTTTTTCGCTCGTGTGAAATATGATACCTATGGATTTTGTAATAGATTGTAGTGTAATGGTTATACTTATACTCCTTTGTCTTTTAGTATATTCAAGGTGTGAGTTTGTCATCCTGAAATGTAAGATGAAAAAATAAAGGGATATGTAGCGTAGTTGAAGAAAATATATTATAATAAAAAATTGTGATAAAAACCTATATTTTACGTTTAGACTTTAATTTTTCAGAATAAACTAGGGATAGGATTTACGAAAAAGACATGTAATTACGTTAAATCGACAAAATCTATACAAGAAAACGCACATTATGGAAGGATTCGCAGAAGGGATGTAGAATACAGAAATATGCAAAGCATCAACAACATATTAGTTGGTGTAGATGTATATCCCGTGAAGGCTGAAATTGTGCAAGTTGGAGCGGAATTTCATGTCGGAATTTTGTTTGTCGCATCATATGCTCATCCTTTAAGGAAATAGCAAGGCAATTGGATCTTTGTAGATACTGAACAAAATGGAGTTGATCGTTATATGGATCAACATGAAAAAGTTACAAATCTCAAGATCAAACAGTATATGTGGCTTGCTACTCTTCTTATAAAAAGGTGTATATGTATTGTTTCTAAGAGATACATTTGTAACAGATGAGCAAATGTATACAATTTTATATAGCAAGTATGTATATGCGATTTATGCAGATAAAGGACCTATAGGAAAGGTTCAAAATCGTTTATACAATGTAATCGGCAACACTTTCTAACAAGTTTAGAAAAATATTGTCGAATTATAAAGGAATTTTTTAATTTATATCGAATACAAAATACGACACGGAGATGGAGTTATGGGGAACAGAATTCCCGAAGAAGTTGTTGAACAGATTCGGACATCATCCGATATTGTAGAAGTCATTGGTGAATACGTTCAACTTAGAAAACAGGGGCGTAACTATTTCGGCCTTTGTCCATTTCATGGTGAGAATTCTCCTTCATTCTCTGTTTCATCTGATAAGCAAATTTTTCATTGCTTCGGATGTGGAGAAGGTGGAAATGTATTTTCCTTTCTAATGAAAATGGAAGGACTGGCTTTTACCGAGGCTGTTCAAAAGCTAGGCGAAAGAAATGGAATTGCGGTTGCAGAGTATACATCAGGGCAAGGACAACAAGAAGACATATCTGATGACACTGTCATCATGCAACAAGCTCATGAATTATTGAAAAAGTATTATCATCATTTATTAGTAAATACGGAAGAGGGAAATGAAGCACTTTCATATTTATTAAACCGTGGTATTACGAAAGAGATGATTGAGAAGTTTGAAATTGGTTATGCATCACCTGCTTGGGATGCAGCGACGAAAATTTTACAAAAAAGAGGTTTATCGCTGTCTAGTATGGAACAAGCTGGCCTTCTAATAAGAAGTGAGAAGGATGGTAGTCATTATGATCGCTTCCGTGGAAGAGTTATGTTCCCGATCTATACGTTACAAGGTAAGGTGATAGCGTTTAGTGGAAGGGCGTTAGGAGATGACACTCCGAAATATTTAAATAGCCCTGAAACACCGATTTTTCACAAAAGTAAATTGTTGTATAACTTCCACCAAGCAAGACCGTTTATTAGAAAGCGTGGGCAAGTGGTTCTTTTCGAAGGATATGCCGATGTACTAGCTGCGGTAAAAAGTGGTGTGGAAGAAGCTGTTGCGACAATGGGAACAGCTTTAACTGAAGAACAAGCAAAACTTCTGCGACGTAACGTTGAAACTGTTGTTCTTTGCTATGATGGTGATAAAGCAGGGCGAGAAGCGACGATGAAAGCAGGGCAATTATTGCTAAAAGTTGGTTGCCAAGTGAAAGTCACATCCTTGCCAGATAAGCTTGATCCTGATGAATATGTGCAACAATATGGGACTACTGCTTTTGAAAATCTTGTGAAATCAAGTGTGAGTTTTGTTGGTTTTAAAATAAATTATTTGCGTTTAGGGAAAAATTTGCAAGATGAGTCTGGCAAAGAAGAATATGTGAAGAGTGTTTTAAAAGAGTTATCGTTGTTACAAGATGCGATGCAGGCAGAGTCATATTTGAAGTCATTATCGCAAGAATTTTCGTATTCAATGGAAACACTTTTGAACCAATTGCACCAATATCGCAAAGAACAAAAGGTACAGCAAAAACAAATAAAGCAGGTTGCTAAACCGTCTCAAGTCGTTCAAACAAAACCGAAGTTAACAGGTTTTGAAAGAGCGGAAAGAGAAATTATTTACCATATGTTGCAAAGTGCAGAAGTAGCTGTTCGTATGGAATCCCATATAGAAGATTTTCATACAGAAGAACATAAAGGGATTTTATATGAACTATACGCATATTATGAAAAGGGAAATGAACCTTCAGTTGGAACATTTTTAAGTTGGCTCTCTGATGAAAAGTTGAAAAATATTATCACTGATATTTCGACGGATGAATTTATTAATCCAGAATACACAGAAGAAGTGTTGCAAGGCCATTTGGAGACGCTTAGACGGCATCAGGAAAAACTTGAAAAGATGGAAATTATCTTTAAAGTGAAACAAATGGAAAAAACAGATCCTGTAGAGGCTGCTAAATATTATGTAGCATATTTACAAAATCAAAAAGCAAGAAAATAGCTTTTTTGATAAAGTTTTAGTATAATGAATGTTTGTATCTCGCGTAAGGAGGGGAACAGATGGCTGACAAACCAGCTCGTTCTAAACAAATTGAAACTGAAATGACCCTTGAGCAAGTGAAAGAACAACTCACTGAGCTCGGAAAAAAACGTGGCGTTCTTACATATGAAGAGATTGCAGAACGCATGAATGGATTTGAAATTGAATCCGATCAAATGGATGAATACTATGAATATTTAGGTGAACAAGGCATTGATTTAGTTGGTGATAATGACAACGAAGAAGGCCCTAATAATCGCCAAATTACAAAAACAGAAGAAGAGTTTGACCTCAATGATTTAAGTGTACCACCTGGGGTTAAAATCAACGATCCTGTTCGTATGTATTTAAAAGAAATTGGTCGTGTAGACTTACTATCTGCAGAAGAAGAAATTCGACTTGCAACGCGTATTGAAGAAGGCGATGAAGAAGCGAAACGTCGTCTTGCAGAAGCAAACTTACGTCTTGTAGTAAGTATTGCAAAGCGCTATGTAGGCCGTGGTATGCTTTTCTTAGACTTAATTCAAGAAGGTAATATGGGTCTAATTAAAGCTGTTGAAAAGTTCGATTATCGTAAAGGTTTCAAATTTAGTACGTATGCAACTTGGTGGATTCGCCAAGCTATTACACGTGCCATTGCAGACCAAGCGCGAACAATTCGTATTCCAGTTCATATGGTTGAAACGATTAATAAGTTAATTCGTGTACAACGTCAATTATTACAAGATTTAGGTCGCGAACCATCTCCTGAAGAGATTGGTGAGGAAATGGATCTTGCTCCAGAAAAAGTACGTGAAATCTTAAAAATTGCACAGGAGCCAGTTTCTCTTGAAACACCAATTGGTGAAGAAGATGACTCCCATTTAGGTGACTTTATTGAAGACCAAGAAGCAACATCGCCTGCGGACCATGCAGCCTATGAATTGCTAAAAGAACAATTAGAAGATGTGTTAGATACACTAACAGATCGTGAAGAAAATGTTCTACGTCTTCGTTTCGGTTTAGATGATGGACGAACTCGTACGCTTGAAGAAGTTGGGAAAGTATTCGGCGTAACGAGAGAGCGTATTCGTCAAATTGAAGCAAAAGCACTTCGCAAATTAAGACATCCAAGCCGTAGTAAGCGTCTTAAGGATTTCTTAGAATAGGTTATTTTTTAAGTTTACTTCACTTTTGTGAAGTAAACTTTTTTATTTTGTTAATTTTTGTTAAAATTTAGCTATGGGCAACGATTACAATTTCTTGTAATTTATTTTACAGAATTGTCTTTTGATTTGCAAATGCTCATTTTTCGATTTTTCGATTAATTTTGTTTATTATATACAAAAATATATGTAGAAAAGCGAAAAATATGATGAGAAACGTTAATAATTATCGAAATAATAAGCGATATGACAATAAAAAACAATAAACTGAATTTATGGAATATTTTTAACAAGTAGTAGTTTGCTCTTTTCTGATAGAGCGTTTTCAAGTACAATATAAATGACTGAATCATCTAACTATTTAGGGGTATAGAGGGGGGAGAAGAGATATGAAACGTAATCCGCTGATTCCGTTCGCTCTTATTGCAGCATTGGGTATTATCGTTATGTTTGTATTTTCATTTCAGGGGCTAAATAAATCTAAAGAGTTAGCTGATGCAAAAAATGGCGGGAAGCCAGCACAAACGGCATCAAAACCAGAAGATATTGTGAAGCAAAGCTGTACGAGCTGCCATGGTGATCAGTTACAAGGGGCAGTTGGACCTAACTTACAAAAAATTGGTGGGAAACTTTCAAAGGATGAAATTAAAGAAATTCTTTCGAAAGGAAAAGGCAATATGCCTGCCAATATAGTTCCAGCTGATCAAGCCGCTAAAGTAGCTGATTGGTTATCGAAGAAAAAATAAAGTTCCGTATGACAAGCCTTTTGCTTATGCAAAGGGCTTGTTTTTCTATATTTTCTAAAATACGATGAATGATAGAGCGGTGAATTGTTGTTATGGGCTTGCAACAACTACTATAAATTCATTATCATGGAGACAGACTGACAAGAGAAGGAGTAATGGAAATACATGAATGAAGTAAAGCTTTCAAAACGATTAGAAGAAGTTGTACGTGAAATACCAGTAGGATCTACAGTTGCTGATATTGGATCGGATCATGCGTATTTACCGTGTTATACAATTATAAATAATATTGCTACAAAAGCAGTTGCAGGAGAGGTTGTAGATGGACCATTTCGCTCTGCGCAAGCAACTGTAGCTGAAAGTGGTTTACAAGATAAAGTAGATGTGCGTAAAGGGAATGGATTAGCTGTTATCGCACCAGGAGAAGTAGATGTAATTACGGTTGCCGGAATGGGCGGAGCGTTAATTCGTGACATTTTAGAAAGTGGTAAAGAAAAATTAGAAGGTGTAACACGTTTAATTTTACAGCCTAATATTGCAGCGCATCATATTCGTGAATGGTTTATTGAGAATGGTTGGGAGCTTATCCATGAAAAAATCGTAAAAGAAGATGGGAAGATTTACGAAATTTTAGTAGGGGAGCGCGGAAATGTTGTAGCGCCTTACTCTGAAAATAAACAAGCTGAATTGTTTATGGGACCATTTTTAATAACAGAAAAAAGTGAAGCCTTCGTTGAAAAATGGGAAGGAGAATTAAAAAACTTCCAAAATATTTTAAAACAGTTAGAACGTGCGGCTGATTCTGAAGAAACAAAAGCGAAGCGTGGGGAAGTAGAAGCGAAAATGAAAATGATAGGGGAGGTTTTATCATGAGTAAAATTCCAAACGGCCATGAAATTATTTCTTTATTTGAAAGTATGTATCCGAAGCATTTGGCAATGGAAGGAGATAAGATTGGTCTGCAGATTGGAGCGCTTAATAAACCCGTGCAGCACGTATTGATTGCGCTAGATGTAACGGAAGAAGTTGTGGATGAAGCAATTCAATTAGGGGCAAATGTCATTATTGCTCATCATCCTTTAATTTTTAACCCGTTAAAAGCGATTCATACAGATAAGGTGTATGGGAAAATTATTGAAAAGTGTATTAAAAATGATATTGCAATCTATGCAGCGCATACAAATGTGGATGTTGCTAAGGGCGGGGTAAACGATTTACTTGCTGAGGCGTTAGGATTGCAAAATACAGAAGTTTTGGCACCGACATATGCAGAAGAAATGAAAAAAGTTGTTGTGTTTGTGCCAGTCACTCATGCAGAAGAAGTAAGGAAAGCATTAGGAGACGCAGGTGCTGGTCATATCGGCAATTATAGCCACTGTACGTTTAGTAGCGAGGGTACAGGCACATTTGTACCTCAAGAAGGGACAAATCCTTATATCGGGGAAACTGGACAGTTAGAACGTGTAGAAGAAGTGCGAATCGAAACGATTATTCCAGCTTCCTTACAGCGGAAAGTGATTAAAGCAATGGTAACGGCGCACCCTTATGAAGAAGTAGCGTACGATGTGTATCCGCTTGATAATAAAGGTGAAACGTTAGGCCTAGGAAAAATAGGATACTTACAAGAAGAAATGACGCTTGGCCAATTTGCAGAACATGTGAAACAATCATTAGACGTGAAGGGCGCAAGAGTTGTCGGTAAGTTAGATGATAAAGTGCGTAAAGTAGCTGTACTTGGTGGAGATGGTAATAAATATATAAACCAAGCGAAATTTAAAGGAGCAGATGTATATGTAACTGGTGACATGTACTATCATGTTGCTCATGATGCGATGATGCTCGGTTTAAATATAGTTGACCCGGGACATAATGTTGAAAAAGTAATGAAACAAGGTGTGCAAAAGCAATTACAAGAAAAAGTGGATGCAAAGAAACTCAATGTACACATTCATGCTTCGCAGTTACATACAGATCCATTTATATTTGTATAAGAAAAATAAAAACCGTTGCTCATGTAAGCAACGGTTTTTATTATTGTTCTTTTTTCACTTTCACGCGAGGTAATATTTTTTGTAACGGTACTTTTCGAACTCTTTCCCATGTAGCGGGATTCATTGGGTCATATTGCTCTAAGAAAGCGATAACTTCTTTCGTAATTGGCGTTGGAGTAGAAGCACCTGCTGTAACAGCTACGTTTTCTACACCTTGTAGCCACTCTAATTGAATTTCGCTTACATCAGCAACTCGATATGCTTTTGTACCCGCGATTTCTTGTGATACTTGTGCTAAGCGATTTGAATTGTTACTTTTCGGATCACCAACAACAATTGTTAAGTCTGCAACATCAGCTTGTTTAGCGACAGCTTCTTGGCGAACTTGAGTAGCTAAACAAATTTCTTTATGGAATTCTGCTGTTGGGAATTTTTTTTGAATGTCCTCCATTAAATGTTGAACATCCCATTGACTCATCGTTGTTTGATTTGTTACTAAAATTTTATCTGTTGGGATTTCTAATGTTTTTAAATCATCGGCTCTTTCGATAAGGTGAACGATGTCAGGTGCAATACCAACTGCGCCTTCTGGCTCTGGATGATTTTTTTTACCGATATAAATGACATGATACCCTTCCGCTTTCTTAGCTTCGATAAGGTCATGCGTCTTGGTAACATCTGGGCAAGTGGCATCGATTGTTGTTAAACCTTTTTCTTTTGCGCGTTGTTTAACTTCTGGAGAAACACCGTGTGCTGTGAAAATAACAGTACCAGAATCAATTTTATCTAAAATTTCTAAGCGACTTGGACCGTCTAATGTGATGATTCCATCTTCTTCAAAAGCGTCTGTAACATGTTTATTGTGAACAATCATACCTAAAATATAAATGGGTCTCGGCAATGATTTATCTAATGCAGCGTTACGTGCAATTACCATTGCATCGACAACACCGTAGCAATAACCACGAGGGGAAATTTTAACAATTTTCATATGAGTAATCCTCTCCTTCTAAACAAGGGATACTTTTGTGCATAGTCTTTTACATTATAAAGGAGGAGTGGATAGAAAACAAAGGATTGTTACACATATAGTTTTGGTTTTGTTGCTGTTTGTTGAACTGGTTCTTTCGGTAACTCTTTTTCTATTACAGGTTCAATCACTATTTTCTTTCGTTTTCGTTTCTTTTTTTGAGGTGCAGGAGGCGGACTTTCTACCTCAACTGGCTCTGTTACATTTTCCGTTTGATTTTCTTCCGTACTTTTTCCAGAGGTGAGGATTTTAACAATGCTTGGTAGACTACGCATAATAGGACCATACTGTTCGACGACAGGACCTACAGATTGAACGACTTGGGATACTTTTTCGATGTTGTTTATCATATTAGTAGGATTCGAAATTAAGTTCGAAAAGAAACTGCCGATGCCACTGCTTGCTGTTGCGGCAGCTGTAGTTGCGCCGCCGCGCGTTTCATTTGATTCATACATTTGAGGCGGTATCATTTGCTCAGGATGTTGCTGCATGTATGGTTGATATTGTGGATGTTGCTGCGGATATTGTTGCTGATATTGCTGCTGATATTGCTGTTGATATTGTGGCGGCGGTGGTGGTTGCTGATGCATCATCGGTTGCCCTTCCATTTGTCGGTAAGGTGGAACCATTTGCATAAAAGGCTCGGTTGGATCGTGTTTTTTAAAAAGCTTAGCAAGAAAACCTTTCTTTTTTTGTGCCATTGGTGGTAGTTGTGGAATTGGATATGGTGTATAAGGTTGCTGCCCTGGATTCGGATACATTTGCCTTGTAGGGGATTTCGGAAACATGTGAGAAATCCTCCTTTCTTCAGTTAGGTATATACACATACAATATGCAATAAAAGGGAAGAAGGTTAGTTTTTGAAGTGAAAACCTAAACTAAAGATGGATTTTACTTGTAGATTTCGATATAATGTAGACTTGACTGATTTGTGCGCGCAGTAGAAATTTTAGAAAGAAGGTGTAACTTATGACACAACAAACTTTTACACAGTATGATTTTAAACCATTTTTAATAGATGCAGTTCGTGAACTACGCTTTACAGAGCCGACAGGAATTCAGCAGAAAATTTTCCCGGTCGTGAAAAAAGGTGTAAGTGTAATTGGACAATCCCAAACAGGTTCTGGGAAAACACATGCATACTTACTTCCTACATTAAACAGAATTAATGCAAGTCGTGAAGAAGTACAACTTGTTATTACAGCGCCTACTCGTGAGTTAGCACAACAAATTTACGAAGAAATCGTGAAATTAACAAAGTTTTGTGCGGAAGACCAAATGATTACAGCACGTTGTTTAATTGGTGGAACTGATAAACAACGCTCAATTGAAAAGTTGAAAAAACAACCTCATATCGTAGTTGGAACACCAGGACGTATTAAAGATTTAGTAGAAGAGCAAGCATTATTTGTTCATAAAGCAAATACGATTATTGTCGATGAAGCAGACTTAATGCTTGATATGGGATTCATTCATGATGTAGATAAAATTGCAGCACGCATGCCTAAAAACTTGCAAATGTTAGTTTTCTCTGCAACAATTCCTCAAAAACTAAAACCGTTTCTGAAGAAGTATATGGAGAATCCAGAGCATATTCATATCAATCCAAAACAAGTTGCAGCTGGAAACATTGAACACTATTTAGTGCCTTCTAAACATCGTAATAAAATTGATTTAGTGCATAAAATGCTACTTCAATTTAAACCGTATTTAGCAGTTGTTTTCACGAATACGAAAAAGATGGCAGACCAAGTTGCTGATGGATTAATGGAACGCGGCTTAAAAGTTGGACGAATTCACGGGGATTTATCACCACGTGATCGTAAAAAAATGATGAAACAAATTCGTGACCTTGAATTCCAATATATTGTTGCGACTGATTTAGCAGCACGTGGTATTGATATTGAAGGGATTAGCCATGTTATTAACTATGAGCTACCATCAGATTTAGATTTCTTCGTTCACCGCGTTGGAAGAACAGCACGTGCGGGGCATTCTGGTATTGCAGTGACGATATATGATCCAGCAAACGAAGAAGCGTTAGATAGTTTAGAAAAACAACGTCATATTGAGTTCAAGCATGTAGATTTACGCGGAGATGAGTGGGCCGATTTAGGTGAGCGTCGTCGTCGTAAGAGCCGTAAAAAACCAAATGACGAACTTGATGTTATGGCAACGAAAGTTATTAAAAAACCGAAAAAAGTAAAACCAAACTATAAACGTAAACTTGCAACAGAACGTGACAAAGTGAAGAAAAAATATGGCAATAAAAAAAGATAAGGGGTTTCCCTTATCTTTTTTTTATCCCGCTATTTGTGGGAGGTGTAATCAATATGGATAGAAAAGTATTGATTAAAGTTTCACTTAATCCAGCCAATTTAAATGAAAAGTATAGTCTGTATAAATAGATATATAAATTTGTGTAGTGCATCTTTTGTGAACAAACAATTCACTACATATTTCTACAAATTATGCTATCATTATATCTATTGTATATTGAAGAGGTGATTGTATGTTAAAGATTGGATCTCATGTTTCCATGAGTGGTAAGAAAATGTTATTAGCAGCAAGTGAAGAGGCTGTTTCATACGGTGCAACAACGTTTATGATTTATACAGGTGCACCGCAAAATACACGAAGAAAACCAATTGAAGAATTGAACATAGAAGCAGGAAGAAAACATATGGAGCTGAACGGAATTGAGGAAATTATCGTCCATGCGCCGTATATTATTAATGTTGGGAATACGACGAAGCCAGAAACATTCCAATTAGGCGTAGACTTTCTTCGCATGGAAATTGAAAGAACATCGGCATTAGGTGTAGCGAAACAAATTGTTCTTCACCCAGGAGCGCACGTTGGTGCTGGAGCGGATGCTGGTATTCAACAAATTATTAAAGGGCTTAATGAAGTATTAACGCCAGAACAGACGGTTAACATTGCGTTAGAGACGATGGCAGGAAAGGGAACAGAATGCGGTCGTAGCTTTGAAGAAATTGCAAAAATTATTGATGGTGTAAAATATAATGAAAAGCTATCTGTATGCTTTGATACATGTCATACGCACGATGCAGGATATGATATTGTAAATGACTTTGACGGCGTATTAAACGAATTTGATAAAATCGTTGGTATAGATCGTTTACAAGTACTTCATATTAATGATAGTAAAAATATACGCGGAGCAGGAAAAGACCGTCATGAAAACATTGGATTTGGTCACATTGGGTATAAAGCATTGCATCACATTGTACATCATCCACAGTTAATGCATGTACCAAAAATTCTTGAAACACCGTATGTAGGGGAAGATAAAAAAGATAAGAAGCCGCCATACAAATTGGAAATCGAAATGCTGAAAAACGGCACTTTTGATGAAGGGCTTCTTGAAAAAATTAAAGCGCAATAAGGAGGGGGAAATCCCCTCCTTATTTTAGTAGTTGCTGAAATAATGTATTTACTTGTTGGGCAGTGGCAGGGGAAGTTACTTTTGCGATTTGTTTTAAGAGCTCTAGTCGCTCGTTGTTATCGTAAATATTAATATTTTTACCCTTCATAAGTAAAACGATTTGATCAGCTTGTGCGGCTGTAATGGGAACTTCATATTCTTTGCTATATTTTAATAACTCTTTTGTAGAAATATGATTTAATTTTTTATTAACAATTTGTTTAATGAGGTTCATCTTATTATCCTCCTTCACGCGTTCTTCTATCGAAATATATGAGCATATAGCTTGTACATATTCGTATGGAGTTTCTTTTTTCATGAGGAAAAGAAGCGTATGTTATAATATAAGGACAAAACTACAGAAAAAGAGTAAAGGGAGGACTTATGGAGCAAAAGCAACATCGAAAAGAAAGTGTTATTCATCTCATTTATCGTTTAGTTATGATTATTTTTGGAGCAGCATGCGCGGCGGTAGCAATTGAACTATTTTTAATGCCAAATAAAATTATTGATGGTGGAATTATTGGTATTTCTCTTATATTAGATTATCTTACTCCTAACATTTGGTGGTTAAGTTTTTCTACTTTAGTCGTTGTTCTCAATATCCCATTTATGTATTCCGGTTATAAGCAAATTGGAAAAACATTTATGTTATCTTCGACATTTGGTATTGTAGCGTTAGCTTTCATTGAGTCAACGTTACATGCGGTACCACCATTTACAACAGAACCTATTTTAGCGACAGTGTTTGGTGGTCTTATTTTAGGTCTTGGTGTAGGACTTGTAATTCGTCATGGTGGATCGCTAGATGGAACTGAAATTATGGGGATTTTATTAACGAAGAAATTACCGTTCTCTGTTGGTGAATTCGTAATGTTTGTGAACTTATTTATTTTTGCATGGGCAGCATTTGTGTTTGGTGTGGAACAAGCGATGTATTCTGTTATGACGTACTATATCGCATTTAAAACGATCGATACAGTAATTCAAGGGCTAGATGAAACGAAGGCGGTTTTAATTGTATCTGATCAATATGAGGAAGTATCAAACGCGATTTTGCATCGTCTTGGCCGTGGAACTACAAAGCTTGTAGCGAAAGGTGGTTACACGGATAAAGAAAAAGAAGTTATTTATGCAGTTGTAACGCGTCTAGAAGTGACGAAGTTAAAATCAATTGTGCATGAAATTGATGAAAATGCGTTTGTTACGATTATGAGCACGCAAGAGACAAATGGTGGTAAGTTTAAATCGGCTATTCACTAAAAAGTTTATAGGAATATTTTTCGAAAGCAGAGAATTTTTCTCTGCTTTTTGTTATAATAGTAAGGTTTCTTGAAAAAATAGATATATTTTAGGCAGATTGGTTTACAACTATAATAAGCTGTACTATAATTCAAATAGATATAAATCGGAATCATTCTGAATTAAAATAGGTGAGATGCTATGAATAATATATTAGAAATTGAAGGTTTAACATTCCGATACGAAGATCGGAATGTGTTAGAAAATATTAATTTGCAAGTTCCGAAGGGAGCTTTTTTAGGTTTAGTGGGACCGAATGGTTCAGGTAAATCAACTTTACTTAAGTGTTTATTAGGTGTTTTAAAGCCAAAAGAAGGAAGCATTCGCGTGTTTGGCGTTGATAGTAAGAAGTTTAAGGAATGGAACAAAGTTGGTTATGTATCCCAAAAGGCAAATAGTTTCAATTCTGGTTTTCCAGCAACTGTTTCTGAAGTTGTGTCAATGGGACTTGTTTCGAAAAAAGGGCTTTTTCGCTTTTTCACAAAAGAGGATAAGAAAAAGGTAGAAAAAGCAATTGCTGATGTAGGGATGAGTGAGTTTCAAGGTCGTAACATTGGAGAGCTTTCTGGTGGACAGCAACAGCGTGTATTTATTGCTCGTGCGCTCGTTAGTGATCCTGAATTGCTTATTTTGGACGAGCCTACTGTTGGAATCGATGTAAAAAATGTGGAAAGTTTTTACGAAATATTAGAGGATTTAAACAAAAGGCTCGGGATCACATTAATTCTTGTTACTCATGATATGGGAGCTGTTACTGAAAAAGTAACACATGTTGCATGCCTAAACCAACATCTACATTTCCATGGAAATGTAGAGAAGTTCCGAGAGTTAGAAGATGCAGAAATGTCCGTCTTATATGGACATCATGTTCATCGTTTAGAACACGAACATGAGCATCACGGGAGGATATAATGATACAAGATTTTTTACAATATGACTTTTTACGTAATTCTTTATACGCAGGTATTTTAATTGGACTTGTTGCACCGTTAATTGGTGTGTTTGTTGTTATTCGTCGTTTATCTCTTATTGCGGATGCATTAAGTCACGTGACGTTATCGGGTATTGCAGCAAGTTTATTACTTGAAAAAACCATTTTTACAGGTGGGTTTTTAAACCCCTTATATATGGGGATGATTTTCTCGATTGGTGGAGCGCTACTAATCGAAAAGTTACGAACTGTATATAAGCACTATCAAGAATTAGCAATTCCAATTATCCTTTCGGCAGGGATGGGGGTTGGAGTTATTTTCATTTCACTTGCAAATGGATTTAACACAGACTTATTTAGTTATTTATTTGGTAGTGTCAGTGCTGTAACAAGTACAGATTTAATTATTATTGGGATTGTAGCAATTGTTGTTGTTGCGACAATTATTTTATTATATAAAGAGCTGTTTCTATTATCATTTGATGAGGAATACGCAGTATCAACTGGTTTAAGAGCGAAATGGATTCACTTTATTTTCATTATATTAGTTGCTCTTGTCATTGCAGTATCAATGCGTGTAGTGGGGGTTCTTCTTGTATCATCATTAATGACGTTACCAGTTGCAGCAAGTATTCGTATTGCTAAAGGATTTAAACAAACAATTTTCTTTTCCATTTTATTTGGTGAAATTGCAGTAATTGGTGGAATGTTTGCTTCGTATCAACTTGATTTAGCGCCAGGTGGTACAATTGTTATGATAGCAGTTCTTATTTTAATCGGTGCGATTTTATGGAAGAAGAAAAAAACTGCATAAAGTAGGGATAGGTATGAATCTAACAGAAGCTTTACGCCTAATGAAAGAAAAAGGATACAAACATACTGGAAAAAGAGAAGAGATGCTCAGATTATTTGCAGCACATAATCGTTATTTAACTGCGAAAGACGTTTTAGAGCATATGAAGGACGATTATCCAGGGCTTAGTTTTGATACGATTTATCGTAACTTAACAGTTTTTGCTGAGATTGGTGTTTTAGAACAAACGGAATTAAATGGTGAAAAACATTTTCGTTTTACTTGTTCTATTATGGAACATCATCATCATTTTATTTGTTTGGATTGTGGGGGAACGAAAGAGATTACTTCCTGTCCAATGGATTTTATGAATAAAGATTTTACCGGTTATGAAGTAACGGGGCATAAGTTTGAAATATATGGTCGTTGTCCAAAATGTGCAAAGTAAAAGCTCGTCGGTTATATAACTGACGAGCTTTTTTACGTAGAAAAGAAGGTTGCTCACAAATGTTGTGGCAACCTTCTTTTTATTGTTCTTGTGTCTCTTTTTCTTTTTCTCGTTCAGCAGCCATTTCAGCAGCAATTACGTCGATTTCTTTTTTCAGTTCTTCTACCATTGTTTCTTCTGGTACTTTACGAACGACTTGCCCTTTACGGAATAATAATCCCTCTCCACGTGCACCGGCAATACCGATATCAGCTTCACGAGCTTCACCAGGGCCATTTACAGCGCAACCAAGTACTGCAACTTTAATTGGTACTTGAAGTGTAGAGATGTATTCTTCCACTTCGTTAGCGATGCTAATTAAATCAATTTCAATACGACCACAAGTTGGACAAGAGATAAGTGTTGCTGCGTTAGACGCAAGACCGAATGATTTTAATAGTTCACGAGCAACTTTTACTTCTTCAACTGGATCAGCACTTAATGAAATACGTAGTGTATTTCCGATGCCTTTATTTAAGATTGCTCCAAGACCAGCAGCACTTTTTACAGTTCCGGCAAACAATGTTCCAGATTCTGTAATACCTAAATGTAATGGATAATCAAAAGCACGAGCAGCTTTCTCGTATGCTTCAATTGCTAAGTTAACATCAGAGGCTTTCATAGATACGATAATATCGTGGAAATCTAGGTCCTCTAAAATTTTAATATGATGTAGCGCGCTCTCAACCATACCATCTGCAGTTGGGTACCCGTACTTTTCTAAAATATGACGCTCTAATGAACCAGCGTTTACACCAATACGGATTGGAATACCGCGCTCTTTTGCTGCATTTACAACAGCTTCTACTTTATGGCGACGACCAATGTTACCTGGATTGATACGTACTTTATCAATGCCGCCTTCAATTGCTTTTAAAGCAAGGCGATAATCAAAATGAATATCAGCAACAAGTGGAATGTTGATTTGTTTTTTTATATCAGCAATAGCATCTGCTGCGCGTTCATCTGGAACGGCAACGCGGACGACTTGACAGCCGGCTTCTTCTAAACGCTTAATTTCAGCAACTGTTGCTTCAACATCATGTGTTTTTGTTGTTGTCATACTTTGTATAATTAATTCATTATTACCGCCGATTGTTAAATTACCGACTTTAACTGGACGTGTTTTTGTACGATGAGTCATTTCATTCACGAATAGATCGCTCTCCTTATAAAAGAAGTTTCTTATTTAGTCCCTCATATCAATGATAGTATACGTGATATAGGGCTATAGAAACCGAAGTACTCGGTTTCACTTTTACTATTGTATCAGCGCCTTTATGTAATTGACAAGGATTAAGTGATAGCTTATTGATATAAGGGGAATTTATAAGACTTTCCAATTTGTATTTTTGTAGCAGATGTACTTTTGTTTAATTGTTTAAAGTCGTTAATGACTTTTTCTATGGAAGGAATTTTTTTCTTGTTAATTTGTTCTGTAATAGAAAGAACTGTCTCACCAGTTTTTACTTCAATTGTTTTATAAGATACATCCGTTTCTTTTTCTGTTTTGTTCTCTTTATTCTGTTGACTGTCTGTGTTTTCTTTTTTAATCGTTTGAGCAGCAGTTGTTTTTTTATATGAACTTAACATCGGTAAAGTACCGATTTTTATATCGTAATAAAATATATAACCGAGAACAAGCACGAATAGGAATATACCTAATCTCTTCATATTCTTCACTCCTTTGCTAGGAATATATGCTTGTCCAAAAAAAAAATGCCTATTTAGGCATTTTTTTTCGTTCTTATTTTTCTTTCGGTTTTGGAACTTCTTTAATCGTTAAGTACAGAACAATTAAAACAACTGCGATATAGATGAATGTTGATCCAGGTACGACAATCTTACATGCATCCATAATCATAAAGAAGATTGTTGGGATTGTGTAGCTGTATGCAGTTAGTGTCCAAACTTGTTTATAGGATAGTTTACGTTGACCGCTCATAGCAGAACCGATGAACGCAAGTAAAGTCACACCTACAAAAGTGATGAATAATTGGAATAGGTACACTAAGAATCCAATAACAAATAATAAAATTGGATAAATATTATCGAATAAAGAAATAAATTCTTGTAGATCTTTTTTCTCAAGAGATGCACCTAACAAATCGTTATAAGAATACGTTTGTATTTGACCATTTCCCATAGAGACTACTTTATCTTTTAAAACAAATAAACCTGTTTTATTTTGATATTTTTCTAGGTCTGTTGAATTTGGATCAAATACGAAAAGTGCATTTCCTTCTTCTTTTTCAATAGGTTGATCAATATCGGCTTTTAGTTCGCCATTTTCAATTTTAAAATCAGGTAAATCTTTATCGATGACTTGATTTACCATGCTTACACCATCTTGGATAAAACTACCGTACAAAAAAGTTCTTGGAATAGTAGTAATTAAGCAAAGTAGCATAATATACAAAATGGTTTTACCGATTTTTTGAAAACGGAATAGCGCCATATCTTTAGGCGAGTATATGCTTTTTACGAATTGGGTAAATATGGACATAGATTCACTTCCTTTATGTATGTATGAAATCATTGTAACGTAGTAATCTAGAGAATCTCAAGATATATTATATTTACATATAGTGGAGATAACTAAATTTCTTTTATTAACTTTCTTCTTTTAAATAAGAAAAATACAATTGACACTTTTCTTTTCTATATGGTAAATTTATCTTACATTTCTTAAAGAGCATATCCGATAGGAATTCCTTTATTTGATATGTTGTTACATACATAATTCTGGACCCTTAGCTCAGCTGGTTAGAGCAGACGGCTCATAACCGTCCGGTCGTAGGTTCGAGTCCTACAGGGTCCATATCCATTTCACATGTTTATTATGTTAGCAGGAAGCTTCCTTGTAGAAGGAAGCTTTTTTTACGGAATATATGAGCATTTTAATTGAAAAGAAGTGGGAATTTTGCTACTTTAATGATAGCAAGACAATGTGATTTATTTGTTTGCACCCTATGGCAATTAGGGTAGAATGAAGTTGTATGTCACTTAAGTGGCAATACATAAACTGGGAGGAATATAACAATGGCAAAACACGAATTACCAAATTTACCTTATGCGTATGATGCTTTAGAGCCTCACTTTGACAAAGAAACAATGAACATCCATCATACAAAACATCACAACACGTACATTACAAACTTAAACGCTGCTTTAGAAGGTCATGCAGAATTAGCTGACAAAAGCGTAGAAGAATTAGTTGCAAACTTAAACGAAGTACCAGAAGCAATCCGTACAGCAGTACGTAACAATGGTGGCGGACATGCTAACCATACATTCTTCTGGACAATCCTATCTCCAAACGGCGGAGGACAACCTGTAGGTGAACTTGCAACTGCAATTGAAGCAAAATTCGGTAGCTTCGATGCATTCAAAGAAGAATTCGCAAAAGCTGGCGCAACTCGCTTCGGTTCTGGTTGGGCTTGGTTAGTAGTAAACAATGGTGAGTTAGAAGTAACAAGCACTCCAAACCAAGATTCTCCTTTAACTGAAGGTAAAACGCCAGTTATCGGTTTAGATGTTTGGGAGCATGCTTACTACTTAAACTACCAAAACCGTCGTCCAGACTACATCGGTGCATTCTGGAACGTTGTAGATTGGAACGCTGCTGAAAAACGTTACCAAGAAGCAAAATAATTGTAACAAATATAGAAAAAGCTAGGGGAGAGCCCTTAGCTTTTTTCTATGCTTTCCTTTTACATAATTGGGCTTGTCTTTGGAAGACTAGAACATGAAGTAAAGGAGAGTTGTGTATGAAATGGAAACATATAATTGGTGACGTTGAAGTGAATCGGGATTTAGTGTTATTGCTCCTTATAGGAGGTTTATACACGCTCGCAATTTCTTTATCGAATACGTTTGTAAATATTTATTTATGGAAACAAACACAAAATTATGTGAATCTTGGCTTGTATAATTTAGCCAGCGTGGTATTACAGCCTCTCACATTTCTTGTAGGGGGGAAATTAGCGAAACGTATCGATCGCTCGATTTTATTACGAATAGGGGTAGGAACGCTCGCGATTTTTTTTATCGTTGTCTTAGTAGCAGGGAAAAGTGCTTCTCAGTATATTCTATTAATGGGGGCTCTTTTAGGAGTAGGATACGGTTTTTACTGGTTGGCTTTTAACTTATTGACATTTGAAATTACAGAACCAGAAACAAGAGATTTCTTTAATGGGTTTCTTGGACTTCTTACATCCTTCTCTGGGATGATTGGACCAATAGCAGCAGGATACACAATTTCACGTATGGAGAAATGGAGTGGCTATACTGTTATATTCTTTCTTTCATTAGTTCTATTTGCAATTGCTGTCGTCTTAAGCTTCTTTTTATCTAAAAGAGAATGTGAAGGGCGTTATGAAATCGTGCAAGTATTGAAAGAACGACGGATTGATAAAAATTGGGGAAAGATTACACGAGCTCATTTTTTCCAAGGATTGAGAGAAGGGACGTTTATTTTTGTCATTTCAGTATATGTTTATTTAGCAACTAATAGTGAGTTCGCATTAGGGAAATACAGTTTAGTGAACTCTGCTGTATCCTTTGTATGTTATTACTTAGTTGCTCGTATGTTAAAGAAGGAGTGGCGAAAAAAAGCAATTTTACTTGGGGGCATTATTTTATATGCTGTCGTCTTTTTAGTTATTTTCAATGTTACATACACGAAATTACTTATTTATGCGGCATGTATTGCGATTGCATATCCTATTTTACTTGTTCCGTATGGATCAATGACATATGACGTAATTGGTAGAGCGAAAAATGCGAGAGAATGGCGTGTGGAATATGTCGTTGTTCGGGAGTTATGGTTAAACGCCGGAAGAATCTGTTCCATTTTAAGTTTTTTATGTGCTGTACTATTCTTTCCACCTGAAAAAAGTTTACCTTACTTATTATGTATTTTAGGTGCTGGACATTTTCTTATTTATTTTGCAGTTAAAAATGTCAAATATGATGAGGGAAATGCGAGTAAAACAAGTGTTGTAACGCAAGAGAACGCGCAAAACCAAACTGAACCAGAAGGTTAACTTCTCGTTTGTTTTATGCTAGAATAGAAAAAGATGTAAGACAGCAGTGAGGACACCTGTATGAGGGTGTCCCTTTCACATTACATAGCTGTTGGTAGAGGGGGTTTGTATGAGCAAGAAGCAGAAGCAAAATAAGAAAAAGACCCACGTTCCTTTTCGATTAAACGTGTTGTTTTTCTGCGTGTTTTTAATGTTCTCCGCGGTTATTGTAAGGCTCGGATATGTACAAATTGTTCGCGGTGAAGAATATAAGAATGAAGTGGAGAAGAAAGAAAACTCAACGATAAGTAATCCTGTACCGCGTGGGAAAATATTTGACCGTTATGGGCGACCTGTAGTAGATAATGCAGCCATTCGTACTATTACATTTACAAAAATGAAGGGATCAACTGCAGAGGATCGCTTAGAAACAGCGAAAAAGCTAGCAGATTTGATTGAAGTACCGACAGATAAATTAACAGATCGCGATAAAAAAGATTATTGGCTTGCTATGCATAAAGAGGAAGCTAAAGAAAAAATTACGAATAAAGATCGTCAAGAGTTTAAAGATAAAAAAATTGATGATAAAGAATTAGACGAGCGTCAGCGAAGTCGTGTAACAGAAGAAGAGATTAATCAATTATCCGCCAAAGATCTAGAAATACTAGCGATTAAGAGTAAGATGGACGGCGGATATGCAATGACACCTCAAGTTATTAAAAAGGATGCTACAGAAAAGGAATATTCGATTATTAGTGAAAACCTAGCAGCATTACCAGGTGTAGATACGAATGTTGATTGGGAGCGAAAATATACGTACGATGATTTATTCCGAAGTGTACTTGGTGGGGTGTCGACATCTGATGAAGGCTTACCGAGAGAAAGACTAGATTACTATCTTGTTCGTGATTACAATCGAAATGACCGAGTAGGAAAAAGTTATCTTGAACAACAGTATGAAGATAGCCTGCATGGTACGAAAGCAGAAGTTAGAAATGTTACAGATAAAAACGGTAATATTTTAGAAACGATTAATGTTTCAAAAGGACAAAGTGGTAATGACCTGAACTTAACAATTGATATGGAATTACAAAAGCGCGTGGAAGATATTCTTGCGAAGAATTTAATGAGGTTTAAAGGAAGTGAACCTCTTTTAGATCGCGCATTTGTTGTAATGATGAACCCAAAAAATGGTGAAGTTTTATCTATGGCGGGGAAACAATTAGTTAACGAAGATGGTCAAACGAAAGTAAATGACTTTGCATTAGGTACCATGACAAGTTCTTATCCGATGGGGTCAACTGTAAAAGGTGCAACAGTACTTACTGGATATCAAACTGGTGCGATTCAACCAGGGGCAGTACAATTGGATGAACCAATTAAATTAAAAGGTACACCTACGAAGTCGTCTTGGAAAACGATGGGATACATTAATGACCTTACAGCTTTAAAAATGTCTTCTAACGTTTATATGTTTAAAACAGCGATGAATATCGCCGGTGTTCCATATGTGAGAGGTGGTACGTTAGATATACCTCAAAAAGCATTTGATACGATGCGTTATTATTTCGGACAGTTTGGACTTGGTGTAAAAACAGGAATTGATTTACCGAATGAATCTGCTGGTCAGATGGGTAAGAGTAGTCAACCAGGTTTCTTACTAGATTTATCAATTGGACAGTATGATACGTATACACCGCTTCAATTAGCGCAATATATTTCGACGATTGCCAATGGTGGATATCGTATGCAACCACAAGTTGTAAAAGAAATTCGTCAACCGGCAGTGAAACCAGATGAAGTTGGGAAAGTTGTTCAATCTATGGAACCGAAAGTATTAAATCGTATTGATATGCCAGAATCGCAAATTAAACGTGTTCAAGAAGGATTTAGACAAGTGTATAATGATTCAGGTGGTACAGCTACAAAGTACTTTACAGGTGCAAAATATAAAGCTGCTGGGAAAACTGGTACAGCTCAAACTGTGTATGGTGGAGATAAAGAGATTGGTAGAAATGCAAAAGGTGAACGTGTGGAAACATATAACTTAACATTAGTAGGTTATGCGCCACTTGAAGATCCAGAAGTAGCATTCTCTGTTGTCGTTCCATGGGTACATGATGATAAGACTGGTATTAATGGATATATTGGTCGTGAAATTATGGACGCTTACTTTGATTTGAAAAACAAAGAAGTAAATGGTGAAGCTCCAAAAGATGATAAAGACAATAAAAACAAAGATCAAGATGATGAATAAAAAAGTTGTAAAAAAGCACACTATATGAAAAGATAGTGTGCTTTTTTTTATGGTTTATGCATATCGTGTAATAAATGTGGACAAGTATACAACATTTAAAAAACGCGGCCCTATAAATGATACTTGTATATGGTGGGATAGGGGATAAATATTTTATAGGGAAATCATCAGAGGAAATGAATAGCTACTACTGAATTAAAATTGTATCGTATGTTGATTTTTGTGGAACTTTACAAAACTTTTACAAACAATTAAAACCGAATTAATAGTTTAGCAGTATTCTTATATCTGTAATCCTGTTATTTCCGGTTACTTCTAGGAGGAAAAACACGTGAAATGGATGCGTACACCGATTAAGATTTTCGTATTATCAATATGGTTCCTCTGTTTTGAAATGTCTACTGCATTTGCTTTAAATGATAAGGGAGAAGTGAGAGTTGATGGATCCTCAACGGTTTTTCCTATTATAGAAGCAGTAGCGGAGGAATATACAAAGGTGCATGCAGACGTGAAAATTTCCATCAGTATTTCTGGAACTGGGGGAGGATTTAATCGTTTCAGTAAAGGAGAAGTAGATATAAATAATGCTTCGAGAGTAATGAAACAAGTCGAGAAAAATGAAATGAAGAAAAACTCTATTCAGTTCACACCTTTTGAGGTTGCTAACGACGGTCTTACGATTGTTGTGAATCGCCATAATACATGGGTAGACGATATGTCAGTAGACGAGTTACGACTACTTTGGAGTGAAGATGGAAGAGAGAAGCGATGGTCACAAATTCATTCAACATGGCCACGTGAACAAGTGAAGTTTTATGCACCAGGCGTAGACTCTGGTACGTATGATTATTTTCAAAATGTCATCTTACAAAATCATCGCATTGTAAAAAAAGTCTCTTTGTCTGAAGATGATCAAGTTATTATGCAAGGGGTAATGAATGATAAACATGCCATTGCTTTTGTAGGATATGCTTATTATATGGCTAATCGAGATAAGGTGAAAGCAATAAAAGTAAATGGTGTATTTCCGACGAAAGAGACCATTCAATCAGGTAAGTATAAGCCGTTATCTAGGCCGCTACTTGCTTATGTGAATAATGCATCTATCCGAAATAAAATGAATGTAGCAAACTATGTTGAGTTTATGATTCAGCATGTCGGTAACCTCGCTGAAGAGGTCGGGTATGTAAAATTACGAAAAGAAAAATACAATGAACAGCTGCGTATGTTAACAGAAATAAAAAGGTAATGTCAGGGTGGAAAGGGGTTTTCATCTTTGGCTCATAATGACAAAAGTCAAATTACATTTTCTGTACAACATTTGATTGAAAGAAATACAAAACAAAGAAAAAAAACGCAGCGAATCAATCGAATAGTGCCTTTATTACTAAAAATAATTGCTAGCGTTTCTATTGTGACGACACTTGGAATTGTTTTTACGCTCTCTAATGAAACAATCATGTTTTTTCAAAAAATATCATTATACTCCTTTTTGACGGAGAAAGAATGGTTACCATTTTTTGAAGACCCTAAATTCGGTATATTACCACTCATATGTGGAACGTTCCTTATAACTGCAATTGCTATGTTTGTAGCAATTCCTATCGGTTTAGCGTGTGCCGTATTTTTAAGCGAATATGCTTCAAATAGTGCACGGAAAATATTAAAGCCGATGTTAGAGCTATTAGCAGGTATCCCGACAATTGTATATGGTTTTTTTGCATTAACAATTGTTACGCCGCTTTTACAAAGGCTTATACCAGATTTACAGTTTTTTAATGCGATTAGTCCAGGAATCGTTATCGGATTTATGATGATGCCTACAGTTGCATCTCTATCTGAAGACGCGATGAGAGCTGTGGCGAAAGGGACGAAAGAAGCTTCATTAGCACTCGGAGCGACGCGGTTTGAAATGGTAAAACAAGTGGTGTTTCCGTCCGCTTTTACAGGGATTATGGCAGCAATTATATTAGCGGCTTCTCGTGCAATTGGTGAAACGATGATTGTTGTAATTGCAGCAGGATCCACACCGAATGTATCGCTTGATCCGACACATTCTATTCAAACGTTAACAGCCTATATTGTGCAAGTAAGTTTAGGTGATGCTCCGCATGGAACGATTACGTATTACAGCATGTATGCTGTAGGTGCAACGTTATTTTTGTTTACCTTTATTATGAACATCATTTCGCAGTCTATTATGCGCCGTTTTAGGAGGATGACATAATATGCGAATGTTGAATCATAAAAAAATACAAAAAAACATGGCATCACGCTTTTTAAAAGATCGAATTTACAAATTGTTATTTTATATAGCAATTTTATTTTCAATGGTAATTTTGTTTTTGTTACTGTTTCAAATTGTTGAAAAAGGTATAAGTTATCTTTCAATAAATTTCTTTACAAATTTCGCTTCACGTAATCCGAAAGAAGCTGGTATTGCTGCAGCTTTGTCAGGGACAATATTATTTATGAGTATTGTTATACCTGTTTCTTTTATATTTGGAGTTGGAACAGCACTTTATTTAGAGCAATATGCGAAGGAATCTCTATTTAAAAAAATAATAGAGATTAATAATCAAACGTTAGCAGGAGTACCATCCGTTGTATTTGGATTGCTTGGTTTAACTATTTTTGTATATGCTCTTCATTTAGGAGAGAGTATAGTTGCAGCAGCACTGACGATGAGTCTACTCGTTTTACCAACAGTTGTTGTGGCGAGTCAAGAAGCAATTCGATCAGTACCAAGTGTATTATTAGAGGGTTCTTACGGATTAGGTGCTACGAAGTGGCAAACGATGTATCAAATTGTATTGCCATATGCTTTCCCAGGGATTATAACGGGCTGTACGTTAGCGATATCAAGAGCAATTGGAGAAGCTGCACCACTATTAGTTATTGGGGCACTTGCGTTTGCAAATTATGTTCCATTTAGTATGTTTGATAGATTTACAGTTCTACCAATTCAAATTTTTAATTGGATGAGTAGGCCACAAGAAGAATTTCAGTATGTAGCAGCAGCTGGGATGATTGTTTTGTTAGGTTTGTTGCTATTTATTAATATATTTGTTTTATGGTTACGAAATCGAAAATAAGTTGGAAGTGGATGAAAGGGGAATTCAAATGGTAGCAACAGTAGTAAATGTACAGGTGAAAAACGAAGAGAAAATCGAGACTGCGCCAAAGAAGGTAGTATTTGATACGAAAAACTTAAATTTATGGTATGGGGAAGACCATGCTTTAAAAGATATTAATTTAAGTATTCATGAGAATGAAGTTACAGCCATTATCGGTCCAAGTGGCTGTGGTAAATCAACTTACTTAAAAACATTAAATCGCATGGTAGAATTAGTACCGATTGTTCGAACTACAGGTGTAATTGAATATAGAGAACGCAATATATTTGATAAATCATATCCAGTTGAAGAATTAAGAACGCATGTAGGAATGGTGTTCCAAAAGCCAAATCCATTTCCAAAATCTATTTATGAGAATGTAGCATACGGTCCAAAAATCCATGGTATTCGTGACAAAAAGACATTAGATGAAATTGTTGAAAAAAGTTTACGTGGAGCAGCGATTTGGGATGAGTTAAAAGATCGTTTGCACGATAATGCATACGGTTTATCTGGTGGACAGCAACAGCGTCTATGCATCGCACGCTGCTTAGCTATTGAGCCAGACGTTATTTTAATGGATGAGCCAACATCGGCATTAGACCCAATTTCAACATTAAAAGTAGAAGAATTAATTCAAGAGCTAAAGAAAGATTTTAGTATTGTTATCGTAACGCATAATATGCAACAAGCAGCGCGTATTTCAGACAAAACAGCTTTCTTCTTAAGCGGGGAAGTTGTGGAGTATACAGATACAAACAAATTATTTACGACTCCTTCAGATAAGCGTACAGAAGATTATATTACAGGTCGCTTTGGTTGATATCGTTTCAAAGCTAAGAGCAAATGCCCTCTTAACAGAGGGCATTTCTTATTTTATCTTACTGTTAATAGAGAACTAATACTTCTCCTTATCTTAAGGTTTATTACAAGCGCAAGAGGCTATGTAGGAGATTTACCCCGCTATTTGCGGGCAGTAAGACCCCCACCTTAAAATTTAGCGAAAGCAAAGAAGTTAGGGAGGGGATCTTGCTGCCTATCAAATCCCGATTGATGAGGGTTGATTAAAGTTTCACTTTTATATAATGGCACATAATATTGAGGGGGAAGAAAAATGGTAAGAGAACAGTTTCAAGGTGATTTAAAAGCGTTACAGCAAAAGGTGATCGAGCTTGGAGAATTAGCAAATGCGGCTTTATTGATGGCTATGGAAGGTCTGCATACAAGGGATGTAGAGAAAGCGTTAGAGGTCATTGATGGTGATTACCGCATGGATAATTTAGAAGAGGAAATAAACGATCTTGCGCTTATGCTCATTACGAAGCAGCAACCTGTAGCAAGTGACTTAAGAAGGATTTTTATTTCAATTAAAACAGCGACAGATTTAGAGCGTATTGCAGATCATGCTGTTAATATTGCAAAGGCTACAATTCGTCTTGGGGAAAAAGAAGTGGCTGTTAGTTTGCACAACCTGGATGAAATGTTTGCGGTTGCAAATGAGATGTTGCATTTAGCGTTAGAAGCATATGAACAAGAAAATTTAACTTTTGCGAAACAAATTGCTGAAATGGATGATTCCGTTGATGAAATATATGGAAAAGCAATTCGTGAGTTTATATCGTCGGTTCCGGAACAACCAGAAGCAATTACGCAAATTACACAATTATCATTTGTCGCGAGATATATTGAGCGTGTAGCAGATCATATTACAAATATTGCTGAAAATGTCTTTTATTTAGTAAAAGGAAAGCATTATTTATTGAATGAGTAGGAATAAAAGCAGGTGATGAGAAATCACCTGCTTTTTTTAGTCAAAACATGACAAAAAAAGCTCGTTGTTTCCTTTAGTTTATGATGATAAGATGTATCATAATGTAATGGAAAAATTAGTATATATGTTTGTCGTTAATAAGTATTATTTACCAATTTACAGTAAGCGCTTTCTTGTTGTTTGAAACATACGTTTTTATAGGTGAGAAATTTAATTATATGGTCTTCTAAATGAGGATTTGTTTAACTAATCAAGTTTATGCTGCTAGTTCATGTGGGATAGGGAATATACATATGGTATATGGAGTTACTGAACATTATATAAGTGGAGGCTGAAGTATATGAAGGGGGTTATTTTAGCTGGAGGAAAAGGAAGACGCCTTAGACCATTAACATGTAATACTCCAAAGCCGATGTTACCATTATTAGAAAAACCAGTTTTAGAATATAATATTGAGTTATTACGTCAGCATGGTATTCGTGAAATTGCAATTACTGTTCAATATATGAGTACGACCATTAAGCAATATTTTGGTGACGGTAGTAAATGGGGAGTTAACTTGTATTATTTTGAAGACTCTCCTCCGCTTGGCACAGCAGGGAGTATTAAACAAGCAGAACAATTTTTAGATGAAACATTTGTTGTGATAAGCGGGGATGCATTAACTGACTTTCAATTATCAGAAGGAATTAGGTTTCATGAACAAAAGAAAAGAATGGTAACAATGTTTGTGAAAGAAGTAGAAAATCCACTCTCATTTGGATTGGTTGTAATGAATAAAAACCAGGAGGTTACACGATATATAGAAAAGCCGGGCTGGAATGAGGTAGTATCTAATGTTGTGAATACAGGCATATATATTATGGAGCCAGAAATCTTTTCTTACATACCGCCTAGGCAATTTTTTGATTTCAGTCATGATGTGTTTCCATTATTGGCAAACAAAAATTTGTTATTCGCATATTTGTCAGAAGGTTATTGGTTAGATATCGGCACATTTAATCAATATCGACAAGCACAATTTGATTTGTTAACGAAAAAGTTACAAGTACCTATTCCTTATACAGAAGTATTACCTATGGTATGGATGGGGGAAGGGGTGACGATTGGTAAAGGGACGAAAATTCATGGCCCCTCTTTTATTGGAGAAGGAGCAAAGATTGGTACAGGAGCTGTAATTGAGCCATATTCTATTATTGGGAAAAATAGTATCGTTTCAAGTTATTCTCATCTTCAAAAAAGTATTGTTTTTGCGAATGCCCACATTGGGAAGTATTGTGAACTATTAGAAACGACAATAGGAGAGCGTACAATAGTTGAAGATGATGTTACACTGTTTCAAAAAAGTGTTGTAGCGGATCACTGTCATATCGGGAGAAGTACGGTAATTAAGCAAAAAGGAAAACTATGGCCTTATAAGGCGATTGATAGTCATTCGATAGTAGGAGCGGCTGGTATTCAAGAGAGTGAAATGAGTGCAGGGTGGTTACAAAAAAGCCGCATTGTAGGAAGAGGGAATGTTGAAATTACTCCCCAGTTTATCGTGAAGATTGCGATGGCGTATGGTTCTCTTTTTGAAAAAGGAGAAAGTATATTAATTGGAAGTCAAGAAAATATAGAAACAACCTCTTATAAAAATTTATTTTTACATGCTATTCATGGTATAGGGATTCATACGATGGAATGTAAAGAAATGAACGAGTCACTTTTTCAATATAGTGTTCATCATTTGCAATGTGCAGGTGGTGTTTTCATTCAAGTGGAGAATGAGAATGAGATTGTTATAAAGTTATACGGTCAAGCTGGCATGCCGTTAACGTATAAGCAGCAAAAAGAGATAGAACAAATATATATGTCCGAATTGTTTTATTACGTGCAGGAGAAAGAAATGGGGCGTAATAAGCTCGTTCATGTTTCTATGAATGAGTATATAGAAGTTATATTGGAGCATATTGATATCGAGAAAATACAGATGCAGAAGTTTCATCTTCTTATTAATAAGAGAGATGATACGTTGCAACATTTACTTATGCTCTTTCTGCAAAGACTTGGTTGTACAGTTACATGGATTTATGCAAGCGAACAAAAAGATCATGTGAAAGCTTTGATGAAATCAAGTAAAGCGAATATGGCTCTTATGTTTTCGGAGAAAGGAAATCATTTCGAGTTATACGATAAACATAGTAATATTTACCAAGGTACAGATTTGGAAGAGGTAGATATTCCAGATTTCTTGCTCGAATCGACAGGAAATATTTACCCAATGTCTTTGAAGTTAGGAGAATGTTATCTTCTATTTTATACGCAGGATGAAAGAAAGTCGTTTCAAGTGAGGTGGAAGCGAGATATTTTATATCGGATTGGAAAATTATTCGAGCTAATAGCATTGCAAGGAAAAACGTTTCTCAGCATAGTAGAGCAATCACCTCCGCTCTATTTACTTTATGATGAAGTGGTATGTTCATGGAATGAAAAAGGGGAAATTATGAGGAAATTATTGGATGATATAGAAAGGAAGGGAGAAGGGATATTTGAAGGAGTGCAGTTCAAATATACTGAAAAAGAGTGGTCTTATATCGTTTCTGACATAAAACAACCAAAATTTTTGGTGTATTCACATGCTAGAAACCCAGTGATAGCAAGGGAAAATATGAAAAATCTTATAGAAAAAATTAGACAATATCAAAAGGTGTAGAATTTTTATTTTAAAAGTGGTATTATAGTATAGTCTGATTTAAGTTATTAGTACTGGAGGGAAATAAGAATGCGTGTGAATATTACTCTAGCATGTACAGAATGCGGAGATCGTAACTATATCTCAAAGAAAAATAAACGTAACAACGCTGAGCGTATCGAGCTTAAAAAGTATTGCAAGCGTGACAAGAAGTCTACGTTACACCGTGAAACAAAGTAAGCAGTAGGAATATTTTCCTACTGTTTCTTTTTTTATTCGATTCCTATGTTAAAAGTGATACACTATCAGCATAGAGTAAAGTGTCACTGTAAGGGGGAGAATGTGTGAAAGCAGAGAAAGTACGTTTGCGTAAACAAATAATAGAACACATGAATTCTTTATCAGAAGAACAGTATACAACTTTATCAGAACAGATTGCATTTTCGTTGTATGCGCAAAAAGAGTGGGTTGAAGCTAAAACAATTGGAATTACTCTTTCAATGGAAAATGAAGTGAATACATATCCTATTATCGAAAAAGCTTGGGAAGAAGGAAAGAAAGTTGTAGTTCCTAAGTGTAATAAAGGAACAAGAACGATGTCCTTCCGGCAAATTAATAATTTTGATCAATTAGAAACGGTGTATATGAATTTACGTGAACCGATTCCCGGGCTTACGGAAGAAGTGAATATGGATGAAATTGATCTTCAAATTGTCCCAGGCGTAGCTTATACAGAACGAGGAGAGCGAATTGGGTACGGCGGTGGCTATTATGATCGTTATCTCGTGCATTATAAAGGGAAAACGCTGTCATTAGCGTATGATTTTCAAATGGTAAAACACATTCCGGTAGAGCCATTTGATAAAAACATAGAAAAAATTATTACAGAAAAAGGAACACTGCTTACAAATAAGCTTGTATAGACAAATAAAAATTGACGAGACTTTTTCTTCTTGATTATAATAAAATATGTGAACGTTTTCTTATTATAATTTTTTTATAGTAAGTGAGCATAGAGGGTGATGAAATGGTATCTATTTATGATATTCAGCAATTGCTAAAGAAATTTGGTACGATTATTTATACGGGAGATCGAATTGCAGATTTACAATTAATGCAAGATGAATTGCGTGAATTAAATCAATCACAGCTAATCGATCCACAAGACTATCAAACAGCTTTATTTTTATTGAAGCAAGAAATTCAAAAAGAGCTAAATAAGAATTAGATAAAGGTAGGTAAGCAACATGGAAGAGAAATGGTTAGTTGGTGTTGACCTTGGTGGTACAACGATTAAATTAGCATTTATTAATGTGTACGGTGAAATTTTACATAAGTGGGAAATCCCTACGAATACAGGTGAGCAAGGAAAACATATTACACTTGATGTTGCGAAAGCAATTGATAAAAAGCTAGAAGAATTAGGCGAATTGAAGAGCAAGTTAATTGGTATTGGTATGGGAGCTCCTGGTCCTGTACATGTGGCGTCTGGAATGATTTATGAAGCGGTTAATTTAGGATGGAAAAACTATCCGCTAAAAGATTTATTAGAAGTAGAAACAGGATTACCTGTTGTTATTGATAATGATGCAAACTTAGCAGCGCTTGGTGAAATGTGGAAAGGTGCTGGTGAAGGTGCAAAAGATTTAATCTGTATGACACTTGGTACGGGCGTTGGTGGTGGTGTAATCGCCAATGGTGAGATTGTACACGGCGTGAGTGGTGCTGCTGGTGAGATTGGACATATTACAGTCGTTACAGAAAATGCTTTCCCATGTAATTGCGGGAAGTCTGGTTGCTTAGAAACAGTAGCATCTGCGACAGGTATTGTACGTGTTGCTATGCAAAAAATACAAGAGACTAATAAAGAGAGCATGTTGCGTTCTATGTTAGCTGAAGAAGGACGTATTACATCAAAAGATGTCTTTGAAGCACTTGGACAAGGTGATGAATTAGCAGGTGAAGTAGTAGAAAAAGTAGCCTCTTATTTAGGATTAGCTGTAGCGAACCTTTCTAGTACATTGAACCCAGAGAAAATTGTTATTGGTGGAGGCGTGTCTAAAGCTGGAGATGCGCTATTAGAACCAATTCAACGCTATTTCGAGCAATACGCTTTCTCACGTGCTGTAAAGAGCACGAAGTTAGCTATTGCAACACTTGGTAATGATGCAGGTGTTATCGGAGGAGCTTGGCTTGTAAAAAAGCACAAATACGAAGCGAAGATGATATAAGTTGTGAAATATGAAAAGAGGAAGGGGGAACCCTTCCTCTTTTTGTGTGAAATCTCGATGAAGAATAAAGTGTAAACGAATTAAGCTGCTGGTGGATACCCGTTATATAGAACAGTCATGATCGTAAACCATCCGAAAACGAGTACAGTTGCAATTGCAAAGCCGCTCGCGAAAAAGTTTTTTTCACGAAGTGTTCTAAGCGTAGCAAATACAGCTAACAGAGTGACAAGTGTAAAAATAATAACAAGGCCCATACAATATCCTCCTCTGTCTACCCATTTCTTATTATGAGTTTTTGGAATATTTACTCTTTTATATTGTACATGTTTTAAAAATGATTGTCGAGATAGCATCCTTTCTTTTCCTCAGAGAAAGAAATGTTGTATCATTAAAAGTAAGTTTAATAACTGGAGGAGATTTTCATATGAAATGGATACAAATGCCGTTAGGCCCATTACAAACGAATGCTTATATTTTAATGAACGATCAAAAAGAGTGCATTATCTTTGACCCTGGTCATGAAGGTGAAAAGCTCGTTACATATTTACAAGAAGAACAATTAAAACCATTAGCTGTTTTATTAACACATGCTCACTTTGATCATATCGGTGCTGTTGATGCGGTAAGAGACACTTTTCATATTCCTGTGTACGTACATAAAGAAGAAGCAGATTGGTTAGGAGATGCAACTGTAAACGGCTCTCAAATTTTTATGATGAACCGCAGTATTACAGCAAAACCAGCGGATCATATTATTGATGCAGAAGGTACATTAACAATTGGATCATTTAATTTTGAAATTTTTGAGACACCAGGACATTCTCCAGGAAGTATTTCTTATTATAGTAAAGAGGCGAATGCTGTATTCTCAGGAGATGTATTGTTCCAAATGAGCATTGGAAGAACAGATTTACCTGGTGGAAGTTTCGCTGAATTAATTGGAAGTATTGAAGAGAAATTATTTGTATTACCAGATGAAACAGCGGTTTTATGTGGACATGGTCCAGAAACAAGCATTGGCTTTGAAAAAGAAAATAATCCGTTTTTACAATAAGGAGTCATTATGGGAATGGAGCTCATTTTAAGAGAATGGATGGGGAAAGAAAAGGATTATTCAATTTCATATAGTACGTATATGAACCTTGTATTGTATACAGAAGGTCATGGATATTATATGAAAGAACGTGAAAAGATTGGAAGACAAGGGGATTTTTTTACAAGTAGCAACGTATCCTCTGTGTTTGCAAAAACTTTTGCTAAACTTTTTATTCGTCTTGTTGAAAATGGTGAAGTTGCTCCGAATATTTGTGAAATTGGCGGAGGAACAGGGAAGTTTGCCTATGATGTTTTACAAGAATGGAAGCAATTATCTCCAAAAACCTTTATTGATTTAAACTATTCAATGATTGAAGTGAGCCCTTTTCATAGAAAATTACAGCAGGAGCACCTTGGCTCATTTTCTAATGTATCGTACTATACCTCCTATAGTGAAATGGGAGATTCTTTCGAGGGAATTCTTTTTTCGAATGAGTTGTTTGATGCACTTCCTGTTGAAATAATTGAGAAAAGAAATGGTATGTTGTATGAAGTACGTATTACATATACAGAGGAAGGAAACCTTTCAGAAGTATGTAGGCCGTTAGATAAAAGAATTGGTCGCTATTTATTGAAATATAATATTCATATTGCTGAAGGGCAACGTTTTGAAGTACCAATTGTGATGGAGGAGTATATAAAAGAAATTGCGAAATGGTTTCAAAAAGGTATATGTATTACAGTTGATTATGGATACACAAAAGAAGAATGGATGCATCCAGCACACCGTGAAGGAAGTTTGCGAGGGTATTATCAGCATAAGCTAATACGTAACCCACTAGCGCATCCAGGTGAAATGGATCTTACTACTCATATTCATTGGGACGAGCTAAAGGAGATGTTTAGTATGCAAGGAATGAGTGCAGTATGGCATAAGAAACAATCTGAGTTCTTGTTAGCTGCAGGGATATTAGAACAGCTTACGAGCCATCAAGATACGAATCCTTTTTCTGAAACGCAAAAACAAAATCGAGCAGTTCGTTCTATGATTTTGAATGGAGGAGTAGGGAGTGCATTTGATGTTGTTATACATACAAAAGATATGCAACATTTACATTTGGATCGGTATGTAACAATATAAAAAACAAGACACAGTATATACTGTGTCTTGTTTTTTAATACGACTTATGTAGTATTATATATTTCCTCTCATGATATATATTTATATTAAAGATATGAGATGAAAAATATAGAATACGTTCTTTTTCTTCGATTATTAGTCCCTAACCTAATAATACGCGAACGAGTTGAATGATTGTTTCATTCTCTACTTTGTAATAAATTTCCAATCCTTTTCTTTCACTAGAAACGATTTTAGCGCTTTTTAATTTTGCTAAATGCTGTGAAATTGTAGATTGTGGCATGTTTAAGCCAGTATACATTGTAGAAACGTTGCTTGGACCGCGCTCGATTAATCCTTTTACGATACATAAACGAACAGGATGAGCTAGCACTTTTAATAATTCTGCATTACTTTCATATAGTTCTAATTCTTTTTGAAAGGTTTCTAACATGTTCTTTTCCACCTCCGTGTGAGCTATTATACCATACTATACATACCAAAAATTTAAAGAAAAGAAAATAGTTGTTGCAGAAAAAAAGTCCTAAAGTAAAGAAATTGTAAGAAAAGAGACCCTGATGTAAATAAAATAGGTAAATTAGCATGTTTTTGTAAAATGACATTTTTGGGTGAAAATTTCGATGCGTTTTAAAAATTGAAAGATATAGATATATTTGTAACACAATTTTATCATGATTTTCTTATTCTTTCAAATGAATATACGAAATTTTTAAAATAATATGACAAAGGAATTATAATGATATATATAGAATATAAAACAGGTTAAAAGAAAAGAAGCTGAATGTAATTCGCTTCTTTATGGTGATAATGAAATATTTGCTTACAGCTGATAAATCTTAGGATGATCAAGTCATTAGTCATTTATTCTAAAATTCATCTTTTAGCAACGTTAAAAACCTGTGATTCCATATGTTCTCATAAAAATCAATTGTCTCTTTTGCGGACATAAAAGGATTATTCAACGTAGAGGTTGTTTTCTGTACCATAAAGTTTTCGTATCCTAGTCCGTGGGCAAACTTAATCGTAGCATCCATACAGTACTCTGTTTGGGCGCCACAAAATTCAATGCAATTTACAGATAATTGATCTAAAATTTCTTTTAAGTTTGTTTTATAAAATGAATTTGCATGTGTTTTTCTTACAAAAAAATCTTGTTCTTGAACATCTAGATCGGTATGAATAGCCCAAAGTTCTTTCTCGGGTACTAAATCATCATCACAATGTTGAACAAAAAGGATTGGTTTATTTAATTTTCTGTATGAATAAATTCTTTTATTTACTTTTGTTAGTAAGTTCTGTAAATCAAATAAATGCTCCTCGCTATAACATACGCCATTTTGTAAATCGATAACGATTAAAATATCTGAACAAATATCCATTATTTTCACCCCTTTTTATTTCTTAATATATCAATTAATCCATTATTTAGAAATAGATGATATACTTTTATTTTTTTATGGACTATAAGAAAAGAAGAAATTCAAATGAATATAACTAAAACGCAGAAAAAGAAGATATGAAAACCTAATCTCATATCTTCTTTTTCTCTATGCATTTACAGGTTCTTCTACATAAGAAAGGGCATTTTCAAAATCGGATATTAAATCGTTAACATTTTCAAGACCGACTGATAACCGAAGTAATGAATTAGAGATTCCTCTTTCATCACGAGCTTCTTGCGACAGTGCTGCATGTGACATTTTTGCTGGATAAGAAAGAATTGACTCTACAGCTCCTAAACTAACTGCAAAAACAGGTAATTTTACTTTTGATAAAAATTGGCGGAGTGCATCTTCTGACTGCAAAGTAAACGATAAGACCGCTCCAGCTGATGTTGCTTGAGATTGTTGAATATCAAATCCGAGATGTGTTTGTAATCCCGGATAATAGACATTTTGTACTTTAGCGTGCTCTTGTAAATAATGTGCGATTTTATTGGCATTTTTAGCTGAATGCTCGAGGCGTACGTGCAATGTTTTTAGACCGCGAAGTACGAGAGAACAATCTTGAGGTCCTAAAATAGCACCGAATGCATTTTGTAAAAATCCAAGCTTTTGAGCGAGTTCTGCATCTTTTACTACTGCTAATCCGGCAGTAACATCACTATGACCAGCAATAAATTTTGTAGCACTATGAAGAACGACATCAGCTCCAAGTTCAAGTGGTTTTTGGAATAGTGGTGTCAAAAATGTATTATCAACAAAAGTAAGAGCGCCAATAGATTTTGCGAGTTTAGAAACCTCGCGAATATCTGTCACTTTTAAAAGTGGGTTAGAAGGTGTTTCTACATAAAAGAGCTTTGTATTTGGTTTCATGTTTTGTTTTATTTCTTCTAAATTGGTCATATCAACAAATGTATGTGAAACACCGTAACGGGAGAGTACCTCAGTTATCACTCGGTAAGTGCCTCCGTACACATCTTCTGAAATGAGTACGTGATCACCTTGTGAAAGAAGGAGGAATGCAGTGGAAATCGCTGCAATGCCTGATGCAAAGGCGAATCCTTTTGTTCCGCCTTCTAATAAAGCAATGATATCTTCAAGAGCTTCACGAGTTGGATTTCCTGACCTGCTATAGTCATATTTTCCGAACGTATCTACATCAAACTGGTGAAAAGTTGATGTGTTATAAATAGGAACGTTCACAGCGCCTGTTTGCGAGTCATGTTTATATTGGTTGTGTAGTAAGAGTGTATCTATAGAATAGCTCATATTCTTACACCTTCTTTTACGAGTTTAATGGCTTGCTTTAAGTCTTGAATTAAATCGTTACTATTTTCAATGCCAACTGAGAATCGAAGAAGACAATTGCATACGCCGTTTGCTGTTCTAATTTCTTCAGGAATATCAGCATGTGTTTGCGTTGCTGGATAAGTCATTAAACTTTCTACACCACCAAGACTTTCGGCAAATGTAATTAAGGATAAAGATTGTAAGAATGGATTAATCCAAGCTTCATCTTTAAGGCGGAATGAAATCATGCCGCCTCTTCCTGGATAAAATACATCTGTCACCCCGTCTTCATCATTTAAATACGCAACAACTGCTTTCGCATTTTCTTCATGTTGTCTCATGCGAAGCGCTAACGTTTTCATACCGCGAATTAATAACCATGAGTCAAATGGGCTTAAAACTGCACCTGATGCATTATGATAATGAGCGATTTCCTCGCAAAGTTCCTTTCCTTTTGCAACGACAAGCCCGCTTAGTACATCGTTATGTCCCCCTAAATATTTCGTTGCGCTATGAAGTACAATGTCAGCACCTTCTGTTAATGGTTGCTGTATATAAGGTGTGTAGAATGTGTTGTCTACAATAAGAAGTAGTCCGTGCCTTTTCGCTACAGTTGCGACAGCAGCAATATCAGTAACTTGCATTAATGGATTAGTTGGAGTTTCTATGAAAATAGCCTTCGTTTCAGTTGTGATAGCTTGCTCAATTTGTTTAATAGACTGTGTATTTACGTATCTACATCGAACATTCCACTTTTTTTCATGCTCAGAAAATAATCGATACGTTCCCCCGTATAAATCTTCAGATACAATAAGTTCGTCTCCAGAGCGGAATAAAGAAAGGACGAGGAGAACAGCCGCCATCCCTGAACTACAGGCATAACCTTGTTCGCCATATTCTAAGTCTGCGATCGCCTGTTCTAAAAGACCGCGAGTTGGATTGCCAGTTCGTGAATAGTCAAAGCCAGTAGATTTACCAATTCCTTCGTGGCGATAAGCGGTTGAGAAATAAACTGGTGGATTAACCGTTCCAGTTGTAGTTTCACTACGATTTCCGATTTGTGCTAGTTTTGTTTCGATTGTTGACATGTGAAAATTCCTCCTTTTTAAATTGAAACATTAAGTGAATATAAAATAAAAAAAGCCTTCTAAGAAGAAGGCTTTCGGTTTGAATAGAGTCTTCTTCTCATCTGTCAAATCTTTCACAATTTGCTGGAATTAGCACCTTATTAACAAAATGTTAATGGTTGCTGAGGCGTCACAGGGCCAGTCCCTCTACCTCTCTAGATAAGAATGTTCGTATGAAATTTTTATTATGTTTTTAACTTTACAATAAAAGATAATTGAATTGCAACTTTATTTTAAATAATTTTTATTTTTCCGCAAGTGTCATTGACTTTTAATTTTGTGCATGCTAAATTTATTAAAAAATTAACAAACATTGTTAAAAGGGGAACGCATTTCCTTTTAGCTACATAAATAAAATAATAAAGACAACTCTTATTGAGAGCGGTGGAGGGAAAGGCCCTGTGAAACCCGGCAACCTTCAAACGAAATGTTTGAAACGGTGCTAATACCTGCAAAACGAATGTTTTGCATAATAAGAGGAGGAACAATTATGTCCCCCTCTTCAAAGTGAAGAGGGGGTTTTTATATTGATAGAAATGAGGGAGATTCGTGAAATTACTAGATTTATTATCAAAAGGAATTGTAATAGGTGATGGTGCGGTTGGAACGTTATTGCATTCACATGGTTTGCAAAGTAGCTTTGAAGAATTGAACGTATCTGATCCAGATCTAATTATATCCATTCATAAACAATATGTAGCTGCTGGAGCAGATGTAATTCAAACGAATACGTATGGAGCAAATGAGGCGAAATTACGTATGTATGGTTTAGAAAATCAAGTTACAAAAATTAATAGAGCGGCAGTGAAATTGGCGAAAGCATCTGTGACAGATAAAAATGCAATTTTAGGAACAATTGGTGGTATGAAACATATCGGAGCTGTTACAACGACTGATATGGAAAGGGAGTTTATGTTACTTGAACAGGCGGGGGCTTTACTAGAAGAACAGGTTGATGGATTACTATTAGAAACTTTTTATGATGAATTTGAATTACTTCATGCTGTTAAAGTGTTGCGTAAGCAAACGAATATTCCGATTGTTGCGCAATTAGCGTTACATGAAGCAGGTACGACTCAAAATGGAAATGATGTCAATGAAATATTAAAGCAGTTTATAGATTACGGTGCAAATGTTGTTGGATTGAATTGTCAACTGGGGCCGCTTCATATGACGGAAGCTTTCAAAATGATATCGATTCCGCAAAATGGCTATTTATCAGCATACCCAAATGCAGGTCTCCCGAATTATGTAGAGGGACGTTACGTATATGAGGGAAGTCCAGCTTATTTTGAAGCAATGACACCGAAATTTATTGAGCAAGGTATTCGGTTATTGGGTGGCTGTTGTGGTACGACTCCAGAACATATTCAAAGTATGAAGCGCGCTGTTGCGAATATTACCCCTGTAATCGAAAAAGAAACGATTCAAAGGCCAAAAGTCGTTCATACGCATGAGAAACGTTCGAAGGCTCACGTCACTCTAGCAGAGAAAGCAAAAAAACAAACGACAGTTGTAGTGGAATTAGATCCACCGAAAACGTTAGATACACAGCGTTTTTTTGAAGGAGCAAGAGCGTTAAAAAGAGCGGGAGCAGATGCTATTACTCTAGCAGATAATTCATTAGCATCGCCTCGTGTCTCTAATATGGCGATGGGTGCGTTATTAACGAAGCATGATATCCCAGTATTGACGCATTTAACGTGTAGAGATCATAACGTCATTGGACTACAATCTCATTTGTTAGGTTTATCGGCGTTAGGGATGGAAGAAGTGTTAGCTTTAACTGGTGATCCAGCGCGCGTTGGTGATTTTCCCGGTGCCACTTCTGTATATGATTTATCCTCTATTGAGCTTATTAAAATGATTAAAGAAATGAACGATGGACGTTCAATTTTAGGGAAATCAATTGGACCGGCGACAAGGTTTTCTGTAGGCGGCGCATTTAATCCTCACGTGAGGCACTTAAAAGCAGCGGTTAAGCGAATGGAACGAAAAATAGATGCTGGAGCGGAGTATTTTTTAACTCAGCCAATTTACGATATCAAGTTAATTGAAGAAGTGTATGAAGCGACAAAGCATTTGGAACAACCTATTTTTATTGGAATTATGCCGTTAGTAAGTAAGCGGAATGCAGATTTTCTTCATTTTGAGGTGCCGGGTATTACTCTTCCTGAAGAAATAAGAGAGAGAATGGATGGACATGAAACGAAAGAGGCAGCAATTGAGGAAGGGATTCGCATTTCACAAGAATTGGTCGACGCAGCGATGAAATATTTTAATGGTATTTATCTTATTACACCATTTTTAAAGTATGAAATTACAGAACATCTTGTTAAATATGTAAGAGAAAAGCAAGAAGTGAAAGAAGGTATTAATTGATGAAGTGTATAGAAGAAAAATTGAAAAATAGCATTTTAATATTAGATGGTGCAATGGGGACAATGATTCAGCAAGAGGATTTAACTGCTGAAGATTTCGGAGGAGAAGAGTACGAGGGCTGTAATGAATATTTAGTGGAAACAAGACCAGACGTTATTTTAAAGATTCATAAAGCTTATATTGAAGCTGGAGCGGATATTATTGAAACAAATACATTTGGGGCAACGAATATTGTACTAAGTGATTATGAGCTGTCTCATTTAGATGAAGAACTAAATGAAAAGGCAGCACTTTTGGCGAAGCAAGCTGTTAAAGAAAGCGGGAATGAAGTATATGTTGCGGGAGCGATGGGACCAACAACGAAAGCAATTAGTGTTACTGGTGGTGTGACTTTTGAAGAATTGATTGAGGCTTATACAAGGCAGGCACGAGGATTATTAAAAGGAGAAGTTGATGTATTACTCGTTGAGACGAGTCAAGATATGCGTAACGTGAAAGCAGCTTATATTGGAATTCAAGCTGCTTTTGAAGAACTGAAAAAAACGGTTCCTATTATGATTTCAGGTACGATTGAGCCAATGGGAACGACTCTGGCTGGGCAAACAATTGAAGCTTTTTATTTATCAGTAGAACATATGAAACCATTATCTGTTGGGTTAAACTGTGCGACTGGTCCGGAGTTTATGAGGGACCATATTCGTTCACTATCTGATTTATCGGAGTGTTACATTTCTTGTTATCCAAATGCAGGTCTTCCTGATGAAGATGGACATTACCATGAATCTCCATCTTCTCTTGCTGAAAAGGTGAAGCGATTTGCTGAAGAAGGGTGGGTTAATATTATTGGTGGTTGTTGTGGCACGACACCAGAACATATAAAAGCAATGAAATCCGCGCTAGCATCTCTTAAGCCTCGTGACCATGATGAGAGAGAAGGACATGGAATTAGTGGATTAGAAGCACTGCAATATGATGAGTCTATGAGACCGTTATTTGTAGGTGAAAGAACGAATGTTATTGGGTCACGTAAATTTAAACGATTAGTAGCAGAAGGGAAATTTGAAGAGGCTGCTGAAGTGGCAAGAGCGCAAGTGAAGAAAAATGCTCATATTATTGATATTTGTATGGCAGATCCTGATCGCGATGAAATAGAAGATATGGAAAACTTCTTAGCAGAAGTTACGAAAGTTTTAAAAGTACCGATTATGATTGATTCAACAGATGAAAATGTGATGGAGCGAGCTCTTACTTATATTCAAGGAAAAGCTGTTATTAATTCAATTAATTTAGAAGATGGAGAAGAACGATTTAAAAAAGTGACACCGCTTCTTCAGAAGTATGGTGCTGCTATAGTTGTAGGAACAATTGATGAAGACGGTATGGCGGTTAGTGCGGAGCGAAAGATAGAAATTGCGAAAAGAAGCTATGAATTACTTACAAAGAAGTATGGGATACGCCCGTCAGATATTATTTTTGATGCACTTGTGTTTCCGGTAGGGACAGGTGATGAAGAATATATTGGTTCAGCAGCAGCGACTATAGAAGGAATTCGCCTTATTAAAGAAGCGTTACCAGAGTGTTTAACGATTTTAGGGGTAAGTAACATATCATTTGGTTTACCACCGGCTGGACGTGAGGTATTAAATTCAGTCTTTTTATATCATGCTACGAAAGCAGGGTTAGATTACGCGATTGTGAATACGGAAAAATTAGAACGCTATGCGTCGATTCCAGAGGAAGAAAAACGCCTTGCAGATGCACTACTGTTTGAAACGACGAAAGAGACGTTAGAAGAATTTACAAACTTTTACCGAGTTGCTAAAAAGAAAGATGTCGTTGTGCAAGAAACGTTAACGCTTGATGAAAGACTAGCAAATTATATTGTAGAAGGTACGAAACAAGGATTACAAGAGGATTTAAGTCTTGCACTTGAAGAAGGAAGAAAACCTCTTGATATTATTAACGGTCCGCTTATGACAGGGATGGATGAGGTAGGACGACTATTTAATAATAATGAACTTATTGTTGCTGAAGTATTGCAAAGTGCCGAAAGTATGAAAGCTGCTGTAAGCTATTTAGAGCCACATATGGAATCTAGTGATAGTGCGAAAAAAGGGAAAGTATTATTAGCAACTGTAAAAGGTGACGTGCATGATATTGGGAAAAATCTCGTTGAAATTATTTTAGCAAATAACGGATATGAGATTATTAATTTAGGAATTAATGTACGTTCGGATCGAATTGTTCAAGAAGTACAAGAAAAGAAACCGGATATTATAGGCCTTTCAGGTTTATTAGTAAAATCAGCGCAACAAATGGTAACGACTGCTGAAGATTTAAAAGCGGCAAATATTGATGTGCCCATTGTTGTAGGTGGTGCAGCGTTAACGAGAAAGTTTACAGATAATCGGATTTCACCATCATATAAAGGACTCGTTTGTTATGCGAGTGATGCGATGACGGGGCTCGATATTATTAATAAGCTTCAAAAAGAAGAAGAGCGTGAGAAGATGAAACAGGATAAAAAAGAACGTCATCTTCATATCGTAAAAAAAGAGGAGAAGAAAGTAGAAATTCCAGCAGTAATTGAGCCATTACCGAAGGCTGAAGTTATCGTGCCTGATTCAACAAAACGAATTGTATTACGCGATATTCCGGCCCTTCATCTCGCTCCATTTTTAAATAGACAAATGCTACTTGGGCATCACCTTGGATTAAAAGGAAATGTGAAGAAGCTTTTGAAAGAGGGAGATAAGAGAGCACATGAATTAAATGATTTAATAGATGAATTATTGCAGGAAGGACAATCTTGGTTAAAGCCGAAAGCAGTGTATCAATTTTTCCCAGCGCAAAGCGACGGACAAAACATTGTAATATATGATCCAGAAGATCATACGCGTGTTATAGAGCGTTTCACATTCCCTAGACAAGGAAAGGCTCCCTATCGTACTTTAGGTGATTATTTGCGCCCAATAGGAGATGAGATGGACTATGTTGCTTTCTTATCTGTTACGGTTGGGGAAGGAGTTCGGGACATTGCTGAAGAGTGGAAGGCGAAAGGTGATTACCTACGTAGTCATGCCATTCAATCGTTAGCGCTTGAATTAGCGGAAGGACTTGCTGAAAAAACACATATGCTCATTCGTGACCGCTGGGGCATTCCGGACTCACCTGAACTGACGATGGAAGAACGTTTCCGTACGAAATATAGAGGAATACGAGTGTCATTTGGTTATCCGGCATGTCCAGAACTTGCAGATCAAGAAAAGCTATTTCGCTTAATTCATCCAGAGGAAATAGGTATTTCATTAACAGAAGGATTCATGATGGAGCCAGAAGCGTCCGTAACGGCTATGGTATTTTCTCACCCTGAGGCAAGATATTTTAGTGTATTATAGTCTAGAAGGGGGAGACGTATGAAGAAAATAGTCTTTACAGGTGGCGGTTCGGCAGGACATGTAACACCTAATTTAGCCATTATCCCATATTTACAGGAAGACAACTGGGATATCTCTTATATTGGTTCTCATCAAGGTATTGAGAAAACGATTATAGAAAAGGAAGGCATTCCCTACTATAGTATTTCGAGTGGAAAGCTACGTCGTTATTTTGATTTGAAAAATATAAAAGATCCTTTTCTTGTAATGAAGGGTGTTATGGATGCGTATGTAAGGATTCGAAAACTAAAACCAGATGTGATTTTTTCAAAAGGCGGTTTCGTATCTGTACCAGTCGTAATTGGAGGATGGCTAAATAGAGTACCAGTTTTATTACATGAATCTGATATGACACCAGGACTAGCAAATAAAATTGCGCTTCGTTTTGCTTCGAAAATATTTGTTACATTTGAAGAAGCAGCGAAACATTTACCGAAAGAAAAAGTAATATATACGGGATCTCCTGTACGTGAAGAAGTGCTGAAGGGAAATCGTGAAAAAGGTTTAGCGTTTTTAGGTTTTTCACGTAAAAAGCCAGTTATTACGATTATGGGAGGCAGCTTGGGCGCGAAAAAAATTAATGATACGGCTCGAGAAGCATTATCAGAACTTCTTAAAAAATATCAAATTGTTCACCTTTGCGGAAAAGGTAACCTTGACGAAAGTTTACAAAATAAAGAAGGATATAGACAATTTGAATATGTACATGGAGAACTGCCAGACATATTAGCGGTAACAGATTTTGTTATTTCACGCGCGGGCTCCAACGCAATTTTTGAATTTTTAACATTACAAAAGCCGATGGTTTTAATTCCATTATCGAAATTTGCAAGCCGTGGAGATCAAATATTAAATGCAGAGTCCTTTGAAAGGCAAGGGTATGCCTCCGTATTATATGAAGAAGATGTAACTGTAAAATCTCTTATAAAGTATGTCGAAGAATTGAATCAAAATAATGAGAAGTATAAAACAGCACTAAAAAAATATAATGGAAAAGAAGCAATTAAAACAATCATTCAAAATATTTCAGAGGCATGATAAAACAATCATGCCTCTTTTAGTAGGGTGAAAGATTCCAAGAATTGATATTTTTATGTTACAATAAAGTGAAACTTTAATCAGTTGGGTTCATCCCACATCTAACTTCTTTACTGTTACTGAATTTTGAGGAGGGAGTCTTACTGCCCTCAAATAGCGGGATAACAAATGGGTTAATAGGGAAATTCCAATTAATGAGGCGTGAAAATACGAATGGATTAGGAGTGACTGTGTTGGAGCTAAGTCTCTATGAAAATACTGCACTTATTATATGCTTTGTGTTGTACGTTGGTAGTGTTATTGTTTATATTTCAAGGAAATTTTCGCAAGAAAGAGAGCTTGAAAAGTCAGAGATAACAGCTGAACTAGAAATGTTAGCTGATGAAAGTTATAAAAAACAAAAAATAAAAGAAGACCATGAAGCATCCCATCATTTAAACGCAAATAAGTTTTAAAGATGGGGATTTTTTTTGAAGTTGTTATTTATTATAGCTATAACAAATAACGCTAAAAAGGAGTTTCCCCATACATAATGAAGGAGTGTATATAAATGAATTTTTATATCGCCTCAGGTTTCCAAAATAAACATCTTGTACATTCTGTAGCAAATGAACTGAAACATGCAGGATGGCACCATACATATGATTGGACCAAAAATGAAAGAGCAGCGAATGAAGAACAATTAAGAGAAATTGTGGTCAGGCAGAACGAAATGCTGTAAAAGAAGCGGATGTATTTTTACTTATATTAGATGGCGGAAACGGGAGCCATACAGAGTTTGGAATGGCGATTGCACTAGAGAAAACGATATATGTATATCATGCAGGAAACCCGCTCCAAACAACGTTCTATCACTTGCCAGAAATAAATATTTTTGAAGGAGATGTAGCTGAGTTTGCATCTTTTGTTATGAATCATGTGAAATAATAGTAACTACCTAAAAGGTTATAAAAGTAATCTTTTGGGTACAGTGATGATAAGAAACGTATATAAAGGAGTACATAATATGAAATTAGAAAATGGATGGGAAACGAGCTTTTTAGAAGTCGTACAAAATAGTGAATTTAAGAAAGAGGCACTTCTTAGTCAATTGCTTTGTCAGGATAGTGAAGAAGTAGAAGAGCTTGTGGATGATTACGGCTACGAAGAACTTGTTGAACGTGAACATGATGATGAGTTAGCTGAAATCTTAGGAGAAGAACTTTTTAGTGAGATAGAACGCCAAGTATTCTTATCTTCAAACCCAGAAGAAAAACTTATTTCATTCGTCAATGGATTAGGTTTTCATGTGCTAGATTGGATCGTTCTTCTTGAAACAGAATTTGGCATTGATAGTGCAAACTTTACATCAGATGCTGTGAAGGTGTTAGAAAAGCGTTTCAGACAGTTTCCATACATAGAGGACAAGACAATTTTTGATATGACATTTGGAGAATCGATGGATGTATTAGAATCTGTTACAGGAATACAACTAAAGGAAAAGATGAACGTATAATGAAAAAAGAACGTGATTGGATCACGTTCTTTTTTTACATAATAATAATTTTATCATCTAGTTTTGTCTGCCCGGTAAGAAGTGCGTTTAAATATTCCACTTTTCTTATACAAGCTTGTATATGTCTTTCAATCTCTTGTAACTCTGCTTGGTGATGCGTTTCAATTGGATGAATTTGTACGTTGAATTTTTCAAATTGACTACTATATGTTATTTCTGCATAGCCGCTCATAATATCGGTTTCGTTATGAAATAAAAATTGCTTCGTTTTGTCACAGAATGATACATCCTGAAAGCCATATACTTTTAATGCTTCAATTACTTTTTTAATCATTTTTGTATTCATTTTTTAACCCTCTTTACGAAGTTCTACTTATATATTATAACATAAAAAATTACATAGAAAGCGCTTCCAAGTGTATTTTATTATAAACTTTACGTTTCAATCACAAAAATGAAACAAAGAAAAAATAATTGTAAAGAAGGAAGGACTCTTTTATTGTTTCGTCATATATATAGAGAAATAGTGCAATGAAAGGAAATTTTCCGAGGTGGAGATCGTATTTCCAATTTGAGCGCAGTAAAAGAGGTGAGAATTTTGAACTTTGATATTGTAGGACAAAAAGCATATATAAAAGATGGACCGCATCGGAACCGAATTGGAATTGTAAAGAAAAACGAGACAAAATTAGCATCGCAGTTTGCTATTGTAATTGGAGAACAAATCATTGATGTAGAGCTAAAGGATATCGTGTTAGTTGGAGTAGACGTAGGACAATTTCATAAATGGTGCGAACAAAATGGTTATTTGTGAAAAGGACGGGCTGTGAGATAATGAAATATATTTGAGGAAAGAGGATATGTTATCATATTCTCTTTTTCTATGTTTCAGGAGGCGAAAATGAAATATAAAGAACAGGAGTTTACGTTGGAGTTAAAAGAGAACATTCAATGTATGGAGAAGGAAATAGAGCGAATATCACTTAAACTGCATAAAGAGTATGCGCATTTATACATAGAAAAACACATGGAATTAGATATGGGATTTGCAAGAGAAAAAGAGAATCCCTTTGAGGTGGGTTATTATTCATCAGTTGCCATAGCTATATTAGATGAAGAAAAAGAGATGATTGAATTTCACTATATTCCAATTTGGAAATGCGAAAGAATCTTTTTAGGAATGTCAATTCAATCAAACATTTTTGGGAGTAAGAAAGTAGGGGAACTTGTTGATGAATCTTGTTATGAGATTGAGGAGGAGTTAAAAGAGCAACTAGAAGAATACTTGGAGTAAGAATTCTCAAGATAAAATCTATAAAGAGGGAACGGAATAAAAAAGACGCTAACAATTGTATGTTAGCGTCTTTTTTTCATTATGAAGCAATTTCACCGGTTTTTGTATCATCTTGATTGTACGTATCTTGATCTAATTCACCAAGCCATTTACTTGAAATAAGACCTGCTGTCATAGAACCACTTACGTTAAGAGCTGTACGCCCCATATCGATTAATGGCTCAACCGAGATAACTAGAGCAACAATACCGATTGGTAAGTTCATTGTAGATAGTACGATTAAAGCTGCGAATGTTGCGCCGCCACCAACTCCGGCAACACCGAATGAGCTAATAGCGATAACAGCGATTAAAGTTAAAATAAATTGTGGTTGTAATGGATCAATTCCTACAGTTGGAGCGACCATCATTGCAAGCATTGCTGGATAAATACCTGCGCAACCGTTTTGTCCGATAGATACCCCAAATGAAGCTGCGAAGTTTGCAATTCCTTCGGAAATACCAAGCTTTTCTTTTTGAGCTTCAATATTTAATGGCATCGCACCAGCACTAGAGCGAGATGTGAATGCAAAAGTTAGTACAGGGAACACTTTTTTCAAATATTGAATTGGATTTAAACCAGACAATGCAATTAATAATAAGTGAATGATAAACATTACGATAAGTGCTACGTAAGAGGCTAACACGAAGTTACCAAGTTTTAAAATAGCATTTATATCGCTACCAGCAACTGTTTTTGCCATAAGAGCTAATACGCCGTATGGAGTAAGGCGTAAAATTAATGTTACCATACGCATTACGATTGCATATACAGCATCAAGCATTTTCTTAAATAGTTCTGCTTGTTCTGGATATTTTCGTTTTACACCTATAAAGGCAATGCCGATAAAGGCTGCAAATATTACGACAGAAATTGTTGATGTTGGACGAGCGCCTGTTAAATCAAGAAACGGATTTGTAGGCAATAGCTCTAATAATTTATCTGGAATTGTTGTCTTTTCAATAGAAGTAAATCTTTCTTCAACTAGTTTCAGACGAGCAGATTCTGCATCACCTTGTTGCAAGCCTGCTGCAGATACATCAAATCCTGCACTTGCAGCGATACCGACAGCTGCAGCGATTCCTGTAGTAAGAATTAAAATTCCGATAATAAGACCACTGATTTTACCAAGGTTTTTCGTTAACTGTAATTTTGTAAAGGCTGAAATAATAGATACTAAAATAAGTGGCATAACGATCATTTGAAGTAATTTCACATAACCGTTACCGATTAAGCCAAACCAAGTATTTGATTCAATAATTATTTTAGAAGTTGGTTCATAAATAAATTGTAATATAAGACCGAATATAATTCCGACTCCTAAAGCAGTAAATACACGTTTATTAAAAGATACATGCTTACGTTGCATATAATATAATACGCCAACTAAAATGAGCATGACTGCAACGTTAATTCCGACAAGCAGTGTATTCATGTTGATTCCCCCTAATTCCAATCTGTTATATAGAATATAAGTCAATAAAACCTATAAGTCAACTAGGAAATTCCGGAATTAAAAAAAGATGGCAAAATGCCATCTTTTAATGTCCAGCCCCAGGGACAAGTAAAAACGTCGTGTAGTATGTAAATCCTATGAAGAAAACAGTTAAATATGCCCCAAATACGTATATATACATACGCTCTGTTAATTTTAAATAGCTTAAAAGTACGAAGAAACCTGTTTGTCCTAAAAATAGTAGTGCGGTCTGTTGCATATCCCCTACGTAAAACATAACCGAGAAAATTCCAGTCCAAAAGCCGAGAACGCGAAACATGCGCTCCATGCCATCTCCCTCCTTTTCTAAAAAAAGTAAACCTCACCTCATTATAGTTTATTTTTCTTACTATTGTAAATATTCATTCATATAAAAAGAAGCCAATTATTATTGGCTTCTTTTTATATGAGAAATTAAATTGTTAGTTTGTAATTACAAGATTTACATCCATCTAATAGACTATCATGTCGAGTTAATTCCATGTTAGGGAATAGGATTTCAAAAATTCCTTTCATCATATCTCCGTGCATGTTACAAATTTCAGTTGGATGATGAACAGCAACTTCTTTAAATGGACAATTGTGTACATCATAGAAAATTTTTGTTCCATCTGCACTTAATTCAAATGCAGGTGATAAGCCAGCTGTTGAGAAAGCTTCTTTTGCAATTTGAACTTTTTGTTCCACTGTTAAAGCATCTTCACTCACATTTAAACGTTGCATATGTTGTTGCATTAATTCAGCTCCGAATTGTTTTCCTGTTTCGTATAGCGCTTTCTCACCAGCAGCGCCAAGGCTAAGTAAAGAATTAAATGCGATTCTTGCTAACAATTGATAATCACGGAATGGAAATTGTAATTGGATAACATCTTCAGATAAGACATACAATCTGCTCGGTCGTCCGCCTTTTCCAGTTTTCTTCGTTTCCGATTTTAGCATATGAACATCTTCTAATTTAGATAAATGTAAACGCGCTACGTTTGGATGAATGTCAAACTCATCTGCAATTTCTTGTACCGTTACGTAACTATGTTTTTGCGAAATATATTTATAAATGTAATAACGAGTTGGGTCAGATAATACACCTGTAATTTTTAAAGCTTGTTCCATGAGGATCTCCACCTTTATCACTTTATCCAAGATAATAACATTATAATACAGATAAACATGAGTATAGGTAATTTCAGACAATAATTCGGAAATTGTTCATAATTTCACAAACATATTTTTCCTTTTTCCTCTATTGAAAATACAAAAGTCCAAATTTTTATTGCGAATGTTTTCATGCTATATACATAGTGAGGAGGGAAAAGTGATGAATGGGATTGAAATTTTCGCGAATACAATTTTAAAAGAAGCGTGTAGGGTACAAGCGTCAGATTTACATATTGTGCCCCGGCAGAAGGATGTAGCGGTGCAACTACGTATAGGAAAAGATTTAATGACGAGCCAGTGTATTGAAAAGGAGTTTGGAGAAAAACTTGTCTCACATTTCAAATTTTTAGCATCTATGGACATAGGAGAGAAACGGAAGCCACAGAATGGTTCGCTGTATTTGCAAATTGATGGACAAGAAGTGTATTTACGCCTTTCAACACTTCCAACAGTATATCAAGAAAGTCTCGTTATTCGCCTTCATTTACAAGCATCTGTTCAGCCCTTATCACATCTTTCGTCATTTCCAAGTACGGCAGCAAAACTACTCTCGTTTTTACGCTATTCACAGGGGCTACTCGTGTTTACTGGACCGACTGGATCTGGGAAGACGACGACAATGTATGCATTATTAGAAGTAATTAGAAAGAAGAAAACACGTCGCATCATTACACTTGAAGATCCGGTTGAAAAAAGAAGTGACGATGTATTACAAATTCAAATAAATGAAAAAGCGGGTCTCACATATGAAACAGGATTAAAGGCTATTTTACGTCATGATCCAGATATTATTTTAGTCGGTGAAATCCGGGATGAGGAAACAGCAAAAATAGCTATAAGAGCAAGTTTGACAGGACATTTAGTAATGACAACGCTGCATACGAATGATGCGAAAGGAGCAATCATTCGTTTCATGGATTATGGTATAACGAGGCAAGAGATTGAACAGTCTTTATTGGCTGTAGCTGCACAGCGACTTGTCGAATTGAAGTGTCCGTTTTGCAGAGGAAAGTGCTCAACTTTATGTAAATCAATGAGGCAAGTAAGGCAAGCAAGCATTTATGAGCTACTATATGGACATGAGTTAAAACAAGCACTTAAAGAAGCAGATGGAGAATGTGTTACTTACAAACATGAGACTTTAGAATCGTCAATACGAAAAGGATATGCTTTAGGTTTTTTAGAAGAAGATGTTTATGTTTAAGAAAACTTGGAGTTTAAGTGATCAAGTAGTATTGTTGAAACGTTTAGGAGAATTATTAGAAAAAGGCTACTCTCTTTTACAAGCATTAGAATTTTTACAGTTTCAATTACCTGTAGAAAAGAAAGTACAATTGCAGCGCATGATTGAGGGGTTAAAAGATGGGAAAAGTCTACACGATTCTTTTCATCAGTTAAAGTTTCATCAGGACATGTTAAGTTATCTATTTTATGCCGAGCAACATGGTGATATTTCTTTTGCTTTGCAACAAGGAAGTGTACTTCTTTATAAGAAAGATAAGTATAGGAGAGACATGATGAAAATAATGCAGTATCCTATGTTCTTGATGTTTTTTCTACTAATCATGCTTTTTATTTTTAACCTCATTTTATTACCTCAGGTTGAAATGGTTTATAGTTCGTTCGGTTCTAATACACCACTACTTACAGAACACATTTTAAGTGCAATAAAACTGCTACCATACATTATTTTAACCGCTATTTTAACTGTTATTATTGGATGTAGTTTATACATGTTGTATTTTAGGAAACTTCCACATATTAGACAGGTAAAAATCATGCTTCGTATTCCTCTCATCAAAACATTTCTTATTTTAAAGCATTCACATTATTTTGCTACTCAGTTGAGTGGTTTATTAAATGGTGGACTATCAGTATGCGAAGCTTTAACAATAATGATGGAGCAAAGATATCATCCGTTCTTTCAATATGAAGCGAATCGGATTGAAAGACAATTAATTGGAGGAGAACAGTTACAATCTATCATTGCTAAAAGTGGGTATTACGAGAAAGAACTTTCTTATGTTATTACGCATGGACAAGCAAACGGCAATTTAGGGATTGAATTAGGTGACTATAGCGATCTTATTATGGAAAAGATAGAACGAAAAATTAAACATATGTTAGTTATCATTCAGCCTATTTTATTTACATGCATTGGAGGAATCGTTGTCCTTATGTATTTAGCGATGATTATGCCGATGTTTCAAATGATGAATTCTATTTAGGGGGCATTTGTATGCAGAATGAGGAAGGATTTACTCTGTTAGAGATGCTATTAGTAATGGTTGTCATAACTATATTATTACTATTAATTATTCCAAATGTAGTTACACAGCGTTCATCGGTCCAAGGAAAAGGGTGTGCAGCTTACGTGAAATCTATAGAAGCGCAAATACAAGTATATCAATTACAACATAATAAAATTCCATCGTTAAAAGAACTGGCAGATGAAAAGTATATTACAACTGATAAGTGTCCGAATGGCGAATCTATTCATATATCAGATGATGGCACAGTATCAATTAGGGCATTGTGAAACAACAAGGGTTTACTTTTTTAGAAATGTTACTCGTTTTATTTGTTATTTCTGTATTAAGTATAGTTACGTATTTTAGTGTTCATTCCTTATACGAGCGACAAAAAGTTGAACAATTTTTGAGACAGTTTTCAAATGATATTTTGTATATGCAGCAATTAGCGATAAACCATCAAAAGCACTACACATTACGTTGGCATAAAGATAGAAATATGTATGCTATAAAAGAGTCAGGTACAAAGTATTATATCGTCAAGCGAGAGTATAAAGAAGATATACAAATTGATTTGCATACGTTTCCAAATCCGATGACATATAACCCAAGTGGAAATATTAATAGAGGTGGTACGATTATAATTTCGTATAGAAATTATAAATATGAAATTGTATTTCAGCTTGGAAGAGGGAGATTTACGTATCGTGAAATGTCAAAAAGGATCCATAATGGCTGAAATGATTGTATCGTTAAGCGTTTTAATGATGGCTGTATCGTTACTACTACCGCAAACAGTATTAGTTATGCAAGAAAGAAAAAATATACAAATTCGTTATAAGGCAACTGGATTATTAAAAAAAGAAGCAGCTATATATATGTATGGAAATGAAGAAAAGCGAATAATAGAAAAGAATATAAATGGAATTGTGTATTACACATATTGGGGAGGCAATGAAGTTTGTACCATGTGGAAAGATGTGAAAGACAGAATGATGGAACAATGCTTTTATGTAGGAGAAAAAATAAATTAGAATTTGGTTTTTCATTAATAGAAATGATTGTATGTCTGTTTCTATTATCAATATTTTTTTTGCTCTTTCCCCGCCTACATTTCATTGAAATGGAAAATAAACAGTCGAAAGGGTTAAATGATTGGGAGTGGGATGTGTATTTAGGGCAAATGCAATTGGAGTTTCGTGAAGTATCATCTGGAGAACAGCTAGCATTTGAAAATGGAGAAAGTATTTTACAATTCCGATCGCGTAATGGGAGTGAAGTATCGTATGAAAAAGAGAATAGTCGTCTTATAAGAAAGGTAAATAGGCGCGGGAGGGAAGTTGTTTTACAAAATATTGGAACGGTTTCTTACAAACTAACACCTCATGTACTCATTATAAATGTGAAAGATACTAGTGGGAAAATATATGAAGGTGTAGTTATGCGATATAGCGAAATAGGAATAAACGTATGAGAAAGCAAAAGGGATTTACAATGCCTGGAACGATTATCTTTCTTATTTTATTAACTTCTTTTTTTATATACGAAACAAATATGTTGTTTACAGATGAAAATTTTTATATAGGAATAGAACAAAAATTTTTATTGGATGAATTACTTAACCGATCTATTACAGATATAAAAAAAGACTTACAGCAAAAAGAAAAAGAAGGTACATTTTTCTTTCAGTATGAAAAGGGAGAAGCGAGTGGAAATTATGTCTTTGAAAATGATTTAATTCTCGTTGCTTTGCAGTGTACACTCAAACAGGAAGCTTTCTATACGGTGAGTTTTCGGTATAGAAAAAAGGATGGGAAAATAGTCGATTGGGTAGAAGGATAATATGTAAAATATATATATAGATAAACCAGGATTTCCTATTGTAAATTGAATTGATTTTTTAGAAGAAATGGATAAATATAATGATTAAAAGTTTAAATTTTCTCAAAAAAGAGAAAGGTAGAAAGAATATGATATATTCATGCTATCCAATCATTATTTTTAGGGAGAATAGGGAAATGACAAACAACAATCAAATAGGTGAAAATAAGGAACAAACTATTTTTGATCATAAAGGAAATACGATTATGACAGAAGATAGAGAAATACACATTATTTCAAAATTCGAAGAACCTCTTATTGTCGTATTAGCAAATGTACTAAGTGATGAAGAGTGTGATGAATTGATTGAAATGTCTAAAAATAAAATGGAGCGTTCTAAAATTGGTTCATCACGTGATGTAAATGATATTCGAACAAGTAGCGGTGCATTTTTGGAAGACAATGAACTTACTTCAAAGATTGAAAAACGAATTTCATCTATCATGAATGTTCCGGTGGCGCACGGAGAAGGATTGCACATTTTAAATTATGAAGTGGATCAACAATATAAAGCACACTATGATTATTTTGCGGAACATAGTAGATCAGCTGCTAACAATCGTATTAGTACGCTTGTAATGTATTTAAATGATGTAGAAGAAGGCGGAGAAACGTACTTCCCAAAATTAAATCTTTCTGTACACCCTAGAAAGGGAATGGCAGTATACTTTGAGTATTTTTATCAAGATCAATCATTAAACGAGCTTACGTTACACGGAGGGGCACCTGTAACGAAAGGCGAGAAATGGATTGCAACGCAGTGGGTGAGAAGAGGCACTTATAAGTAAAAGCGAGTGTTACGTTTTGTTCTTCATAGTATAAGAACAAAACGTTTTTTTTATTAAACAAAGTAGCATCTTTCGTTATAATAACAATTAATAAATGACGATTGAGAGGACAAGAAATGAAATCTATATACATAACCGGCTACATGGGAGCAGGGAAAACAACAATTGGAAAAGCGTTAAGTAAAGAACTTCAAATGGATGTTGTAGATACTGATCAAAAAATCGAAGAGAAGCAAGAGAAGGCAATTCGAAAAATTTTTGCCGAAGAAGGCGAAATGGCTTTTCGGGAATATGAAAGCGAAATGTTACGTGCGCTACCAGTCCATAATGTTATTATTACAACTGGTGGGGGAATTATTGAACGAGCGGAAAATCGCAAGTGGATGAAAGAGAACGGAACTGTCGTGTATTTATATTGTGATCCGCATGTAATTGCAGAAAGGCTTCGTGAAGATACGACACGTCCACTATTTCAAAAGAAAGATATAGATGCATTCGTAAAGAAATTTGAATCACGCCGAGCTTATTATGAAGAGGCTCATATTCATATCGATACGACAAATAAGTCTGTAAAGCAAATTATGAATGAATTAAAGGAAAAGATTAATGTATAAAAAAGTGGACATACTAATCAAGTAGAGGTGATGATAATATGTCTACTAATGATTATGTTCGCTTTGTGACGCAGCAGTTTGTGTCGTATATGGATGCTCCAAAAGAAGATCGAAAACAAAAGAAAGAACAACGCCGTGCTGAAAAAGAGCCATTTATGAATAAGTGGTTTGGTGTTATGCCGCTGAGTGCTGCTTTGTTTTACCGAAAAGTAAAAAGTAAAAGAAAAAAATCATGTTAAATTTTAGTCATATGTTTAGCAAACCAAAAATCCCCTAGTGTCGTATTACACTAGGGGATTTTTATTTACTGCACGGATTCTTGTTCTTCCGTAACGGCATGTATTTTATTGTTCACCCATACGAACCCTATTCCGATACAAATAGAAATGCCCCAGCCGACAGCGGTCATAATGGCTCTCATTTCACCATAGCCATCTACACCAAAAACAGAGATGAAATAAATTTTTAAGAAGCTTTTTAATATAAATTGCAGCCCGAAAAATAACGTTAAATATTGCAGTGCTGGATATATACGACTATCACGATAAAGCTCACGACTTTTATCGCGATCATGGCCTTGCAGTGCGGCAATATCCGCAGCGAAATATAACATAAGTGGTTTCTTTATAAAAATTGTACATATGACGATAATACCGAGTACGATGTGATAATATGCATCATTCCACAACATTCGTTCAGCTGACCCAGATAATAAATCTACCGTTGTATTAGAAATGAGTGTAATTAAAATAAAGAACCCTGTCACGTTAAACTGTTTTTCTTTTTTAAAGGTATACAGTGTATAAATAATCCCCGGAACAGAGGAAAGTAACATCGCGTAATAAGGATCGATATAAGGTTTTGCAAATTTCCAAATGAGGAATGGGATTACGAGATAAAAGACAAGATCTAATATAGCTTTTTTATTTTGATTCATACAAAGCCTCCTTAAGTCATATATATATTTTATAATATAATTTCTGAAAATTGTATAAGGTTTAATGGGAAAAGAAAAATATATCAATTTTCGAGGGGGGAGTAGATTGAAAAAAATTGCCCCTAGCGTAGTAAGTTTTTTTAGTATATAATAAAGGAAACGCTTTCATTTTTAATTTGTTCACAAAATGGACGGAAAATCACATATTTACTATCGATATGTTGCTTTATAATGAAACTAATTAAATATACATGCATACAATATTGTGAAATAAATAACATAAATAATCTATATAAATGTAAACGTTATCAAAATAGAGAGGTGGAGACAATGAGTAAATTTTTCTTCAATCATAATCCAGCAACAGTAGAGGATGGAAGGCTTGTTAAATATGCTGAAATTATTTATGGAGAAGGTGGCCGTTCTGTATTAGAAAATTTAATGGTGAAGGCATCTATCAGATTGCGTGATCGTTATCCGAATAAATCTGACGAGCAGATCTCGAACCTAGTAAATAAAGGCATCCATGATATGTTTCAAAAATATGTGAGCGAGTAAGAGTGGCCAAGGGCTGCTCTTATTTTTTTGTATAAGGATTGTAACTCTAGCTGAAAATAAACATGTATCCTGAAAAACGTAAAAAGGAGTGGGAAAGATGAGCAATGGAATTGGACGTTCAAAAGAAAATCTTCCAACTGATGCAAATCATGTGAGCGCGAAGGATCGTGCGTATCAAAAACGCATGGCAAAGCAAAAACAACAAGAGCGTAATGAGGATAGAGAATAACTCGAAATAAAGCTCCTTCTAAAGCAGAAGGAGCTTTATTTTGATAGAAAATGATTCGCGGTAACATAAAAGAGTCCACCGTTAATAATTTGCACTGTAATACGTGGTTCATACTGTTCTTGCAGAGCTTGTTTTTCAATTTCATAGCTCTCAGGAAGTTCGTCACTTTCTTCATAAAAACGGTTTAAAAGGTCTAAATCATGATTCCAACGCACTCTTGCTTCTTTTGCCCACGTATGGTCATCTTCTGCAATTATATTTTTTAAAGCGTCTTCTATGCGTTGTAAACCACTTTGAGGTTTAATGATGGGCGAGAGCGTAAAACAAAAATCAGGTATTTTTGGTGTAAGTTTAATGTTTGTTAATGTTTCATGAAAGTTTGCCATCATTGTTCCAGAAATGAGATGAATACCAATCGAGTGAAGGATGTCTTTTTTTCGATCACATTGATAGGAAACTTTTATATTAATACCGAGCCAAGGGTGGAGCGGTGTATGTGTTGCCCCATTATGTTTTACATCCTCATATAAACGTATGTATGAGCCTAATTCTTTTGTCGTTTGGAAAATTTGATGTAGACGTGGTGAACCGTAGTGAATAAGCTCACCATCATTTTCTTCATTTTCTGGATTTGTAATAAGAGTAAGGCGCATCGGATTCGGTACGCCTCCTGTTTTCTCAAGATAGTGCCAATAAAAAGGGCGATTCATTAATAATTTATCCATCTCAATTGTTAACTGTACATCTAATAAATGAGGAGAACGTTCTAAAATTTCACAGTTATTCGCCTCAAAGAAATTGTATAAGTAATTATGAATTTCATGTTGCTGCATAGCCTTGCACCTCAGCTTCATTTCGTTTCGCAAAGTCGATAATAGATGTTAAGTTTTCCATCTTAATTCTAATTTCACCTTCGCTTTTTGATTGCGCGAAAATTTCTTGAATGTGCGCGTCGATGTTTTTCATATTAATTCTCGTTAAAATTTCATCGAGTTCACCAATAACACGCTCGAATAAGTTGATTTTTTCATATAACAGTTTCAGAATATGTTCTTCAACAGTATGCTTTGTAGCTAAGTTATAAATATGAACATCATTTTTTTGACCGAGACGGTGAATACGTCCGATTCTTTGCTCAAGACGCATTGGATTCCATGGCAAATCATAATTGATCATATGGCTACAAAACTGTAAGTTAATCCCTTCACCACCAGCTTCAGTTGCAATTAATACTTGTGAGTGGTTTTGGAAAAGCTCCTTCATCCAATCTTTCTTCCCGCGTTTAAACCCGCCGCGGAATGGAACGGAAGAAATACCGTGTTGTTGTAAAAACCATTGTAAGTACATTTGTGACGCTCGATATTCTGTGAAGATAACGACTTTATCGTCAATTTCTTTTATAAGCTCAAGAGCTTTATTTGCTTTTGAGTTGAAAGGAATATGATTAATTTTGTCCATTAGCACATCGATATGTGGATCTTTTATATAATGTTCGTTTTCTTTCTGTCTTTTTTCTACATGCTTTTTCAATGAATAGTAAACAGCCTCACGACTACTACACGCTTCCCGTTTTAAAGTTAACGATGAGAAAGCAGATGTGAAGGCGTCTTGTCCTCGCCAATTTTCGATATCATTATATAGAGCTTGTTCTTGTTCATTAAACTCAACAAAAATTGTACGTACATGTCTCTTCGGCCAATCGATACCGGTATTATGTCGTCTATTTCGCACCATTACTTTATTAATGAGAGCTTTTAAGTCTTCATCTGATTCGGCTGAGCGATTTTTGGAAGCGTAATATTCTTCAAAGTTGGATTGATTGCCTAAATGTCCTGGTTTTAATAAAGAAACAAGGTTAAAAATTTCATCAATCTTATTTTGAACAGGAGTAGCGGTTAGTAATAAACAAAACTTCTTTTTTAATCGTTGTGCAAATTCATAGTTTTTTGTTTTATTATTTTTCAGTTTATGTGCTTCATCGATAATAATAAGGTCATATTCCAAGTTCAACACGATATCGCGATGTGGTGAACGTTTCGCAGTATCAATTGATGATACGATTACGTCAGCTTGTTCCCATGAGTAGCTTTTCTTTTGTGCTACAGCGGGAATGAAAAACTTTGTATTCAGTTCGTATGCCCATTGTGATACGAGAGAAGCTGGGACAAGTATAAGTACCTTTTTCACAAGCCCGCGGACCATGTATTCTTTCAAAATAAGTCCAGCTTCGATTGTTTTTCCAAGGCCTACTTCATCTGCTAGAATCGCTTTACCGTTCATTTGTTCAATCACATTTTGAGCGACTTCTAATTGATGCGGAAGCGGTGTGAAATGGGATAAATGTTTCGGTGCTTGTAGTCCATCAAAAGTAGGAACAAGTAACGATTTTTCTGTTTCATAAGCTAAGTGATATAAATCCCAGTTTGTCCAAGGACCATCTTCGTCAATTCTATTTAAAAAATTGTTTTGCCATGTCCGATCTACGGAAATATCGACATTCATTACAACTCTCCCACCTTTTATAAACTAAAGTAATTATTTTTTAATGTATGATGATTTGCCTTAAAAGAAGGCATAATTATCGTTATTAAAGGCTATATGATAGACAATAATAAAGTATTAAATCTCAAAAGCTGTATTTATTGTGTTTTAACATAAAAAATTCTAAATTATTTTTTATGCTAGAATATTGATGAAATATAGCGAATGATGTTAGGATAATGGTGTGAAATGTGTGGAATCTTTCGTATTTTATCCAAGAAAGTGATTTTTTATTTACGCTTTCATAAAAAAATATAATGAGATTCCGTATATCCTATCTTTTCAGAATGAAAATGTTTAGAAAAGGGAAGCAACTTTTATTGATTTGTCAAAGCATAAGGGGGAGAGAGCATGATTACATTACAACGTACACCGTTATTTGATGTATACGCGAAGTATGGTGGAAAAACAATCGACTTCGGTGGTTGGGAATTACCAGTTCAATTTTCAAGCATTAAAGAAGAACACGAAGCTGTACGTACAGCTGCAGGTTTGTTCGATGTGTCTCATATGGGAGAAGTTGAAGTAAAAGGTGTAGATAGTTTAGCATTTTTACAACGTGTTGTTACAAATGACGTATCTACCTTAAAGGTAGGGGGCGCACAATATACAGCTATGTGCTACGAAAATGGTGGTACAGTAGATGATTTATTAATCTACAAACGTGGTGAAGAAGACTATTTATTAGTAATCAATGCATCAAATATCGAGAAAGATTACGAATGGTTAGCAAGTCATGTAATTGGCGATGCGACAGTAGTCAATGTTTCTAGTGAAGTTGCACAGCTTGCAATTCAAGGACCAAAAGCAGAAGGCATTTTACAAAAAGTTGTGTCAGAAGATTTGAAAGAAATTAAGTTCTTTAAATTTAAAAACGATATTCTTGTAGATGGAATTCCAGCACTTGTATCTCGTACAGGTTACACAGGTGAAGATGGATTCGAAATTTACTGTAAGAGTGAAGATGCTGCAAAACTTTGGGAGAAACTTCTTGAAGTTGGAGCAGAAGAGGGCTTAAAAGCATGTGGTTTAGGTGCTCGTGATACACTTCGATTCGAAGCAACATTACCACTTTATGGACAAGAATTATCAAAAGATATTACACCGATTGAGGCTGGAATTGGCTTTGCGGTAAAAACAAATAAAGAAGCAGACTTCTTTGGAAAAGCAACGTTAAAAGAGCAAAAAGAAAACGGTGCGCCTCGTAAATTAGTCGGCATCGAAGTAATCGAACGTGGAATTCCTCGTACGCATTACCCTGTATTTATTGGTGAAGAAAAAATTGGGGAAGTAACGAGTGGTACACAATCTCCAACGTTAAAGAAAAGCATTGGTTTAGCACTAATTGATGTAAAATACGCAGCAGTTGATACAGAAGTAGAAATTGAAATTCGTAATAAACGCGTCAAAGCAGTAGTTGTTCCAACACCATTTTACAAACGTTCAAAGTAACGGGGAGAGGGGTAGATTTCATGTTGCATCGTTATCTTCCAATGACAGAAGAAGACAAAAAAGAAATGTTACAAACGATCGGCGTTCAAACGATCGATGAATTATTCTCTGATATTCCAGAGAGTGTTCGTTTTAAAGGGGATTTAAAAATTAAAGAAGCAAAATCAGAGCCAGAGCTTTTAAAAGAGCTATCTCAAATGGCTAGTAAAAATGCTAACTTAAAAGAATACGCTTCTTTCTTAGGAGCAGGCGTATACGATCATTATGCTCCAGTAATTGTAGATCATGTTATTTCTCGCTCAGAATTTTATACAGCTTACACACCATACCAACCGGAAATTTCACAAGGGGAATTACAAGCAATCTTTGAATTCCAAACAATGATTTGTGAATTAACAGGAATGGATGTAGCAAACTCTTCTATGTATGACGGGGGTACAGCTTTAGCTGAAGCGGCAATGTTAGCAGCTGGTCATACTCGCAAAAAGAAAATTCTTGTATCTAGCGCGGTTCATCCAGAATCAAGAGCAGTACTTGAAACGTATGCAAAAGGACAAAATCTTGAAGTTGTTGAAATTAATCATAAAGATGGTGTAACAGATTTAGACGTATTACAAAGTGAAGTAGATGATACAGTTGCTTGTGTAATCGTTCAATATCCAAACTTCTTCGGACAAGTTGAAAAATTAGCTGATATTGAAAAAATCGTTCATCAACAAAAATCATTATTTATCGTTTCTTCAAATCCATTATCATTAGGCGCATTAACACCACCAGGGAAATTTGGTGCTGATATTGTAATCGGTGATGCACAACCATTCGGTATTCCAACGCAGTTTGGTGGACCGCACTGTGGTTACTTTGCAACAACGAAAGCATTTATGCGTAAAATTCCAGGACGTCTTGTTGGACAAACTGTAGACTCAGATGGTAAACGTGGATTTGTATTAACGTTACAAGCACGTGAACAGCATATTCGTCGTGATAAAGCGACATCTAACATTTGTTCAAACCAAGCGTTAAATGCATTAGCAGCTTCTGTTGCAATGACGGCACTTGGCAAACAAGGTGTGAAAGAAATGGCACGTCAAAACATTTCTAAAGCACAATATGCAAAACGTCAATTTGAAGCGAAAGGCTTCACAGTAACATTTGCTGGACCATTCTTCAATGAGTTTGTTGTAGATTGCAAACGTCCAGTGAAAGAAGTAAACGATGTATTATTACAAAAGAATATTATCGGTGGTTACGATCTAGGCCGTGATTATAAAGAGCATGAAAACCATATGCTTGTAGCAGTAACTGAGCTTCGTACAAAAGAGGAAATTGACACACTTGTAAACGAAATGGGGGCTATCCAATGAAGAACCAAGACCAAGCACTTATCTTTGAAGTGAGTAAAGAAGGACGCATAGGATATAGCTTACCCAAATTAGATGTAGAAGAAGTGAAACTAGAAGATGTGTTTGAGAGCGATTATATTCGAGTAGAAGATGCAGAGCTACCAGAAGTATCTGAACTTGATATTATGCGCCACTATACAGCACTTTCAAACCGTAACCACGGTGTGGATTCTGGATTCTATCCACTTGGATCTTGTACGATGAAATATAATCCGAAAATTAATGAGAGTGTAGCTCGTTTCGCAGGATTTGCAAATATTCATCCGTTGCAAGATGAAAAGACAGTACAAGGTGCAATGGAATTAATGTACGACTTACAAGAGCATTTAATTGAAATTACAGGTATGGATACTGTTACTTTACAACCAGCAGCTGGTGCACACGGAGAATGGACAGGTTTAATGTTAATTCGTGCATACCATGAAGCGAATGGTGACTTTAACCGTACGAAAGTAATTGTGCCTGACTCTGCTCACGGAACGAACCCAGCATCTGCAACTGTAGCTGGTTTTGAAACAATTACAGTAAAATCAAATGAAAATGGCCTTGTTGACTTAGAAGACTTAAAACGTGTTGTAAACGAAGAAACAGCAGCACTTATGTTAACAAATCCTAATACATTGGGTCTATTCGAAGAAAATATTTTAGAAATGGCAGAAATCGTCCATAATGCAGGCGGTAAATTATACTATGATGGTGCAAACTTAAATGCGGTATTAAGCCAAGCACGCCCAGGAGATATGGGATTTGACGTTGTGCATTTAAACCTTCATAAAACATTTACAGGTCCTCACGGCGGTGGTGGCCCAGGTTCTGGTCCAGTAGGTGTGAAAGCTGATTTAATTCCGTACTTACCAAAACCGATTTTAGAGAAAACGGAAAATGGTTATCACTTCAACTACGACCGTCCAGAAGCAATTGGTCGTGTGAAACCATTCTATGGTAACTTCGGAATTAACGTTCGTGCATACACGTATATTCGCTCTATGGGTCCAGATGGATTGCGTGCAGTAACTGAGTATGCGGTATTAAATGCGAACTATATGATGAGAAGATTAGCGCCATTCTACGATCTTCCATTCGATAGACATTGTAAACATGAATTTGTATTATCAGGTCGTCGTCAAAAGAAACTTGGTGTACGTACATTAGATATTGCAAAACGTCTGCTTGATTTCGGTTATCATCCACCAACAATTTACTTCCCATTAAATGTGGAAGAATGTATTATGATTGAGCCGACAGAAACAGAATCAAAAGAAACATTAGATGGTTTCATTGATAAGATGATTCAAATCGCTAAAGAAGTAGAAGAAAATCCAGAAGTTGTACAAGAAGCACCGCATACGACAGTCATTAAACGTTTAGACGAAACGATGGCTGCACGTAAACCAGTTTTACGTTATGCGAAGCCAGCTCCTGTACAAGTTTGATTAAAATAACAAAAGAAGAACTCGCTGAGGCGGGTTCTTTTTTTGTATGGATAATTTGTCCCGCATTAACGGACAGTAAACTCTCAACTCAAAACTTAGCTGGTGCAAAGAAGCCAGGTGGGAGATAAACTGTCCGTAAATGCCCGATTGGTTCAACTAATAATCAGTGGGAATGAACAAAAATCCCCACTGATTAAAGTTTCACTTTATGCAGAAATAGTGAAGAAAATGTTAAAAAAATATGTTTTTTGTTTCCTAATGGTATAAAGGTGTAGTTTTATAGGTAGTTTTGTTGAAAAAGTCGGTTTGATAAAAGTATTTATTTTTGTTAGAATTTTATTGAAATTAAGAAGATGTGATGAGGCAAAGATTACTCATTTTTATGTATATGTGAAAAAACGAACAAGACGGGGGTGAAATTTTGGGATATCGATGTTATAGAATGGTATACCATTTAGAAAATGGAGAAACAATTAAAGATGTAAAAGAATTTTGCTATCGAGACCAAGGAAAAGTGTTAGAAAGAGTAGCAAATCGTGTAATGGATAATAGAGAAGTGACGGCGATTGATAAACAAGGAACAATCATTTCAATAGCATGTGAGGACATTGTAAAGGTGGAACTTGATTACATAACAGAAAGTTAACCTTGAGTCATATCGAATTATTCGATAAAATAAACTGTTGAATGGTGAAGTGAGAAGAGAGGAGTTTATCATGGGTAGTACAAGACACTTTTATATGTTTATCTTAGCGTTTGTTCTTGTTGTGGCATTAACGATTTACTTAATCGTTGACAGCAGCTGGTACAACACAGTTCATCCGGCATTCCTTCTGTTTATGTATATAGGAATTGCAGTAGTAAGTTTCGGAATGAGAGACGAGATGTTAGATCGCTTTGAAAAGTGATACATATACGAAAGACCAACAGGAAATGAAGTGCACCCCAATTGTTAGACACATAACTAACAATTGGAGGTGCATTTTTTATGGCTAAATTTTCTTC